>NZ_DAIESY010000115.1:0-24012 GCF_027346185.1 Halothiobacillus sp.
GGAACGCGGGTCGAAACCAGCGACCTCTTCGGCATCGATCCGCAATGCGTCGAGTGTGCTGCCTTCGCCTGGTTGGCACGGCAGTTTTTATTAGGGGAAGCGGGGAACGCCCCGTCGGTGACGGGAGCCGAAGGTTTGCGCATTCTGGGTGGATTTTTCCCCGCTTAGAATGCCCATCAATTACGAATCAACGTAATGACATAGGCCGGTAGCTGCGCGGCTCGTAGCCTGTATAAACCTGCGTCGGTCGGAAAATCCGGTTGTGCGTGATTTGTTCTTTCCAATGCGCCAGCCAACCCGCTGTGCGGGAAATGGCAAAAATTGGCGTGAACTGATCACGGGGAATGCCTAATGCTTCGTACAACAACCCCGAGTAAAAATCCACGTTCGGGAAAATGCCTTTCGGTGACAGGTGCTCCTCAGCACAACGTTCCAGTTCCTTTGCCCGCTCATACAGCGGGGATATCTGACCATGACGGTGTTCGCGTAACTGTTCAAGCAGGTCTTGAAGAATATTCGCTCGTGGGTCTTTTACCTTATATTCCCTATGCCCAAAACCCCAAATGACCTGCTTGTTTGCAAGACGTTGATCCAGCCAACCGGCCACATTTTCTACCGAGCCGATATCATCAAGCATATTGAGGACGCGTTGATTGGCACCACCATGCAAAGGGCCGGCGAGGGTTCCAATGGCCGATGCGACCACGAGGTTGGGGGGCGCAAGGGTTGAGCCACAAACCAATGCTGCAAACGTCGATGCATTGATGGTGTGCTCTGCATGAAGCACAAGACATGCGTCCATGATGCGTGCTTCGACCGGATCGGGCTCACGCTCGTTCATCATGTACAGGAAATTTTCGGCATAAGTCAGATCAGTGCGCGGTAATATCGGGTCATCTCCGCGGCGAATGCGCTCCCACATAGCGACCAGGGTCGCCATGCTGGCGAGAATCTTGATAATCATCTGCTCAACGAATTCGCTGTCCGCATTGACACCATTGGCGGTCATGCGCTCCTGTCCTGGGTAGAACATCCCCAGACTGGCGACACAGGTTTGCAGCGCCTCCATCGGATCACCATCAATTGGCAAAAACTTCATGATATCGCGTACATTGTATTTAACGCGACGATTCGCGCGCAGATCCGAAGCGAAGCGCGTCAATTCGTCCGTATTCGGCAGCTCACCATTAATCAGAACCCAGGCAGCTTCCTCGAACGTGCTTTGCTGAGCCAATTCAACGATGGGATAACCACGGTATGTCAGCAAACCTGCCTGTCCATCGAGAAAAGAAATTTTCGATTCCGCCGCCGGTATGCCTTTTAGACCAGGCACATAGCCGTTGTTGTCCTGTTTATCCATATGAAGCCTCTAGATTGAGAATGACGAGCCACAACCGCAGGTGGTTGCTGCCATCGGGTTGCGGATCACAAACTGAGCTCCTGTTATGTCTTCTTTATAATCAATCTCGGCACCTTCAAGATACTGAATGCTCATGGGGTCGACGAGTAAAGTGACACCGCCGCGTTCCACCTGTGCGTCGTCTTCCTGCGCGGATTCTTCGAACATGAAACCGTACTGGAATCCGGAACATCCACCGCCGGTTATGAAGACGCGCAACTTCAGATCGGGATTACCCTCTTCCTCGATCAGACTGCGCACTTTATTGGCGGCATTTTCGGTAAAGATCAGTGGCGCTTCGCCCACTGCTGCATCAACAACTTCTGTATTCATCATTACACTCCAGAATTCTGGCCGGTTTAAACCCAAAACATGGATTCAATCATGACCCAAAAGTTGAGCGGATGCTCAACTTTTGTTGTGTTTTTCACGGGGACAGGGCAACCAGATCAAGCCCTTGTTGCTCGGGAAAGCCCAGCATCAGGTTCATATTCTGCACGGCCTGACCCGCCGCGCCCTTGACCAAATTATCGATCACCGAACTGATGACCAATGTTGATGCACCCTGAGGCCGGAAAATCGCCATCCGGCACAGGTTGTTGCCACGCACGCTGCGGGTTTCCGGGTGACTGCCCGAGGGCATCACATCAACGAACGGCTCTGCATCGTAATACGCTTCATACAACTGCTGCACATCAGCCGTCGGTTCTTCAACAAGCGGAATATACAGGCTCACTTCGATACCGCGCACCATCGGCACCAAATGCGGCACAAAAGTCAGCCCGATGGGACACTCGGCAACCGCGGTGAGCGTTTGCACAATTTCCGGTTGATGACGGTGACCATTGGCCGAGTACGCCTTGAAGCTTTCACCCGCTTCGGCCATCAACATGGGTACCTCGGCCTTGCGACCGGCGCCACTGCTGCCCGATTTGGAATCTGCGATCAATCGAGTGTGATCGACCCAATCCTGCCCCATCAACGGCAAAAGCCCGAGTGTGGCCGCTGTAACGTGGCAACCGGGATTCGCCACCAGTTCGGCATCGCGAATTTCATCACGATACAGTTCCGGCAAACCATACACCGCGCGCTCAACCCACTCTGGCGAGGCGTGAGTCATACCGTACCATGTCGACCAGACGCCCAGATCCTTGATCCGATAGTCCGCCGCCAGATCGATCACCTTAACACCCTGAGCCAGCAGTTCGGGCGCTTGCTGCATGGCGATCCCATTCGGCGTGGCGAAAAAAACCAGATCGCAATCCGCGAGGTTCGCTTCATCCGGGGTGGTAAAACATAAATCAATCGCACCGCGCAGATTCGGATACATTGCATCCACGCGCGTTCCCGCATCCCCTCGCGAGGTAATGGCCGTAATTTCCACCCCGCCATGCCGTGCCAGCAACCGCATCAATTCGACGCCGGTATAGCCTGTTCCTCCGACTATGCCGATTTTCTTCATGTTTTCCTCTCCAGAAATGGCAAATAATTTACCTGTAACGCATCATAACAAAGCTTCAATCGTCAATAGAGCCCAACGGGGGGCGTTGTGCGCAATAAAATTCAAGCCATTCTTGATCCGCTCAGGCTGAAACTCGCCCGCCCGGACGCCTTAACCCCCATGGCCATCCTGGGTCTGATCGCCGGTATATTTGCCTCTGCACTAGTTACCGCCTTTCGTCTCGCGCTGGAATCGCTACAGATTTATTTTCTTGGTTTACCCAGCCCGGGCGAATATTCTGCTCTACCGCTGGCCTGGCGTTTTTTTCTTCCCGCCATTGGTGGCATTACGCTGGGTGTGGCCATGTTTTACTTGCCCAAGGCCATTCGTTCCGTCGGCGTAGGCTATGTGATCATCCGCTTCCATCGCTTCGAAGCGGATCTTCCCTGGCGAAATGCGGTTGTACAGTTCTTCAGCGCCGTCTGGGCATTGCTGGTTGGCTTGTCGAGCGGACGAGAGGGGCCGGGCATTCATCTCGGCGCCACCGGCGGCAGCTGGATCGGTCGATTTCTCGACCTGCCGCACAACAGTGTGCGCACGCTGGTCGGCTGTGGCGCCGCGGCGGCCATCGCTGCTTCATTCAACACGCCACTGGCCGCGGTCATCTTCACGCTGGAGCTGATCGTGCGCCAATACACACTGGCAACATTCATCCCGATCATGCTGGCAGCCTCGGCAGGTGCCTTGTTTTCTACCCTGTTTTTCGGCACCAATCCGGCATTCGACATTCAACTCATGCATAACCTCGCCCTGTGGGAGGTGCCAATCCTGATCGGCATGGGATTGGTAATCGGCGCCTTTGCCGCCAGCTACATTCACATCACCGATGTTTCGATTCGCCGCACCTGGGATTGGCCCATCTGGGTTCGTTTCGGCATCATCGGTGTCATTACGGGGCTGATCGGACTGGCCCTACCGCAGGTCATGAGCATCAGCTATGACTCCGTTGGACTGGCCGCCAGCGCCAAATTCGCATTAGGCCTCTTGGCATTCATGATACTGGCAAAGCTTATCCTGAGCGCGCTGACGTTTGGTTTTGGTCTCCCTTTGGGGCCTATCGGCTCCACACTGGTTGTCGGCGGATTCACTGGCAGCGCTCTGGGTATGCTCTTGCTCAACTTCACGCAGATTCCGGTCAGCGACGTGGCTTTCTACACGGTTCTGGGCATGGGCGCGATGATGGGCGCAACACTACAGGCTCCACTGGCCGCACTCACGGCCGTCATTGAGCTGACCGGCGATACCGGCGCGATCGTACCGGCGATGTTGACGATCATCATCGCCAGTTTGACCAGCCGAACGGTATTTCACAAAGACGGCATCTACGACACGGTATTGCGTGCCAATGCGCATCAAATGCACGGGCTATCGCTTTGGCACAATGCGAACGATATTGCAATCAGCAGTATCATCAACCGCAATTTCACAGAAACGTCGGCACAGTGCCCCGTACGCCATCTTCAGGAACTGATGACCGCCGTCCCGGATTGGTTGGTGGTTCGAGACGGAGTCCGGCAACCCATCGGAGTGATTTCAGGTTACGAATTGAATCGTTTTCTGGCCACGCTTGCCCCCCATAACCAGTCGGAAGATGTCTTACCCGAAGTAGTCTTATCGGGAGACGACCAGCCACAGGAAACGCTTCCAACAGAAGTGCTTTCGAACGAGCAGAAACCGACCGAACGGGTGGTTGATCTGACCACCGAGTTGACGATGATCCCGGCCAAGGCAGTCGATATTGGTCTGACTCTGATTGAAGCCCGTGAACTCATGCGCACGAATAAGGTCGATGTCCTGATCGGTCAACGCACAACCATCCCGCCATTCAAGCGGACTTTTGGCGTACTGACCCGCAGTGCGCTTGAAGAACAGGCATGACCGGCCACGACATAACAACACTCCGGCATAACACTCCGGCCAAGCAGATATCAAGGTAAAACCATGAATGCAGAACCCAATTTTTCCGCCCAACGCCGCCTGCTGATTGGCGGTGCCGCGCTTGGGCTCATCAGTGCCCTGACCGGTTGCTCGACCGAAACCCCCGTCAACCTGAGCGGGCTGACCGTGCAAGACCTCAACGGCCAGCCTGTCGATCTATCCAATCTGCTGGGCAAGCCAACCGCCATCACCTTCTGGGCGACGACCTGCCCCGGCTGTGTGGAAGAAATTCCGCACATGATCGCGCTATACGACAAGTTCTCGGCCAAAGGCGTGAATGTAGTCGGTATGGCGATGTCTTATGACGCACTCAACCAGCTCAAGGCCATGGTGTCGGAAAAGAAAATCCCTTACACCGTGTTACAGGACAAAACGGGTGCCGCCGCCGCTGCGTTCGGGCCGGTTCGCCTGACGCCCACCTTCTTCGTGCTGGATGCCAAGGGCAATATTCGCTACCAGAAGATCGGACCATTCGATACCGCGCGTGTCGATCAACTACTGACCTCGCTAACCTCAAGCTAAAAATCATTCACAGTCAAGTCCGCATGGCTACCGGCCAGCGCGGGATTGGCGTGCGCGGATTTGGTACACTCGGCTTTCTATTCTTAATAAGGCCAGCAGCCAAAACCATGAGTATCATCATTAAAACGCCGGAACAAATCGAAAAAATCCGCCACGCCAGCCTGCTGGCAACCGAAGTCCTGAATCTACTTCGGCCACTGGTCCTCGCGGGCGCTACGACCGATGAGCTGAACTCGGTGGCACACAAGCACATCACCGAAGTGCAGGGCGGCGTACCGGCCACATTGGGTTATCACGGTTTCCCCAAATCGCTGTGCACCTCGCTCAATCACCAGGTGTGTCATGGCATTCCCGGCCCCAGAAAACTGGAAAACGGCGACATCATGAATATCGACGTCACCGTCATCAAGGATGGGTGGTTTGGCGATACATCGGCCATGTACACCGTCGGCACGCCATCCATCCGGGCGCAACGACTGATCGACGTGACTTATGACGCCATGATGCGCGGCATCGAGGAAGTGCGACCGGGCGCGACGTTGGGCGATATCGGCGCAGCCATTCAGAAAGTGGCTGAATCCAGTGGTTTTTCCGTCGTTCGCGAATATTGCGGCCATGGTCTCGGGCAAAGTTTCCATGAAGATCCTCAAGTCCTGCACTACGGCAAACGGGGTGAGGGTATTCGCCTCGAGCCAGGCATGGTGTTCACCATTGAACCGATGATCAACGCGGGCAAGCGCGACATCAAACTCCTGAACGATGGCTGGACTGTCGTAACCAAGGATCACTCCCTGTCGGCCCAGTGGGAACACACCGTCGTCGTGACCGAAGATGGTTTCGAGATTCTCAGTGGTGATTCCCGTCCATCCAGCATGATTTCCACTGCATGAAGTCAGCTCGTATTTCATCGTCGGGTGAATTTACCGATCTTTGCGCACGCATTGCCGCACATCTTGCAACCTGGCCCAAGGCGCTGCTGGCAGCCGATGGCGCAACGATGTTTCTGCAAACGCATACCCGACTGATTGATGAACTGCTGCAAATCTACTGGCCACAAGAACTGGATAGAGGCGGTGCCGCACTGGTTGCCGTCGGTGGCTACGGCCGCGGTGAGCAATTCGTGCATTCGGACATCGACCTTTTGATCCTGCTTCAAACGCATGAGCACGATACGGTCATTCAGAACTTTTTGTGCCACTTGTGGGATGCCGGCCTTGTCATCGGCCATGCGGTGCGCACGGTCGAGGAATGCCTCATCGCCGGGCGCGACGACGTGACGGTATACACCAACCTGCTTGATGCCCGCCTGATCACCGGCAATGCCGCACTGTTCAAGCAACTGAGCCAATTGGTCCGTTCAGATCGGGTCTTTCAGGACTGGCCTTTCTTCCAGGCGAAAACGGCCGAGCAGGCTATGCGTTACCGCACATTCGATGAAATGGGCGCCAAAATCGAACCCAATATCAAGGAAAGTCCCGGCGGCCTGCGTGATCTGCACACAATTCGCTGGATCGGCAATCGGGTAGCGGGCGCAGGCACGCTCGATGCCATGCACGAGCATGGCCTGCTGGGGGATCGGGAATGGCAGACACTCACGGAGGCTGAATCGTTTCTCAGCCAAGTCCGCATCGGTCTGCACGCCCTGGCAGGACGCGCCGAAGAGCGCCTTCTGCTGCTGCATCAGAAAACCTTGGCGGCACAGTTCGGCTATGAGGGCGAGCAGGACGGCAACCTTGCCGTGGAACGCTTCATGCAACGGTACTTCCGTACCACCATTGAAATCGAACGTCTCAACCAGCTGATTCTCCAAAACTTTCGTGAAGCACTCGACCCGCATCCGGATAACCGTATCGTCCCGATCAACGCCCGATTCCGCATCCGGGGACATTTACTGGAAACTGTCGATGCGCAGGTATTCATGCGCTCGCCGACGGCCATCCTCGAAATGTTCTTACTTCTGGCGCAGCACACCGAACTGCTGGGCCCCAGCGCTGCCACGGCACGGCAACTCCGGGCCAACCTCAGCGTCATCGACGAGGGCTTTCGCAAAAATCCTCAGGCGCAACAACTGTTCATGGCGATTTGGCAAAACAAGACCGGCGTCTACCGAGCACTCAAGGCCATGAACCTCAACGGCGTTCTGGCGGCCTACATCCCAGCCTTCAGTCAGATCGTCGGCCTGATGCAGTTCGATCTGTTCCACGCCTACACGGTCGATGCCCACACCCTTCTAGTCATCCGCAATCTGCGGCGCTTTTCCCAGCCTCAATTTGCAGACGAACACCCGATGGCCAGCCAGATCATTCGTCGCGTCCAACGCCCGGAGGCGCTCTATCTTGCCGGATTGTTCCACGATATCGCCAAAGGTCGTGGCGGTGACCACGCAGAATTGGGCGCTGTCGATGCGCGGCAATTTGCCAAGGCGCATGGCTTGCCGGGCGCTGAGACCGAACGTCTGGTCTGGCTGGTCGAAAACCATTTGATGATGTCGTTCACCGCGCAGCGTCGCGATATCGAAGATCCCACCGTGGTGGAGGAATTCGCGCGCAGTGTCGGCAGCCCTGCCCGACTGGATGACCTATACCTGCTCACGGTGGCAGACATATGCGCCACCAACCCCAACCTGTGGAATTCCTGGCGTGATGCCCTACTCAAGCGCCTACACCAGTTGACCGAAAACTGGTTCAAGCAGGGTGAGTTAAGCGCGCGCGAGATCGTCGACGCCACCCGAGCGGCAGCGCTTCGCGAAGGCATCGCCGCCAATATTTCCGCCGAAGACCTCGACGGCTGGTTCCAGAGCCTGCCAGACGATTACTTCCTGCGAACCGACATCGCCCCCGTACTGCAACATGCACGCCTGGCGCTTGGTGTAGAAGGCCTGCCCGTCATTTGGATCAGTAATACCCCCGATCAAGATGCCATCCAGATTCTGGTGCTGGCTGAAAACGAGCACGGCCAGTTCGCCCGCATTGTGGCCGAACTCGACCGCAGCGGATTGAACGTCCAATCAGCCAACATGACCGTGATCACGCCTACCGCGGCGCATCCACAGAACCGGGCGTTGTTCGAATTCTTCATTCTCGACCAGCATGATGGTGCACGATTGGATCACTGGTCGCTCGACATGTTGCGCACGCGCCTGCACGACCGGTTGCAAAGTCCGGATGCAGCGCGCACCCGCATTCACCGGCGCAGCCCGCCTCAACTCGCCAGTATCGATGTGGCGACACAAATTCAGTTTTTGAGTGACCACCGTCGAGGACGCACCGAAATCCAGATTATCACCAAGGATCGTCCCGGACTGCTGGCCGACATCACCGCCGCATTCGCAGATCTGGACATCAGCCTCAATCACGCACGCGTCAGCACACTGGGTGAACGCGTTGAAGATGCATTCTATGTGGTTGAGCGGCAGGGTCGTGCCGTCGATTCGCCCAAACGCTGCGCAGAAATTGAAGCGGCGCTTCGCGCGGCCATTCATAGCCGCTCATGAGTTCAAACACAAGGCATCTCGCGGGCGTAACCGACACCATCGAGCCTTGGCGCCTGCTGGCCGAAACGGCGGATTTTCTGATCGTCGCCAAGCCCACGCGCATGCTCACCCAGCCCGGCAAGGAAGCGCACAAAACCGACAGCCTGATTACCCGAGTCAATCAGGAATTTCCCGAAGCGCGGATCGTGCATCGATTGGACTGGGATACATCGGGCGTGATGGTGCTGGCCAGGCACGCTCGGGCGCACCGCGCACTTTCCATCGCGTTTCAAGATCGGCTCACACAAAAGCGTTACATCGCCCATGTCGATCGCGCGCCCGTGCCACCGCAAGGTTTGATCGACCGGCCGATCGGCCCGGACAGGGAACATCGTCCCCGCTACCGGATCGACGAAGAACAGGGCCGACCATCCCAAACGCGTTATGCCGTGCAGGACGAAACGGCAGATTACGCTCGTCTGGAACTGGAACCCATTACCGGCCGCTCGCACCAGCTTCGGGTGCATCTGCTGTCCATCGGCCACCCGATTCAGGGCGATACGCTCTACCACCCTCAGGCACAAAACCATGGCCGGCTGATGCTCCATGCCGAATCGCTGTCTTTTCCGGATCCTGTGCGCGGCGTCATGCAGACATTCAGCGATCCGGCCCCATTTTAGTGCACCATTTCAATCGACACTTCCCAGCGCTTCGCGCACGGCGGGCATTGCCCGGCGACTGATTTCCAGCGGCTCGGGCAACCCAGTCACATCCGCCAGATGCTGGCCGGACGCATTGCGGGTGATTGCCCGCAAACGGGCGCGATTGATCAGACTGTGTCGATGCAAACGAAGCAAATAATCGCCGAACAGACCCTCCAGTTCCTTGAGACTCTGCTCCAGAAGCACATCGCCTTCAACCGTGATCAGACGGGTGTACTTGTCCTCGCTCAATGCGGCGATGATGTCGGAGGCGGATACCACGCGCTGCTGACGTCCGATCTGGATATTCAGGCGCGGCTCGTGGCTTTGCTGGGCGCGGGTGGGTTGTGCGGCACGCGCAAGGGCTTGGGTGAGCCTCTCAGGCTCGATGGGTTTAACGAGGTAATCGATCGGACTGCTCGCAAACGCCTCCAGCGCATGCCCGGGATGGGCCGTAGTGAAAATAATCGCAGGCGGCACGGCCAACTGGCGTAACCGCTTCGCCCAACTCAACCCCGACTCACCGGGCATTTCGATATCGAGAAAAACCAGTTCCGGCTCGGACGCGAGTGACGCCTCGGCCTTTGCCACATGATCGGCCTCGCCGACCACCAGAACATCCGGGTGTTCGGCCAACAACCGCCGCAGGCGCACACGGGCCAGCGGTTCGTCATCGACAATTAATACACGCATGAATTCATCCTTGCATCTCATCAGCTTTTGGGCGTGGCAGCACCAGCTTGACGCGAAAATGCGCGTCAATCACCCCGGTGCGCAGGCTCGCGCGGTCACCAAACATCAACGCCAGCCGATCACGGATATTCTGCAGGGAAATCCCGTTGCCGTCCCGGGCTGGCGGCTGTGTATCCATGATGACCGGATTATCGATCAACAGACTGATGGCTTGGTCACCCACCAGACACTCGATGCGAATGGTGCACGGTTCAAAACTGCGTTCCACCGCGTAGCGCACGGCATTTTCCACCAAGGGCTGGATGGTCAGAATCGGCAACGTGATCGCCGGCAACGGATCTTTGGGCAATACCCATTCGACGACCAGACGTGGCCCGAGGCGCCAGCGTTCCAATGCCAGATAGCGACGGGTCAGAGCCAGTTCATCCTCCAGACTGGCCGTATCGCCCGCGTGCAGGGCAGCGCGAAAGATCGAGGCCAGATCCAGAACCGCCGCTTCGGCTGCCTTGGGATCGGTATCGATCAGAGCGGCCACGGTGTTCAAACTGTTGAACAAAAAATGCGGACGAATGCGGGCATGTAGTGCATCCAGCTCCGCCTTGGTCTGCGCCGTCACTCGCCGGGTTTTGGCCCAATGCAGGGAAAAAATCCAGATCCCCATAACGCCAACCACCGAGGCAATCGCCTGATTGTGCAACAAAAAAGCGAACTGGCTTTCGAATGGATTCCATCCCAATCGGGTCAGCGACTGATAGGCCAGAATGCTGATGATCGACGTGACGATAAGCAGAATGGACATCACCACCACTAACAACCAATGCCGTGGCAGGCGGCAGAGGGGCTTTTGCAGCGCGCACAACACGCCGACTGTAATCAGCGTCACCCAAGCGACAAACCATGAAGTGGTGCCCAGACGAATCCAGCGGTCCTCCGATACGCCGGGGGCAATGGCCAGCAACAGCGCCAACCCGAATCCAAGCAACAGCGTAATCAGCAAGATGCGCGACGTGCAAAACGCGGGCAACGCCATGATGGCAGTAGGCTGCGAACGAGGTCGATTGCCCTTGAACTGATCTGGCTTGGATTGATCTGGTTTATCTGCGCTCATAAACGCTCCCTGTCTGTATTTACCCTGCCCATCCATCTCACCAACCCTCGGGTTAGATCATCAAAGGGAGGTCGCGCGAGGCTTGCGATATACTACGCCACCCTGCGAGATATTTTAACGAGTGACCTTCATGATCCGCCCCGATGAACAGACCGCCCAAAGCCTAACCGAACTGCCGACGACCAAACTCTGGGGCGGCCGTTTCGACGAACCCACCGATGCCTTTGTTGAAGCCTTCACCGCTTCCGTTGGTTTTGACCAGCGTCTGTTCCGCGAAGACATCGCCGGTTCTATCGCACATGCGAAAATGCTGGCCAAGGTCGGCGTCCTCACCATGGCGGAATGCGACAAGATCATCGACGGGCTGAACGGCATCCTGCTCGACATCGAGCGCGGCGATTTTGCCTGGATTGTGGCCTATGAAGATGTGCACATGAACATCGAGGCGCGTCTGATCGACCGCATCGGCGATATCGGCAAGAAACTGCACACCGGCCGCTCGCGCAACGATCAGGTTGCCACCGATGTGCGACTGTACCTGCGCGGGGCCATCGATCGCATCGGGCTTGAACTGACTCGATTGCGTTCGGGTCTGGTCGATCTGGCCGAGCGCGAAGCCGATACCGTGATGCCCGGCTTCACCCATTTGCAGGTCGCCCAGCCGATCAGCTTCGGCCACCATCTGCTCGCCTGGTACGAAATGCTGACCCGTGATGCCGAGCGGCTGGCCGATGTCCGCCGCCGCGTGAACATCCTGCCCTTGGGTTCGGCCGCGCTGGCGGGCACGTCCTACCCGCTCGATCGCGCCTATGTGGCCGAACTGCTGGGCTTCGACGGCGTCAGCCGCAATTCGCTGGATGCCGTTTCCGACCGCGATTTCGTCATCGAATTCTTGGCTGCGGCTTCGGTGACCATGATGCACCTGTCGCGCATGAGTGAAGAGCTGATTCTCTGGACCTCCGCCCAGTTCGCCTTCATTGACCTGCCGGATCGTTTCTGCACCGGCAGCTCGATCATGCCGCAGAAGAAAAACCCGGATGTGCCAGAGCTGGTGCGCGGCAAGACCGGGCGCGTTTATGGCGATCTGTTCGCGCTGCTCACCCTGATGAAAGGCCAGCCGCTGGCCTACAACAAGGACAATCAGGAAGACAAGGAACCGCTGTTCGACGCAGTGGACACACTGATGGGCAGCCTGCGCGCCTTCGCCGACATGATTCCGGCCATCGAACCAAACCGCGAGCGGATGCGTATCGCCGCCAAACAGGGGTTCTCCACCGCCACTGATCTGGCCGATTACCTCGTGCGTCAAGGCGTTGCGTTCCGCGATGCGCATGAAATCGTTGGCAAGGCCGTACGCCACGCCCAGAACGCCGGTTGCGATCTGTCTGAATTGCCCTTGGCGCAATTGCAGACATTCTCGCCAAAAATCCAGCAAGATGTGTTTGCGGTGCTGACCCTGGAGGGCAGCATGGCCGCGCGCGACCTCACCGGCGGCACCGCACCGAATCAGGTGCGATTGCAGGCGACCGCTGCGAAAAAGGCATTGGAACGTTCGTAAAAAGCCCGCCATCAAACCGTCATCTAATGCATTGCTTTTTGTTGTAATCTTCTCGTGGCGGTGCGCTTTCGCCGCTTGTTCGCGAATTAATAACAAAAGGACTTAGCTATGAAAAATCTGTTTTTCTTCGATGACATGATCACCCCGAAAATCATCACGGTGATCTATTGGCTGTTACTGCTCGCGGTTGTGATCGGCGGCCTCGGCTCCATGTTTACCGGCTACGGTGGATTCTCGTTCGGCTCGTTCTTCAAGGGCATCTTCATGATCATCTTTGGCGCCATCGGCGTGCGGATCTGGAGTGAACTTTTGATCGTGCTGTTCAAAATCAATGAGAACATGCAAAAACTGGCCGACAAGGACTGATTCTCCGCATCAAACCGAGTCCCGAAGCCTGTTCTTTGAGCGGGCTTTTATTTTGGCTGCCGGATCACATCCGCCAGAAACTGCGCCATATCCTGCATTTCTTCGGGGCAGATCTGATGCGCCATTGTGTAGAAATGTGTTTCAACGCGCGTGGCGCCCGCAGCGTTCAACACTTGCCCCATCCGTGCGGCCGAGGCAACGGGCACGACATCATCCTGCTCACCATGGCCGATAAAGATCGGCATGGCTTTGCGGTCTTGTGGCAACACGAATTGATCTGCCGCCGGTAGCCAGGTGGAAAGCAGCAGAACGGCCATCGGCGCACACTTGGTCGCACATGATGCGCGCAAAGCAATCACCCCGCCCTGAGAGAAACCTGCCAGCACGTAGGGATCGTCGCCCACTTGCGACTCGATCAGGGCCACAATCCGCTCAACCGAAGCCTCAACACCCGGCATATCCACCGGCGCATCACGATCAAGGCCATAAATATCAAACCAGCTCGGCATGAGATAGCCGTTGTTGATCGTCACGGGCGCGACGGGCGCATCAGGGGCGTGAGTAACAAACTCACCATTTGACCACCCGACATATTCGGCCAGTATCCGTCCGATCGGCGCAAGATCGTCGCCATTCGCACCCAATCCATGCAAAAGAATGATATGTACAGCTCGATTGGTCACCGTGAGTCACCTCCAGAAAAACAGGGCGGACGAGCATAGCTCAAAATCATCCATGCGCGCGTCCTGATACACTCATGTTATGAAACATGCCCGAAAAATCACGAGGAAGACGTTATGAGCGACCCAGATAAAAAGAATGTTGGCGAATTCGACCACCGTTCCACCCGGCGGGACTTCGTATTCGGCGAATTGCACCGCAAGGACTTGCGTGAGGATCCGGCACTTCAGCTGCAAGAATGGCTCAAGGCTGCAGAAGCGGCGGGCAATTTCGATGCCACCGCCATGTGCCTGTCTACGGCCACCAAGGAAGGACGCCCCTCGGCCCGATACGTTCTGCTCAAGCACCTGGATGCGCGCGGCCTGTGCTTTTACACCGACAGCCGCAGCCGCAAGGGGCAGGAACTGGCCGAAAATCCGTTCGCAGCACTCACCTTCTACTGGCCGGAAACGGATCGACAAGTGCGCGTGACCGGCCGGATCGAACGTCTGCCGGATGCCGATAACGAAGCCTATTTCAATCAGCGGCCCATCAAATCCCGGATTGCCGCGGCGGCATCCCATCAAAGCCAACCGATCGAATCCCGCGCAGCGCTGGAAGCGCGCTTCCGTGACATCGAAGCCCGTTATCCCGCAGGGGATGTACCACGCAACCCGTCCTGGGGCGGCTATCGGCTCCTGCCGGATGAATGGGAATTCTGGCAAGGTCGGCGCTCGCGCCTGCATGATCGTTTTGTCTACACTCCCACGAGCGACGGCTGGCAGATTCAACGCCTGATGCCATGACCGATTCGCCACAGAACACAACGATGGAACCAGGCTGGCAAGCCCAACTATCGGCCGTATTGAGTTCCGAGCCCATCGATCGGCTCCGGAATTTTCTGCGTACGGAATTGCGTAGCGGAAAACACTTGCTGCCCGACAAGGCCGATTGGCTCAACGCCTTTGCCGCCACACCATTCGATGATGTTCGCGTGGTGATTCTGGGGCAGGACCCCTACCCCACGCCCGGCCACGCCCACGGCCTGAGTTTCTCGGTACGCCCCACCGTCAGGCCACTACCCAAGTCGCTGATCAATATATTTCAGGAATTGCGTGACGATCTCGGCATCGAGAACACACGCGGCGATCTCACACCCTGGGCCGAACAGGGCGTTTTGCTGCTCAATGCCGTGCTCACCGTACCAGCCGGACAATCCGCCGCACACCAGAATCAGGGCTGGGAGGTATTAACCGATGCCGCCATCGAAGCGCTGGCCACGCGGGAGAAACCGGTCGTGTTTGTCTTGTGGGGGGCATTCGCACAGAAAAAGCGGGTGTTGATCGAACCACACAACCGGGATCAGCGACATCTGATCATCCAGAGCCCGCACCCCTCGCCGCTCTCCGCCTATCGCGGTTTCTTCGGCTCGCGACCGTTCTCGAAAATCAATGCGTTTCTGGAAGCGCAAGGCGAGCCGCCCATCGACTGGCGCACCTGAACGCCAATCAAATCATTCCCAGCTCCGCCATTGATGTGCATCGGTCACCCACGATCATATGATCGAGCAAACGAACGTCGATCAGATTGAGCGCATCGCGCAAGCGGAGCGTGATCTCCCGATCAGCCGTGCTGGGTTCGGCAACACCCGAGGGATGGTTGTGCGCCAGAATCACGGCGGCGGCGTTATGCCGCAGCACCGCCTTGACCACTTCACGCGGGTGCACCGCCGACTGATTGATGGTCCCGAAAAACAGCCGCTCGAAGGCCAGTACGCGATGACGCTGGTCAAGAAACAATACCGCGAACACCTCCTGCGCTGCATCCCGCAGCTGCGCCTGCAAGAACCGGCGCGTGGCTTCCGGGCTGTCGATCACCGCACCTTCTGCCAGTTCTTCGGCGAAATGGCGCCTTGCCAGCTCCAATACCGCCTGAAGCTGCGTGAATTTGGCATCACCCAACCCCTTGGCTTCGGTAAAATCACGCCGCGAGGCATTCAGCAGGCCGCGCACACCGCCAAAGTGCGCCAGTAAATCTCGCGCCAGATCCACCGCAGAACGTCCAGCGACGCCGGTGCGCAGAAAGATGGCGAACAACTCGGCATCCGATAATGCCCCCGCCCCCCGTTTGAGTAATCGTTCACGCGGTCGTTCATCTTCCGGCCAGTCCGTTATAGCCATGGGTTCTCCCCTGTTTGTCCAGTAAGGCATTGATCATAATCAGGTCACTGGCAAACGCACAAGGGCACATTGCAGTGCTGTCATTGAATCTATGCGTGAGCACATTGGCCTGCAGCCTCTGTATGACAACCTGACCTTGATCGTACTCAAGCAGCGCTGATACTCAGTGCGCTCCGAGCGGGCCACCTTCTTCCTGCCATTGCTTGAGTTGCTCGACGATATCGCGCGGAACTCTCATAAATCAGACAAAAAAACGCGCCGGTTTAGGCGCGCTTGAATCAGGAGAAAGCGAGCCTTAGCTCTTGCTGCTGTCAGCCTTATCTCCGTCTTTCTTGTTGTCTTGCTTCATGTTGCCACCGCAAGAACCCGCGCCTCCACAAGCCATTTCAGCCAGTTGCATGGTGGATTTCTGCACAGCTTGGCTGGCAAAAGGGGTTTGATCCGCCGCAAATGCGGAGCCTGCCAGCGCGGCAGCGGTCAATACGGTCGAAGCGAGCAGGGTTTTCCCGGCGGTACGCGTTTTCATAGTCCAGTTCTCCCAAAAAACATTCAAACAGCCGCCCGATCTCAATGCACTCAGAAGGGCATTTCACAGCTCAGGCAACATAAACTAGAGTCGGCCACTCAACATTAGTTCATTTTGCCGCCGCTTTCCAATGACGGGCACCTCAAATCACACACCACGGGTTCCTCCGTGATTTGATAAACTAAAACAACCCGCCTGCACGGCGGCGCGGCAACACGGAACCCACTATGATCGACTTTCTGCAAAACGGCCTAGATGCCATTATTTTTGGTGTACTGGGGTTGATGAGCCTGATTCTTGTCTGGCTCGGCATCGAAAGACATTTGTTCTACCGCCGGGTCGACCTGACACAATTCACCGATCCCGAATCGCTGAATATCGCACTCACCCACAACCTCACCACGCTCTCGTCCATCGGTGCCAATGCGCCCTATGTCGGGCTTCTGGGCACGGTACTCGGCATTTTGCTGACCTTTCATCAACTGGGAACGAGCGGGCAAATCGCCGCCAACCAGATCATGCTGGGGCTGGCGCTGGCGCTGAAAGCGACCGCGCTGGGACTGGTGGTCGCCATACCGGCGATTCTGATCTACAACGGCTTTTTGCGCCGCATCGATGTGCTGACCGCACAATGGACGCGCATGCAACGCCAACAAACGGATCGGTGAAGCGAGCATGCGCCGCTTCGATCAAATCAATGTCATCCCGTTCATCGACATCATGCTCGTGCTGCTGGCGATTGTGCTGACGACCGCCACCTTCATTGCACAGGGGCAGATCAAGGTCAGCCTGCCGGAGGCCAAATCCGCCGCACCGGCGGATGGCAAGCCCGCCATCGTCATTACGCTGAATGCGGCTGGCGACGTTTTCGTCGATGATCAGGCCACCACGCTCGAAGCGCTCAATGCTCGGCTGGACACGCTGAAAAAAGATCAGGCCATCGTGTTCCGAATCGATAAAAAAACGGCGTTCGGCCAGTTTGTCGCCGTGATCGACGCCCTGAAAAGCCGCGGGCTCGATCAGCTGACCATCCGCACGACTTCTGCCTCTGAGGCAACGCCGCCGGCATGAGTCCATCGCGCACGGGATTTGTTATTTCGGCCCTGCTGCACGCCGCGCTTGTTGGCGTTGGGCTGTATTTTTGGCTCAAACCGACACCGCAACCCGATGCCAGCAAGGAAGCCGTCGTGCCCGTATCGCTGGCCTCGTTTGCGCCCGCCACACCAAAGCCAAGACCGCAGCCCGCCGAGCCAGCGCAAAAACCAATTAATAAGCCAGAACCAGAGCCAAAAGAGGATGAGCCGCTAACCCCACCGCCCGTCGCCAAACCCGAAGCAGAGCAAATCCGAAAGCCAGAACTCGAACCAGAACCTAAGCCAGAACCAAAGTCTGAGAAAAAAAACGTACCGAAGAGCCTTCCAAAGCCAAAGCCCAAACCGACGCATCAGCCAGCGCCACCAAAGACAGCAAAGCCCCCTGCGGCGAAAATGCATAAGACGCCTGCGGCACCTCATACCACCGCCAGTGCGCCGAGCCAGCAGCCGTCAACAGCTCAGCAATCCGAAAAACAAACCGAGATTGCTCCAAAGCAAACGCAAGCGTCGCCAACGCCCGCCGGCCCGACGCCAGACGAGCGCGACCAGATCAGATTGCAGTACCAATCGGCGCTGGCCGCAGCCATTGAACGGGAAAAGTTCTACCCGTCATTGGCACGACGGTTGACTCAGGAAGGCATGATCCGGGTCGGCTTCACCGTGCTGGCCGATGGCCGCATTACGAATATTCACCTGGTGGAACCTTCTGCCGCCACGGCACTGAATCAGGGCGCGATCGAGGCCATCGGGCGAGTCGGGCAATTTAAGCCCATACCGCCCGCATTGGGCATCCAGTCGATGGATGTAAACATCAGCCTGATTTACAAGCTGCGCTGATCTTCCTTTTTACTGGGCGTGCATTTTGCTGGATCGGGGTTTTTGGCGCAGGCTTCGGCCAGCTCGATCCCCTGTTGAAAATAATACGGATAGAAATCCTGCACCGTCACGCCATTGATCGGATCACCGATTTCCTTACCATCCGGCCCGAAGAATGCGACCACAGGCACCAGATGCACCCCCATCCGGTCGGCAAAATGACGGTTGCTCTCGTTCTGACCGTTTCGATCGAGAATCGACGAATCCGCGTCGATCTCGATCCGCCGCACGATTAATTGGCCCTCATAGGCTGGATCATTTTGCATGGGCTGGATGAAATTTTCATCCACCCATTGGCAGTAGCCGCAATAACTGGCATGAATGAACAGCAGCATGGGAATTTTTTGCGCCCTCATGACCTGAAGATCGCGAGGAATATCGCGCAGATTTTCCATAAACGGCAGGTTGAGCAGTACAGCGGGGGGCGTTTGTTCCACCGCTGCCAGCTCAACGGTCTCGGCAAGTACCTGCGTTGCGAATAAGCCCGGCAGCAGCACCAGGGCCAATAGTCGAACAACATGAAAACCTCGGCGCATGGAATAGACTCCCGCTCAAACTGATTTTGTGAGACCTGAATTATAGTCACTGCACGCAGGACATCCTGCCACTGATCGTTCTTAGCAGGCTGCTTAAAATACTTAATGGGCACCACAGGGATGTGGTGCCGTGCAATCGCGTAAGCGATTGAAATAGCGAAAGTTCGCTGCGGGTTTCCCGCAACGAAAGTCCTCGAAAAACCCCAAGGATGGGGTTTCTCAAGCTACCCTTTAGATTAAAGGACAATCAAGGGCAGTGCGCCCATTAAGTCTGGATGTACAACATGTTGATATATATCTATTTGTGCATCAGGTAACTCATGGCGCATTTCCGATAGATTGAAACCGACCTCAGGTGTTCGGTTCCTTGCGAATTTCTTCTTCTGATGAATCCGAGGCCGCTATCACTTCAGGCTGAACGCCTTCTTGGACTGCAGTCTCAACCTGAGGTACCGCATCCGGTGTAACTTCCGCCGTCGCCTCCGGCTGTTCCACTTCAACCGGCATCGGCTGGGCTGCTTCCGCTTGAACAAGGGTAAGCTGAACGGAAACGTGTTCATCTGGTACGACAGGCGTGGATTCGATGATCGTATCCGCCGCGGGCGCTTGCGTGAATGATGCCCCTGATGACCCTTGAATCGTCTCATCCTGAGTTACCGGAGATTCAACTTCGGCAAATGCTGATACATCGGGCGGCACGTCCATCTGAGCCTCCTGAATGACCGGTTCAACCGCGACTAAGGCCTCCAGTGCAGCGGGAGCAGGAACCTCCTCTCTCTTGGCAGCCAGTGTAGCACTCGCCTGCGACCACGGAGAATCACTCGCCGCTTCTACCGGCTGCTGAACGATTTGCTCAGCAACCGCTTCTGAAACGGGAGCTGAAACGTCGACTGGTGCTATCCCCTCCATCGTGTGAACTGCAGGCTCTGATTCGATCACAGTTGCAAGTTCTGCATCAATCTGAGTATCTGGCGCGATGGTCATATCCATCGGTGCTTCGACCTGCAATTCAACAACAGGAGCCAAGTCGACTGAAGGCGCTTCATTCACTTCACCCGCCGCCTTGTCCTCGAACTGGTCGACTGACGGGGCTTCTACCTGTGTCGTTACGGCTGGAGCAACCAAAGCGGGTACCACCAGATCACCCTCGAGCAATCCCAAGGCCGCATTCGGTGCCAGTTCGGATGCCGGATCACGTTTGGCCGAAACGTTAAGAGGCAGCGCAGAAGGTGATGCCACCGGTGCTTTGAGTTGCTGCTCGATCAGGCTTTGCTCGTGTGCGGCAATGGGACGAACGGTTGGCTCGGAGGAGCGAGGCTCACGTTGACGGGCAATGGATTTTTCAAGTGCCTTCACAGGGCCCTTGCTTTCCGTGGTATCCGTGGTTGTAGCCGGTACTTCAGCAGGCTGATTTACCGACGAAACGGTGGCATTGACCAGGGTGTCTCTTTGGCCTTCCGCCGGTTTTCTGCTGCGTGAACGGCGACGGCGGTTGTCCGAACCTTCCGGCTTCGTGCCCTCTACCTTGTTTTCATCGCGACGTTTGTCTTCTGTCCGTGCTTCCGACTCGTTCGCCGGTGTCACTGCGCGAGGTGAACGATTAGGTGACGCCCGATTGTCGTCTTTAGCGCGCGGTGGGCGGCTGGAGGAAGCTTTCTTGGCTGGAGCCTTGGGTGTGGTCATTTCCGGTTCAACCGGCTTTTCGCCCCCACCGAAGAACTGACCAATCACGCGCTTGAGCAACCCCAAGGCGCTTGTATTGGCCGCGTTTGTGGTGGCTGCCGGAACAGTAGCAGCAACGGGCGCGCTGGCGGCAGCCTTGGGCTGTGGCGCGGGTTGAGCTGCCGGACGAATCGGTTCGATCGGCGCAATGGGGCGTCGCGGCGCACGCTCCAGTTCGGGCAAGGCCACGGCAAGCGGTTCAATCAGGGCACGCGAACTGGCCGGTGCTTCGGCAAGATCCGGACGACGAACGCGTTCGATTTTAAAGTGCGGTGTCTCAAGATTGATGTTGGGAATAATCAAGAGCTCGACCTGGTGGTTTAGCTCGATCTCACGTAACTGCTCACGCTTCTCGTTGAGCAGATAGGTGCCCACATCGACCGGCACCTGGGCCACGACACGCCCGGTCTGATCCTTCATGGATTCATCAATCACCAAACGCAAGATCGACAGGGAAAGTGATTCAACCGAGCGAATGTGCCCCTGCCCCATGCAACGCGGGCAGACGTGTTGCGCCGATTCTTCAAGAGATGAGGACAACCGCTGGCGTGACATTTCAAGCAGGCCGAACCGGGAAATGCGGCCCAGTTGCACGCGGGCCCGGTCTACCTTAAGCGCATCACGCAGGCGATTTTCGACCTCGCGCTGATGCTTGGGTTGCCCCATGTCGATGAAGTCGATGACGACCAGACCACCCAAGTCCCGTAGGCGCAGTTGACGGGCGATCTCGTCTGCCGCTTCAAGATTCGTATTGAATGCCGTGTCTTCGATATCCTGACCCTTGGTACTGCGCCCGGAGTTGATATCGACCGCCGTCAGGGCTTCGGCCACATCGAATACCAACTCGCCGCCGGAAGGCAGGGTGACCGTTCGCTCGTAGGCCGATTCGATCTGGGATTCGATCTGGTAACGCGTGAACAACGGCGTACGGTCCTGATACAGATGAATCTTGTCCACGGAATCCGGAGAAACGAGATTCACGAAATCCAGTGCCTGCTGATACATGCTGGGCTCGTCGACCAACACTTCGCCGATGTCGTTACGCATGTAATCGCGCAATGCACGAATGATCAGGTCGCTTTCCTGATAAATCAGGAACGGTGCCTTGCGGGACTCGGATTTTTTCAGGATGGCAACCCATACCTGTTGCAGGTAATCGAGATCCGATTGCAGTTCGGCGGGTTCACGTCCGACGCCTGCAGTACGTACGATCAGACCCATGCCTTCGGGCACGGTCAACTCGGACAGCGCCGCCTTGATCTCGGCACGATCGTCGCCTTCTATACGACGGGATACGCCACCAGCGCGGGGATTATTCGGCATCAGAACCAGATAACGGCCCGCCAGGCTGACGAACGTGGTGAGGGCTGCCCCTTTGTTGCCGCGCTCTTCCTTTTCGACCTGAACGATGATTTCCTGGCCTTCTTTCAACGCCGACTTGATGACTGGGCGCCCCTTGTCATCGACGGCCTCCGAATCAAAATAGCTGCGGGCAATTTCCTTGAAGGGCAAAAAGCCGTGGCGGTCTGCGCCGTAATTAACGAAAACCGCCTCGAGACTCGGCTCGATTCGCGTGATTAACGCTTTGTAAATATTGGATTTTTTCTGTTCGTGGCCAGGGGTTTCTATGTCAATGTCATAGAGCGTCTGTCCATCGACGAGCGCCACCCGAATCTCTTCGGCCTGGGTGGCATTGATTAGCATTCTTTTCATGGATTGATTCTCGAATAAAACGCCACCCGCGCAGCCATGCGGGCTGCGGCCAATCGGCCTTGAGCGGGGGCGTTAACACTGGGAGGAGAGATTGATGCGATTGTGGCTGCAGGTCGATTGGCATGAGATTAGCCGGGCGCGACGAACGATGACGGCGGTTTAAAACCGAAGCCGCCATCCAATCGTGGCCCGAGCAAGCCGTTGTACTGCGAAAACGCGGCACAACCTCATGGAGCAAAACCAGTGTCACCAGCCAGAACAGGCGCATAAATCCTTCAGGATGATCGTAATTAATACGGAAACTGTTTGAAGCCGTTTCAAAACAACAGATTATCAAGGGCTTCGTGAACGAACCGCCGATCCGGCGGTCTGCCCGCTTCAGTCACCTGCCCCCATTGGTTAGGGTAAGCAAGAAATCTGAAGTGGCGCGCTTGATTGCTCGAGCCATACCTCAACACCATTCCGATGGAAAATTTCCACACCATCAAAATTGGACGAAAGTGGCTCGAGCCACTCAAAGCCCGAGGAGTGTAACACAACACCCATCACGTGATGCCTATAATAAATGCGATAGAAATACGCCATAATGCGGGAATGAACACACACCCTTCGGCGCCCTACGGTCAGCCAATCGAAAAGAAACAATCCGTACGTCGCGTCACCGTCGATGCGCACTATGCCGGTCAACGCATCGACAATTTCCTGCTGCGCGAATTGGGTGCGACGCATGGCGAGGTTCCGCGTTCCCTGATTTACCGCATTCTGCGCACCGGAGAAGTCCGTGTGAACAGTCAACGCGCCAAGCCGACCACGCGGCTCGCGACGGGTGATGAGGTCCGCATCCCACCACTCAAGCTGCAGAGCGCCTCACCGGAATCGGCGGGCGTGATCTCACCGAACTGGCTCGCGCGCGCTGCGGATATGATCGTGTACGAAGACGAAGCCCTGCTGGCCGTCAACAAACCCGCCGGCCTTGCCGTCCATGGCGGTTCGAACATCCCTTTTGGCCTGATCGAACTCATGCGCCAACACACGGGACTGGGTGACAAACTCGAACTGGCCCATCGCATTGACCGCGATACCAGCGGCCTGTTGCTTCTGGCCAAGACCCGCGCCGCCCTGCATTCGCTGCAAACCCAGTTTCGACCGGAAGGCCATGCTGAAAAGTATTATCTGGCCATCGTGCACGGACATTGGCCGGACCAACTCAAACGCGTTGATGCACCGTTGGAAAAGTGGCAAGGCGAAGGTGAGTCGCATCGGGTGCAGGTCAATCCGCACGGCAAGGAAGCCGTGACCCATTTCGCTGTGCTGGCCGCCAACAAAAACGCCACCCTGCTGCGGGCACAGCTCGAAACCGGACGCACGCATCAGATTCGTGTGCATACCGCGCACGATAACCACCCGATCGTCGGCGACGAAAAATACGGTCAACGGGAATGGGACA
>NZ_DAIESY010000039.1:0-2945 GCF_027346185.1 Halothiobacillus sp.
ACGCCAGAACGCGCAACTCCGGTCAGCTCACATTGCCGGGTCAGCGGCAGGGGTTCGGCAGTGCCTACCCAGGCACGGCGCACGTCTACGGGCTGATGCCGGACTTTTTTTAAGCCAGTCGAGTTCCATCTTCAATCGCCCGATCTCGGAATACAGTCGCTCGGGACTGGCCGATGGATCAACCGGTTTCGGGCCACGCTTGGCATCAAACAGGCTGGCTGCTTGAGCTTGCAGCGCTTGCTTCCACAAACCCACTTGCGTTGGGTGCACCCCAAATTCCTGACCAATTTCATTCACAGTCTTAATTCCACGGATCGCTTCAAGGGCGACCTTGGCCTTGAACTCACCACTGAAATGCTTGCGCTTCGTTTCACTCACAACCTGCTCCTTTTTAAGGCAGGCTACCATCTTAATTTAATGTCTGGAAATCGGGGTCCACTATAGTCCTGCGTCTGAGCTTGCAGCGAATTATTCCATCGCCCCGGTTTCTGTCGAACTGGACTGAGCAGAACAGGCTTCAATGGGCACGACACCATCACCAAAATGCAGCCGCAAGGGCAGGGGCCGGTCGGATTCGACCAAGGCTGATCGCAATGCTGCCGCGCGCCAGATCAGGCCGGATTCCGCTTCGACCAGACTATACCCGCGCTCAAGTACCCGCTGCGGGCTCAGGGCGGTCAGCACACCGAACGCCTGTTCGAGCCGTTGCTTCTGGCGAACGAGTCCCTGCCGACCGATCTCATGCAATCGCGCGGTCAAACGCTCCGTTTCCTGCTGGCGCTGCTCGATCTGTCGCCGCACGATCGAGGGGCGCAAGCCCGCCGCCAGCCGCAACCAATCCTGCCGCTGTGCGGCCATCTGCCGATCAATGGCCTGCTGTAGCCGCCAGCGCATCTGTTCGAGTCGACTGTGATTCTGGCGGACCCAATGCACAGGACTGCGTTGCTGCAATCGATGCGTCAATGCCTGCACCCGGCCGAGGCGCTCCTGCCAGAGCGAACGAATCGCCCGCTGCAACCGCAGGCTGAGCATCATTTGGTGATGAAGCTGCGGTAACCAGCGCTGGCGCTGCTGGCGAAGCCGGTTCAGATTGCTGTCCAGGCGTTGCCCTGCCTCGTTCAATCGATCTTCGATCAACCGGTTTATCTGCTGGTGCCGCAGAATCAGCGCGGCCTGCAATTCGCTTAAGGTAATAGGGGTCGCCAGTTCGGCCGCCGCCGTCGGTGTCGCCGCCCTGACATCCGCCACAAAATCGCTGATCGTGAAATCGATTTCGTGACCGACACCACTGATAACGGGGACCGGGCAGGCCGCAATCGCACGGGCCAGCGCTTCATCGTTGAATGCCCACAGATCACTCATCGATCCGCCGCCGCGCACGAGCAGCACAACATCAAACCCCGAATCGCTCGTGATACCTCGCACCGCATTGGTGAGTTCAGCCGCTGCCGTTTCACCTTGCACCGCCACCGGAATCAGGTTGATTTCAACCAAGGGCAGCCGCCGGATCAAGGTGGAAACCACATCCTGCAGCGCGGCGCCTACAGCGGAAGAAATCACCACGATCCGGCGAGGTAATCGGGGGATTGCGCGCTTGCGTGCAACGTCGAACAAGCCTTCGGCAAAGAGTTTTTTCTTCAAGGCTTC
The DNA here is from genome assembly GCF_027346185.1 of Halothiobacillus sp. Classification (GTDB taxonomy): domain Bacteria; phylum Pseudomonadota; class Gammaproteobacteria; order Halothiobacillales; family Halothiobacillaceae; genus Halothiobacillus. Next base: position 1,648 of record NZ_DAIESY010000039.1, read on the forward strand.
GAACAGGACGGCCAATTGGCCATCACCGGCTAACTCAACCCCGGTCACGATGAGTTGGTAATCACCGCGCGGGGCGTACAGCGATACCGAACCCCGCACAACCACGGCATCGCCATTGGCGAACGCGGTCTTCACGCGCATGGCCTGCGCGCGAAACAGCGCGCAGCGCACTTCGGCCTGTTGATCCTTCAGCGAAAAATACACATGCCCCGACGCGGCCCGGGTCAGCGAGCGCACCTCACCCTGAACCATGACGCCACTTAAATTGGCTTCAAGTATCTGTTTGGCCATGGCGTTGAGGGAAGTAACGGAAAGAATCGCACTCATATGCAACTCACGGTAGATTCACGGATAGGCGCAGTGCCAAAGCCAGCAAGGTCAGCAACAGTACCGGCGTAGTGAGTATCAAGCCGACTTTGAAGTAATACTCCCATGAAATCACGATCTGCTTGCGCGCCAGCACATGCAACCACAATAGCGTCGCCAGACTGCCGATGGGCGTGAACTTCGGCCCGAGATCACAGCCGATGATATTGGCGTAAACCATCGCCAGATGCGTCGTGCCGCTGGCTTGGGTACCGTCGATCGCCAAGGTTCCCATAAGCACGGCGGGCATATTGTTGAGCACGGCGGACAAAACCGCCATGGTAAACCCTGTGCCGAGCGTAGCGCCCCACAACCCGAGGTGGGCCAGTTGATCGAACCAGAGCGTCAACCCGTCGGTCAGGCCGGCGTTTTTCAGTCCATAGACAACGAGATACATGCCCAGCGAAAAGATCACCACTTGCCACGGCGCCTGGATCAATACGGTGCGGGTGTTGATTTGTGCGCCCCGCCGCGCAATCAGCCACAGTATGAACGCGCCGATTGCGGCCACCAGACTGATAGGCACCCCCCAACCATCCAGCACAAAAAACCCGAACAATAGCCAGGCCAAAACCCACCAACCGGCGCGGAATACGGATCGGTCAATAATGGCTTTATCAGGCAGATCCAATTCATCGCAGGCATAGGTTTCTGGGATCGAGCGTCGAAAATACAGCCACAACACACTTAAGGAGGCGAGCACGGAAACCAGAGTAACCGGCACCATGACGGCGGCATAGTCGGCAAATCCCAACTTGAAATAGTCGGCGACCACGATATTGACGAGATTAGAAATCACCAGCGGCATACTCGCCGTATCGGCGATAAATCCGGCGGCCATCACAAAGGCGAGCGTGGCCAGCGGGTTCATGCGTAATGCCAACAGAATACCGATCACGATCGGGGTGAGAATCAGCGCCGCGCCGTCATTG
>NZ_DAIESY010000056.1:0-6639 GCF_027346185.1 Halothiobacillus sp.
TCGACCGGCTGAGGAGGCGCCGTTACTTTTTTGCTTCGGCACCCGACACATTCATCACGATGTTGAACGTCTCGCGCATATTGGCCACGTCCAGGTAGTCGTTTTCCAGTTCGTCCTGCGTCAACTCCGGATAATTGCGCTTCAAGGTCGCATGAATGATCTCGGCCATGATGAGGATCGTGACCGGCGCCGCGCCTTCGAACACCTCGTGATATCGACGCACGCAGGATAAGGGAGCTGCGGGCACGATGAACTCGCGCCCGTTGAGCGTGATTTTTTTGCCGTCGACCATGTCATTACTCCGCAAAGTTTAAGCTGCCGATATTGTTCGATGCATCCGAGAACGCCTCGAAATCGAACTCCGGAATCAGGAAGTCGTCCAGCTTGGTCGCAAAGTTGAGTTTGGAGCCGATGCACTGGTTGAGCGTGATAACCAGCTGCTTGCTGGCATAAGGTACGTACAGTTCCGCCCGGAAGGTCGGCGCATAGCCCATCAGCTGGTTGGTGAGCGTGACACTGGTCGCAAGCGTGCCTGTGGCGGGCGTCTGATAGCGGTAACTCACCTGGATGTTGCCGGTGACAGCCCCCGTGTCGCCCGCTGCAAAGGTGTACACCCCGGCAGGTGTGACGCTGTATTGCCCGACGGCAGGCGCTGATGCCACGCGGGTCAGCGGCAGGCCACTCGATGCATAGACCACGCCGAGGTCATCCTCGTAGGTCGTGGAATTGGCCACCGTGCCGCTGTCCGACGCAATCGTCAGCGACTCCTTGTCCGAAATAGCCGATTGGCCGGACGCCAGGGTCTGACCAAAGAACAGGCTGTTCACCAGCGCGCCGTTGAACTGCCCGAACTTGGCCTTGCCGGTGATCTTGCCCTGGCCGCGTCCGATGGCGACCGGAAACTGATTCTGACCGTGCAGTTCCTTGTTGGTGAAACTGAAATCGACCGACACATCCTGCAGCACGCCAAAACGCACCGGCGTGCCGTTTGCAAGGGGATTGCCTTGCGCATTGGACAGGGGAACGGCAAACACCACCCCTGACCCGAAGCCATACTGGGCCATGAATTACTCCTCGTGTGAAGAAATCAAGCATCCGGCAGGAATGCCGGATTGAAAGCAGGAGATGAACGATCCGTTACCGTGTTCCATCCAGAACTGGGCGGCTATCAAAACAGAGGGGCTTCTCAAAAATGGAAAAAATCGCACGTCAAACCGGTTGGCTGTCCCGATGCTCCTGTGCGGAAGGGACCCCACATTGCAAGCTGGCCGTGATCAAGACCATGGTTATGACCATGAAATGTCCTGTTTGCGGCGCGGCGGAACTGATCCATGACACGCGCGACCTGCCCTACACCTACAAAAGTGAAATTAGCGTCATTGCTGTGGTGACGGGCGATTTCCGCCCGGCCTGTGCCGAGTCCATCCTGGATGCTGCGGAGTCGAACCGTGTCATGCGCGAAATGCGCGCTTTCTCCAGGCAGGTGAATGCCATCGTCGATCCAGGCTTCATCACGAACGTGCCCAAGAAGCTCGATCTCGACCAGCGCGAAGCCTCCAAAATATTCGGCGGTGGCGTCAATGCCTTTTCGCGCTACGAAAACGGCAAGACCAAGCCGCCGTTGGCTCTGGTTAAACTGTTCAAGCTGATGGATCGGCACCTCGACCTGCTGGCCGAGAAATAGCGCGTAACCATTTCAAGTCAGGCTGGATTTTCTTCCTCAACAATCACCGGCCCAATCATCATGCTCCCTGTCAATAAACACAATCGCTGAAATTGGCAACATCACCTGCAGAAAGCTTAAGTTTCTATTGATATCATGGCTATATCGGCAAACTGCTCATCATATTCTCTCACCCGATCCGGATGCATGGGGCCGCGTTCACCATTGGCTCGATGTGCAATATAACTGTAATGATGGATGCGTTTAATTTCAGGGAAACGCATACCGCTACGTTTGAGTTGATTGACGATGCCCTCCACCGTTTTGCCAAGTGCTACGATCAGACGAGGCTTGCCAACCTCAAGTTGCCACTGCAGAACAGGCGCCCATGTCAGTGCCGCCTGCCTAAGTCGTTCAGAAGGGCTTCCCCGCCAACGCTCCGCGTAATCAGCCTCCTTGATGACATTTGTAATATAGCAATTCCACCCGTCATGACTGTCAATAGTGCCATTCTTGAATCCATACTTCACCAGCAATTCGCGAAACAGCTTGTCACCCTTACCAGCCCACCATTGTGCTTGGATCGTTGGTGCGTCTTCAATAGGGTCTGTGGCTTGTTCAACTTTCGACAGGCTGGGGTTTTCCGCTAAAAACCAGATTGGGGTTTGCGGATTACCCAACGCACCGGTCAGCCATGGGAAGCGCTGGCGATGATCCGCGCCACTCAGCTCGGGATGATGGGCAAATACTGCATCGACTTGTTGAGCCAGCGCCATTTGATGGGCATCAGTCATGATAATTTTCTCCATCCAGCAATTGAACGTTATATATCATGACATATCCTACGCATTGACACATCACCGCACATAATGAATCTTGAAATCGATCGGCTTCAGGTATACGTTTACCAGTTCGTCATAGGTATCCGGTCCCATGCTCTGCTGAATGCACGCTACCACTTCGACGCCGCCGATTTGGCCTGACTGGTTGTGACAGGCAAGACGCACGTTCTCGCGCAGAACCACCAGATCGTCGGACACATTCCCCATGCAGTTGACCTGCACCCGTGCGGTGACGAGTTCCGGATCGATCGGGCGTGCGCCGTCCTGCACGTCGCTGATGAGGCCGAAAGTGATCGCTGGCAACGGGTCGGCTTCCGGCCGCGTGTCCAGATAAATCCTGGCACTCACCTGAGCGGCAAGGGCGCTGGAGGCGTTGAGCAATGTATAGATGACGGTTTCCGGCTTCATTTCTTGGCCTCGATCTTGGCGAGCCGGTTTTTGAGGTACGCCGAGAAGGTCTCGATGGCCTCCGATGCTTTGGTATCAATGGCAGGCCGCATGAAGGGTTTTTTGGTGGCCCCCGGATGCAACACGGCGCGGCGTTCCAAGCCCGCCAGAAAGAGGCTCTTGCGGTTCTTGGGCTTGATCCAGTGCCGCGCGGTGCCGTGTTCCACCATGGCGGCATACCGGGCTTTGTCGCCACCGGCCTTGATGGTCACCTGAACGCGGCCGCGTCGGCTCCGCATCGAGACATGGATCGAATCGCGCAACGCGCCCGATGTTCGACCTTTGGGAAGATCGCCTTCGCCCACCGGACACAACTGTTTGGCTTCGGCTTCCACCACTTTGGCTGCCGCACGCAAGCCGCCACGCACGATGTTTTTCTCGATCTTCGCGGGCAATTCATCGAGCAGCGCCTGCAGGCCTTCCAGACCCTTGATGTGGATTTCAGTCGTCATCGAGCACCAGACAGTAGAGTTCCAGGTATTCCTTGCGGGTCACAGAGCGGATCCACTCGATCCGGCAGACGGTGCCGTCGGGTGCGACCACCTGCATGGCAGGTTTCACTCCTGCGAGATAACGGATGGTGAAGAGTTTGGTCGCGGCACTGCCCATCGCTTTGGCCTGGAAGATTTCGCGCCCCGTCATGTCCTGCATCTGCGCCCATACGGTCGCATACGGCGCCCAGGTTTCGTCGTGTCCGCCCAGCGCGCCTCGTGCCACAGTCAGCCGGTTGATCGTGATACGCTGATCGAGAATGCCACTCGCGACCAGCACCATCAGAACACTACCCTGTACGGATCGAGCAGCCGGTCGACAAACGGCAGCGGCAGCACCTTGCCGGATTTCTCGCTGGTGAAGTATTCCTCACGGTGCTGGTACAAGGTGCCAACCCGTAGCTTCATCCATGAAGTGATACCCTCCGGCACGCCTCCCAGCAGGGCAGTGCCGGATCCTGCGTTTGTCAACGTGATGGCGCCACCACCCGGTACGCTTGACAACGTATAGATGCCCGGTGCCACCACCGACTGGATGAAGTAATCCGTGCCCACAGCCAAGGGTGCCGGTAGCACGCCCTGGATCGCATCCGCCAGCGAGAAGCGCACCCCATCGCCTACCGAATACGGTTGCCAGTCGGCAGGCACCGTCATCATGTTGCCCGACAAGGTCACCGGCACGGCATAACCCGCCGTAAAATTCACCTCTATTGCCCCAATCTGCGGCAAGGGGATCGGCCAGATATGGCCAAACACCGGCGTGATCCGGCACGGCTCCGACGTATAGTCTACGGTGTAATCGCCAGGTGGCACCACCTGTGGAGTGCCGCTCATGTCCAGATAATTGATCGCCGTCACGCGCCGAACCGCAGACTTCTCGAGTATGATCGCGTGTTTGGGCAGCGTGAAGGTCTTGCCCCAAGGCACGCCGATCAGGGTCGGCCCCGGAAACGAGTCGATGACGAGCCGCCACGCTTGGTAGATCAATGCGCGTTGGGTGAGATTCTCGGCAAACCGGCGTGCCGCCGCGATCAGGGCGCCGATCAGCACATCGTCATCTGGAATATCCACACGCAGATGCAGTTTGGCGTCACGGATGCTGAGTGGCTCCACCGCCGCATCCCGAACGAGTTGCAGCGGCATCAGACCGACTCGACGACCGATGCGGCATTGAAGCTGCTCGCCGGTTCATAACGCGAAGATCCGCCCAGAATCACCGCTGCGGTCTCAGTCGCAGTCGCGCTAACCGACACACCCAGCTGCACGAAACCATAGCCATTAGCCACATCCAGATCGGCGGTGCCCACATCGAGCGTAGCCTGCACATCGTTGCCCATGGCAGCAGCCAAAGCAATGGCTTTGCCGGCACCGATGGGTTTGGCATTCGCTCCCTTGGCATCCTGCGCCTGTGCGATTGAAGCATCCACCGTCGCATTGGCACCAAAGGTGCCCACCTGAACGATGGCGAGCAGACGATCTGCCTCACCAAGTTCGACCCATGGGCTGAACACCACGCCAGGCGCTTGTGCCGAAGGGGGGATGACGGCCAGTACCGCCACGGCTTCGGAGAGTTTTTCATTTAAAATCATGGGAGGATCCTTTCAGATAGAGGGGTGAGGGGCAAAGCTCAACGGGCAGCCAGTTGAATGAAGGGCGACAAGGTCGCCGCTCCCTTGGCCGGAAGAATGGGGGCAGCGATCTTCGCCTGCCCATCCATGCGAAACAGCGTGCGAAACGCCGTGGCGTCCGCATCGAAATACAGATGCATCGAGGTCGCCGTCTCCATGCCGCCCTCCTTGGTGATGGTCTGGTAGTAACTGAGATCGACCAGGATCACATCGCCCAGGCTCGAAAATTGCGACGCATGCTGCGAGACATATACCGGACGCCCGAGCAACGTACCGTAGGGCGAACCGCGCAGGCCGCCCACACCACCGCCGACCGGCAAATAAATCGGATAGTTGCCGAGCGTCAAGGTGAACAAGGCCGGTAACACGCTGTTGTTGACGATCCACACCGCGTTCTTGAACGACCCCGGCGGCAGCCGCGAGATCATGTTGGCCAGATTAAGGGGCGTGAGCGTATTGGTCGCCTGAGCATTGTCTTTCGCCTGGGTGATCACTGCGCTACCCGCCAATGCCCCTTGCGGGATCCCGGCGCCTGAGCCGAACAGGATCGACTCGTTGATCTTCCACTGCATGCGGCTCGCCACCTTCTTTGGCAAGTAGGACGTCAGCGCATCGGTGTCCGAGAGCAGTTCGTCGGTGATGGGAACCAGCGCCATCAGCTTTTTAAGGCGCAGGGCCGACGTGCCCAGCTTGGGCTTCGAGGTGGCGGCCGCCAGCCCCTCGGCCTGCCAGGCGACCGTGATGCCATCCGTCCCCCAAGGGGTAGTCTCATCCTTCGGAAACACCATCGCGTTGCCCGCCACGTTGGTGTTGTCGGTCAACGGCAGCAACGCCTCGTCGTCCAGCGACAGTGTAAAAATATCCCTGGCAAACTGCGGCGGAACCAGGAAGCCGCCATCGGCACCTGCCGTCTCGGAACCATACACCGTAGGTGCTGCCGCCAACCGGTGCGCCAGCAACCGGCCATCCGGTGCATTGCCCGGCAAGGATGCCTGGAATACCGCGCGGGCAAATTCACCAAAGTTGCGAAAGCCTGCACTTTTATCCAGCGCGCCGCGATCTTCCACTGTGATGTCGCTGCCATTGCCGGCCAACACCACCACCGATCCTGCTGCAGCCCGGGCCGCGATCATCTCCTGCTCGAGGTCGATCGATACCTGAAGGCGCTCGATCTCGCTACCTTTGACCTGGGCATCCGCCTTGAGTCGAGCAAAGTCGCGTCCTTCGTCTTCGTTCAGATCCCGCCCCGCAGCTTCTGCCTTGTCCAGCAGCGTCGACGCCGAGTTCAGCAGATCGACTTTTTCTTGTGCAACCGCAGACTTCTTCGCCTGCAACTCACGCAGTTTCTTGCTCATGGTGTTCCTCTCGAGAATAAAAAAACCGCCCGGAGGCGGCTGATTGGGTTGGTCAGGTGGGTGGCTCACGCCAGAATGGCTAACCGGCTACGGCTTGAACCGGAACCCTTCCTGACCGGTTGCGGGTTTTTTGCCGACAGTTGCCGCGCCATGCCCTGCAAGACCTGCGGCAAGGTCATGACGCCGTCGATCATGTTCTGTTTTAAAGCATCA
>NZ_DAIESY010000060.1:0-10480 GCF_027346185.1 Halothiobacillus sp.
TGGAAACACCATGTCATTTGCTGAACTGGGCCTGATGCCCGAGTTGCTGACCGCGCTCGACGCCGTTGGCTATATAAATCCCACCCCCATCCAACGTGAAGCGATCCCGATCGTCTTGTCCGGGCGGGATCTTCTGGCCGCGGCCCAAACCGGGACCGGCAAAACTGCCGGCTTCACCTTGCCTTTGCTGCAACGGCTCGCCACCCTGCCCGTTCTGCATCCGGCGCCCAAGCATCGTATCCGGGCGCTCGTCCTCACGCCCACGCGCGAACTCGCTTCGCAGGTGGAAGAAAGCGTCAAACAATACGGCCAAAAACTGAAGTTAAGCTCGATGGTGATTTTCGGCGGCGTGAACATCAACCCGCAACGTGACCGTCTGCAACGCAAGCTCGACATCCTCGTCGCCACCCCTGGACGCCTGCTCGATCATGTCGGCCAGGGCAACGTGGATTTGGGTGGTGTGGAAATCCTGGTGCTGGACGAAGCCGATCGCATGCTCGACATGGGGTTCATCCGCGATATCAAGCGCGTGCTCGCCCTGCTGCCTCAGAAAAGACAGAACCTGCTGTTCTCGGCCACCTTCGCGCCGGAAATCAAAACCTTCGCCCAGAATCTGCTCGACAACCCGGCCAAGGTCGAAGTCGCGCCACAGACCACCACCGCCGAACGCGTCGAACAACGAATTTACCCGGTCGATCGGGATGCCAAAAAGGCCCTGTTGCAACAACTCATCGTGGACGGCGACTGGAAACAGGTGCTCGTATTCACCCGTACCAAACACGGCGCGAATCGTCTGGCCGAACAACTCGACAAGGACGGCATCCCCGCCATGGCGATTCACGGCAACAAGAGCCAGTCTGCCCGCGAGAAGGCGCTCGGTGCCTTCAAGGCCGGCAAACTGCGGGTACTGGTCGCGACCGACATTGCCGCCCGCGGTATCGACATCGATGCCCTGCCCCATGTAGTCAACTATGAACTGCCGAACGTGCCCGAAGACTACGTGCATCGTATCGGTCGTACCGGTCGCGCCGGTGCAGGCGGCGAAGCTGTCTCGCTGGTGTGCGTGGACGAGCACAAACTGCTGGCCGATATAGAACGCACCATTCGCCAGAAACTCGAACGCGTGATCGTGCCCGGCTTCGAACCGGACCCGAATGCCAAGCCCGAACCATTGCGCAAACCACAGGCCGCGCGCCAACCCCGCCGCGACTTCCTGCCGCGCAGCACCCAAGGTCATGCCGCCCAAGCACCCCGGTCAGCCGGTTCCCAGCGAGACGGTCAACCCCGTTCACCTGGTGGTGCCGCAGCAGGCAATCGCCCCCAAAGAGAGGGCGGCAGAGATACGGGCAATCGTTCCGGGAATAACTCAGGGAACAACCCCAGCAATCGCTCGCATACGGCAGGTTCCGGTCAACGCCGCCGGTCTTCTGGCAATGCCTGATCTATTTATAGGGTCAGTCTTCGGTCCCATCGACTTGGTTTAGCCGTTGCAATGGTGCTTCACGAAAACCAGGCATCATGCTCGGTTTCCGCTTGACACCTGCGCCCCATACACTGCAGGGAACCTTGAAAAACCCCAGCTTAAGGAAGGCACAAACCTAGTGCCATCCTAAATCCCCCTCGTTCCCCCTTTTACAAAGGGTCGGACACGGGATACGAACCGTCTTCGTGCAGACTTCAATTAATGTTCTAATCCATATCGAACCAAGGTAAATAAATCTGTTTGGGAATCCCCGATCAAATCAGAGCTTCCGTGCGGCACTTGGGAAGTGTCGCCATGAACGGTCACGTATGTGATTGTTCATGAACAAAATCAAAAATCACATTTTTTGATTTTCGCCCTCAAAAAACTCCAGGATGGAATTATTCCGCGCTTTTTTGGAAAACAATAAGCCAACCCGACAATCCCAAACATACCCAAACCACTACACCTCTCCAGCAAACCTTATGAATCAATCCTGATTTATGGCAGAATCAGCGGGGTTCCGGATGTTCCTTATTTTCGCGGCGCCTCGGTCAGAGGTGTGGGCAGGAGTTGATTTGTGACAAAGATTATCGTTGTAACTTCAGGAAAAGGCGGCGTTGGTAAAACAACGACAAGCGCAGCGATTTCCAGTGGCTTGGCATTAGCCGGCAAAAAAACCGTCGTCATCGATTTTGATGTGGGTCTTCGAAACCTTGACCTCATCATGGGTGTTGAACGGCGCGTGGTCTATGATCTCGTTAACGTCATCCAGAAAGAGGCCGGCTTGAGCCAGGCGCTGATCAAGCATAAAGAGGTCGATAATCTTTATGTTCTGCCCGCTTCGCAGACCAAAGACAAGGATGCACTCACCGAAGAGGGCGTGAAGCAGGTATTCGATGATTTGAAGGCCGACGGCTTTGAATACATCATCTGCGACTCCCCTGCCGGCATCGAGCGTGGTGCACAACTGGCCATGTATTTTGCCGACGAGGCGATTGTGGTCTCCAACCCCGAAGTATCTTCCGTGCGTGATTCCGACCGCATGCTCGGCATTCTCGCCAGCAAGTCACTGCGCGCGAAAAATGGTGAAACCCCGATTCGTGAATACCTGCTGATCACCCGCTACTCACCCAACCGGGTGGAGGCGGGAGAAATGCTTTCCATCGAAGACATGCTCGAAATTCTGGCCGTGCCGCTGCTGGGTGTCATTCCCGAATCACCCGCAGTACTCCAGGCATCCAACTCCGGTCGTCCGGTCATTCTCGACCAGACCGCCGACGCCGGACAGGCTTATCAGGATGCCGTCGCCCGTCTTCTCGGCGATGACCGGCCCATGCGGTTTGTCGAGGCTGAGAAAAAATCCTTTTTCAACCGCCTGTTCGGACGGGGGTAATCATGGGTCTTTTTGATTTATTCCGGGCACGTCCCAAGCCGACCGCACATCTGGCTAAAGAACGGCTCCAGATCCTGATCGCCCATGAACGCAGCCAGGGGCAGAATACCGACCCGGATTACCTGCCCAAGCTCAAAAACGATCTGCTGGATGTCATTCGCAAATATGTAGCGGTGCAAGACGACGCCGTTCAGGTGCAGATCGAACATCACGAAGGTGTCGACACATTGGAACTCAATATTGTCCTGCCCGATCGCAAGGAAGAATCGACCTGACAATACATTATTTGTTTTATTTATACCTAATAAAACTAATAGAGTAGCTCAATAGGCCAATGAAAATGTTTAGCGCGCGGATTCAACATCCACACGCTAAAGTTCAGTCATATCTGCAATCGCCCTTGAGGGTGCAAACATGACTTTATCCAACTTTGCCTGGCTAACCGATTCCCCAATCTTTTCAACCGCCCTGTGGCCCGCATGGGTTGCAGGAGGTGCCATCGGTGCACTCGCTTTTGCGCAACGCTGGCTGACCGACCAACCTTTGGGCTGTTCGGCTGCTTTCGGTAACGCCTGCGCGCGCATGGGCAGTCGCCTGCCACTGTTCCAGGGGCCTGCTCACAGCACCGCGACCGACTGGAAACTCTGGTTCCTGGTCGGCATTTTCCTCGGCGGGCTACTCGCAAGCCTCTCGACCGGCACATGGGCCGAACCGACACATTTCGGCACGTTTTACACGGCATTGATGCCTCATTCCGATGTAGGTCGCGTGTTGTGGTGGCTGTTCGGCGGCGTTTTGATCGGCATGGGTTCTCGTCTGGCCGGTGGCTGCACTTCCGGTCACACCATCAATGGCGTGGCCATGGGGTCACCAGCGAGCATTGTCGCATCCGCCTTCTTTTTCGCGGCGGCGGTCGGTACGGCGCAACTCGCCCACCACCTTCTGAACACATTCGGAGGTTGATCATGAATAACTCAAGCACCTTGATCCGCAACGGCAGCTTCCTGCTCTTCGGCGTAGTGTTCGGATTTTTGCTGAGCCGTGCCGGTGCAACCGATCCTGCGCTCATTGCCAGCCTGCTGCTGTTTGAGAACCTGCACCTGTTATGGGTCATCGCTACTGCTGTCGGCGTTGGCGCCGTACTCAATTTTCTCGCCAAGCAATTGAAATGGCGCAGTGTGGCGAGCGGTCAACCCATCAGCTTTCCGCATAAACCTTTCGTGCGCGCACTCATTCCCGGTGCCCTTCTGTTCGGTGTGGGTTGGGGCCTGACGGGAGTCTGCCCTGGAACCGCACCTGCCATGCTGGGCGAGGGCCAATGGTTTGTCGGCGTGATACTCATCGGCATCGTTGCGGGCACCTGGCTGGTCGGTTTTATTCATCACCTTCAACTCAGAAGACAGGTACAATCAAGGTCCGTCTCCACCACAAATCGTTAGTGCATGGTCCAACCCTCAGTCAAGGCGCGCCAGAATAATGAGCTCACTGAACAGCGCATCGATACTTGGCTCTGGGCAGCGCGTTTTTTCAAGACACGCTCCCTTGCCTCCACGGCCATCGAAGGCGGCAAGGTCGAAATCAACGGTCAATCATGTAAAAAATCCGGCAAGGTCATCCGAATCGGTGATGAGCTATCCATCGAACGCGGTGAAACCAAATGGGTTGTTACCGTTTCGGGATTATCCAAACAACGGGGATCGGCCACAGTAGCGCAAACCCTGTATTCCGAATCACCGGATCATCTGGCCGAACGACTGAAGACAGCCGAACAAAATCGCCAAAATCACCTGATGAACCCAAGCCGCGTCAAACCGGATCAACACACCCGCATTCTGCTTCGCGCCCTGCGAGGCAAGCCTTTATAAAGCACAATTCCCTCGATCTTGCGGCGATATGTCGAAATTACGCACTAAAATGACGAGGTCAACCGGCTGTTTAGTGGACATTCCACCGGTCACACGGCACAATGCCGACAACTTAAATTTCACAACATAAAAGACACCCGCGACAAGGAACTGCGACGCATGGCAACAATTCTGCTGCTGAACGGCCCGAATCTGAATCGACTCGGCTCGCGCGAGCCCGAACGTTATGGCAAAACCACTTTGAACGATATCGTTCAGCGGCTGGATGACCTCTGCCGACAGACATCGTCGACGCTTGAACATCTTCAAACCAATGCCGAACACGAGATGATCGAGCGTATCCATGCCGCCGCCGATGCCAGCGTGGATGGCATCGTCATCAATCCTGCCGCCTGGACGCACACCAGCGTCGCGTTGCGTGATGCCCTGCTCTCCACGGCCATTCCTTTCGTCGAAATCCACATCACCAACATTCATGCCCGCGAATCCTTCCGCCAGCACTCCTATTTTTCGGACATCGCGATCGGTTCAATCGTAGGCTTGGGCGCCGTCGGCTATGAACTGGCGCTATTCGCCTTACTGAATCATCTTGGCATCCCCCGCAGCACGCTGTGGACGCCCACCCTGCCACCCGCCTGATTCCCGCTGAACTCAGGCCAAACTCATCTGGAGAAGTCCATCCATGGATATTCGTAAAATTAAAAAACTGATCGAACTGCTTGAGGAGTCGGGCATCGCCGAAATCGAGATCCGCGAAGGCGAAGAATCCGTGCGTATTTCTCGTGGTCTGATTGCTCAGGCCGCGCCGGTCCAGTACACTCTGCCCGCTGCCGCGCCGGCATCTGCCGCACAGTCTCCCGCCGCCCAACCCGCAGTCGCGGATCAGGCCAAGGGCACACCGATCAAATCACCGATGGTCGGCACCTTCTATCGCGCGGCCTCGCCCACGGCGAAACCATTTGTCGACGTCGGCAGCAGCGTCAAGGCTGGCGACACGCTTTGCGTCGTTGAAGCCATGAAAATGTTCAACCAGATTGAGGCCGAAACCAACGGCACCATCACCGCGATTCTGGTCGAGAATGGCCAGCCGGTCGAATACGACCAGCCTTTGTTCATCATCGAATAAGCCAGCGCGTTTTAGAGGTTTTGCCATGCTGAACAAAGTATTAATCGCCAATCGCGGTGAAATCGCGTTGCGCATCCTGCGTGCCTGTCGCGAACTCGACATCAAGACCGTCGCCGTCCATTCCACTGCTGACCGCGACCTAAAGCACGTTCGCCTTGCGGATGAATCGGTCTGCATCGGCGGCCCCCGTTCGAACGAGAGCTACCTGAACATCCCTGCGATCATCGCGGCGGCAGAAGTGACCGATTCGGTCGCCATCCACCCCGGTTATGGATTCCTGTCCGAGAATGCCGATTTTGCTGAACGAGTCGAGGAATCCGGTTTCATCTTCATCGGCCCGACGGCCCAGAACATTCGTATGATGGGCGACAAGGTCAGTGCCAAGGAAACCATGCGCGCGGCCAATGTACCCTGTGTACCGGGTTCCGATGGTGCCTTGGGCGATGATCCGGATGAGAACCTGCGTCTTGGGCGTGAAGTGGGCTATCCGGTCATCATCAAGGCAGCGGGTGGTGGTGGTGGTCGCGGAATGCGCGTGGTGCATACCGAAGCGGCCCTACTGCACGCCATCGACATGACGCGTAGCGAAGCACAAGCGGCGTTCAATAATCCGCAGGTGTACATGGAAAAATTCCTTGAGCACCCCCGCCACGTCGAAATCCAGGTACTTGCGGACACCCAGGGCAATGCGATCTATCTGGGTGAACGCGATTGTTCCATGCAACGCCGCCATCAGAAAATCATCGAAGAAGCCCCCGCACCAGGCGTCACGCCGGAGCAACGTGCCGAGATCGGCGCGGTATGCGTGGCCGCCTGTCAGCGCATGGGCTACCGCGGGGCGGGCACGTTCGAATTCCTGTATGAAAACGGCAACTTCTATTTCATCGAAATGAATACCCGTTTGCAGGTCGAGCACACGATCACCGAAATGATCACCGGTATCGATCTCGTCAAGCAGCAACTGCGTATTGCGGCGGGCCTGCCACTTGAGATCACGCAGGATCAAGTCCGCCTGACCGGGCACGCCATCGAATGCCGTATCAACGCGGAAGATCCGGCCACGTTTGTGCCGAGTCCGGGGAAAATCACCAACCTGCATTTTGCAGGCGGACCGGGTGTACGCATCGACTCGCACATCTACAACGGCTATAGCGTGCCGCCCTACTATGACTCGATGATCGGCAAGCTCATCACGCATGCCGACACGCGCGACCAGGCGATCCGCCGCATGGCCGGTGCGCTTGACGAAATGATGATCGATGGCATCAAGACGAATATTCCCTTGCACCGTGATCTGATGGCCGATCAGGCCTTTATCGAAGGCGGCACGGATATCCATTATCTGCAAAAGAAACTGGGTCTGAACTGATGTCCGAATCGTCTACAATGAGTCCGGCCTGGCAGCGACTGAGCCTGGACGTCCCCCAATCCGATGTCGAAGCCTGCGAAGATGCCCTGCTTGAAGCGGGCGCAGTCTCCGTTTCGCTGGAAGAAATCGGCGACGAGCAGATTTATGAACCCAAACCGGGTGAAACGCCGCTCTGGCAGCGGGTTCGCGTCGCGGGTCTTTTCGAAGGCCATATCAGCCCGGCAGACATTATGGGGCAGCTGCATGGCCTGCTGCGGCCATCCCTTCTGAGTGATTTCGATCACGAATTCATCGAGGAAACCGATTGGGTTAGGCAAACTCAAGCGGATTTCGCCCCCACTCATTACGGCGATGGCCTGTGGGTTACGCCCCATTGGAGCGACGCACCTACCGAAGCCAAAACCGTAGTGCGGATCGATCCGGGTCTGGCCTTCGGCACCGGGCAGCATGAAACCACGTCCCTGTGCCTCGACTGGCTCGATGCCCAATCACTCAAAGGGCTACGTGTCCTCGATGTGGGTTGTGGCTCGGGGATTCTCGCGCTGGCAGCCTTGATGAAAGGCGCATCGGTTGCCTATGGCACCGATATTGACCCACAGGCACTCAAGGCCAGCCGGGACAATGCAGCCCTCAATGACATTCCGGAAGATCGCCTCTGGCTCGGCCTGCCGGAAGAACTGGGCTCAGCAGAAAGATTCGACGTCCTGGTCGCCAATATCCTGGCCCAGCCCCTGATCGAACTCGCGCCCATCCTCGCCCCCCATATCAAAGCGGGCGGACGCTTCGCGCTGTCTGGCATTCTCAATTCGCAAGCCGAAGCCGTGGCCGCACAATGGATGGCGCAGGGCCTGACGATCGATGAAATCGAATCCCGGGGTGACTGGTCGCGAGTCTGTGGACATCGGGGTTAACCCACTACCCGGCACGCCCCCGAATCATGGATGGTTTTACCGGGGGCATCAGGCTCAGGGGAAAGCCCCCCTTCTTCCCCAAACCCTGATCAATCCGGCTCAGCAATCAATTTGCGGATTTTCGCTACCGCATCCGGCTGATCCCACTCCGCGCCACCAAACAAGGCGTAACGAATCCGTCCCTTCCGATCGATGAGGTAGGTGCTCGGATAAGCGTATACCATCCATGTCTGCACTGCTGTCCCTGCCGGATCGGTCAGAATGGGGAAGTTGACCGGGTGCTGCTTGATGAAAGCATCGATTGCGGCGCGATCCTCGGCCAGATTGACGGCAAGAATCTCGAAAGGCTCGCCTTTCAACAAGGTTTTCAATCGGGTCATCGAGGGCATTTCATGCACACAGGGCGGGCACCAACTGGCCCAGAAGTTGAGCAATACCACCTTGCCCCAATAATCTTTCAAGTCAATTGCTTGCCCCCGCAAATCCATGAGATCCAAAGCTCTGTTCTGCGGACCCGAATAGGGCTGAAGTTCGGTTGATTTTGTCTGCTCGACTGCCACCGGGGCCGACGTTTCGACTTTACCCGCTACTCTCGGTTCGGTCATATACCCGGCCAACAATGATGCAGCCTGAGTGATGCGCGACGACAGCGCCTTGCCTTGCGCCTGCTCGAACGCAGTGGCATCGGGCCGGAAATAGAAACGATCGCGCACGTCCGGCAGCAACTGCGTAAACACGGTGCTCCCGGATTTTTCCAACTGCTGTTTCAATTCCATAAGACGCCAGCGCCAGGGAGATAGTACGGCCTGCATGACAAACACAGGCGCATTGAATGCAGCAACTTGTGGCCAATAACGGGCAGGTTCACCGGGCACAGGGGTGTTGATATAAAGATTCGGGTTAATGAAGACAAATCCAACACCCTGTTGGGGTGTGGATTGCAGCGCGACCCACCCCCGAACCGCCAGTTCGGCCGCCTTGTTGGGAGCGATCACAATCAAGGGCAGATTGTCAGCCTTGGCTTTACTGATCAGGCCACTGATCCATTCGGTTGGCACCTTGTCGACAGCACTGGGCGTCGGCGACAGAAAAAGCGGTTCGTAGAGATCGACAAACCAGCTCTCGAAACCGCGCGCGCTCAATTGCTCAGCCATCTGTTTCTCGGCCGGCAAAATCCCTTGCTCGGAAGGCAGCCACAACAAACGCATTTTGGGTGGCTTTTGGGCGGCCACAACATCAATTACAAGCGGCGTGTCCATACCCGGCATGGATAGCTCGGCAGCCATGACAGAACTCGAAAACACCGCGCATAACAGCAGCAGCCAGCGCAAGTGCACCGTGAAAAAAGCAGATCGAACTGTCTGGTACATAGAAAATCTCGGTGGATCAATGGTCTATTACACATTGCTCAACTCCGGCCGGCCGAACGACAACCCGCCACCATGGCAGAGTTGCCCTTGCGTATGACGCAGCCATCCTTCATGGCCGAGGTGTGGTTACATTCTCCCCAAGCTCAAAGCCGTTCGATCCGCAGCCGTTGTGCCCGTAATTCTCCAAGGCTGGTTTCGAATTTCTCCGCTCGCTCCCGTTCCTGCGCGACTACCTGCGCCGGGGCACGATCGGCAAAACCCGGTGCATCGAGCTTGTTACGGGATTTGGTCAAATCGGCTTCGGTCTTGGCAATTTCGCGCTCAATTCGAGCCAATTCCGCTTCCTTGTCGATTAATCCCGCCAGGGGGATGTGGATTTGCAACTCGCCAACCAGTGCCATGGCCGCCTCGGGTACAGTCTCCCCCTCACCCAATGGGGTAACACGCCCAATCCGACCGACAGAATTCAGCAACGCACCAAATCGCTCAAACCGGGCGATCTCTTCAACGGTGGCATGCGTTACCAGCACGTCGAGCGACTTGCTGGGCGCTATGTCCATTTCGGCACGAATACGGCGCACACCCAGAATCACATTTTTCAGCCACTCGACCGACTCGATCGCATGGGTATTGATTTTGCTCTCGTCCGCCAAGGGATAGGGACGCCCCATGATGCTATCGGTTGACGACCCGTCCGCCAATACCATCGGTGCCAAGCGCTGCCAGATGGCCTCGGTGATGAACGGGATGATCGGGTGCAGCGCGCGCAGCACCGCGTCCAGCACCACCAGCAGGGTGTGGCGGGTGGAGGCCGCGGCATCGGCGTCGTCACCGTTCAATGCAGGCTTGGACAGCTCCAGGAACCAGTCGCAGTACTCGTTCCAGACGAACTCGTACAGCGCCTGCGCCAGCAGGTCGAAGCGGTAGCTGGCGAAGTGCTGCTCGACCTCGGCCAGGGTCTGCTTCAGGCGCGTGAGGATC
>NZ_DAIESY010000063.1:0-3796 GCF_027346185.1 Halothiobacillus sp.
ACGACTCTGGCTGGATCTGGCGAGATGGGCGATAAAAATGGTATTCGAAGAGTAGCCTCATTTAGCAATCCGGGAGATGTGGCCATAGATGCTCACGGTGATATTTATGTTGCTGATTTCGGCAATATAGAAATTCGCAAAATCACCGCGGATGGAAGTGTGTCGACTCTCACTGGTGCAGGTAAGAACGTTCCATTTGGAGGTGTTGGCAGCCTAGCTGTCGGCCCCAGGGGGAATATTTATTTTTCAGATACAAACAATAATAAGATTTGGAAATTATCTACTTCTGGAGTAGTTACTGTCTTTGCAGGTTCTGGCGCAATGGGTGATAGAAATGGACCTGCGAACGTGGCTACATTTAAGACGGTCGCGGGTTTAACGGTTGACAATAAAGGAAATGTCTATGTCGCAGATTTAATAGGCAACCAGATTCGTAAGATCAGTCCCTCCGGAATGGTCTCGACTCTTGCTGGTTCAGGTCTTAAGGGTGATGCTGATGGCATCGGCAAATCAGCATCATTTTATCAACCGAGCGACGTTGCAGTTGATGCAAAAGGAAACATCTATGTGTCAGATGTTGGGAACAATAAAATCCGCAAAATAACTCCATCAGGGGATGTTTCGACACTAGTTATCTCTGGTGCTGATTCGATGATTTGTGCAGGGATAGCTGTTGACAGTCACGGGAATGTTTATGTGTCTGACTTCAATAACAATAATATTTATAAGCTAAAGCAGAAATGATGTTTTTCGGGCTTATTTAACTCTCCAGTGATTCCTTAAAGTGTACCTCGAAAAACCTACTTTGCTGCCCGATTGCGGTGTTTCGCAAAACTGACGGCTGCGATGTGTGTGTTCCCTGCGATAATCGGGCCCCAATCAAACCACAGAAATCCGGTTCAGGTCCGGTCGGGTTCAGGGACGATTCGGGAGAGCCAGCGAGTCGGCTGATTCTTCGTCTTGGCGCACTTGTTTTTCCGATGTCACGCGATCTGCAAACGACACGATTTTTTGCAGGATGGGTGATTGAGACGACAGCACATTGGAAACCACCCCGATCAGCATGGGATGGCTCAAATCATCCACCATGAATTTCTCGACCGGCCCACCGTTCTCTTTGATTTTGGCATACAGATTACGGGTGTTTTTCGGGTAGACGATCGTGTCGGCACGGCTCTCGATCAACAGCATGGGCGGGTTGCTGCCATCGGCCCAATGAATGGGCTGGGTGACGGGGTATTGGCTGGGCGGGCCGAAAATGGCTTTGAGGTCGGGCTCGACCAAGGGCAGGAAATCATACGGGCCGCCCAGGCCGATCATGCCGCGAATCCATTGACGCGAACCACCCACGGCTTTTAAGTAGGCAGGATTCAAGGCCAGCATCGCCGCATTGTAGGCGCCGGCGGAATGCCCCATCAGCACGATTTTGTTGGTACTGCCGCCGTACTGGCTGATGTGTTCGTGGGTCCACGCCACGGCCTTGGCCGAGTCGTTCACAAAGGCCGGGAAAGTGACATCGGGATACAGTCGATAGTTGGGGATGACCACGACAAAGCCTTTACTGGCAAGCTCTGCGCCCACGAAGCGATACATGGATTTATCACCATCTTCCCACCGACCGCCCCAGAAAAAGACGATCACGGGGGCTGCATACGCATTCGCTGGTTGGTACACATCCAGCTTTAATTCATGCTGGCGAACAAACACGATCGAGCGGGTCACCTGCACACCATCGCGCGGCGATAAGGTGTTCAGTATGGTCACTCCGGAGCAACCCTGCAGACCAAATGAGATCGATAGAATAATTAGTACAGACCACCAAGGTTTTTTCATCAAAACAATCCACAACAATAAAGCGAACGCAATAAGAGACGGGTATTGACGCTTTTGTGTACGAAGGACGGCGCCCTTTGGATGCAGACACACCCAGATAAGAGCTTAGTCCATCGATCGTGTGGTGGTTATTTTGCGGGATTGACCGGGTTCGGCACGCGCATGGCCGCGCGGCCACTGCTGGTGGAGAAGTTGTTGACGATGCGGCAGAACAGCTCGGCGGTTTGTTCGGCATCGTAGAGTGCGCCGTGGGCCTGTTGACTGTCCCACTCAAGGCCGATGGCCTCCAGCGCCTTGGCGAGTACAGTTTCACCGACGGCCAGTGCTGATAGGGTCACGGTGTCGAAGGTCGAGAAGGGGTGGAATGGATTCTTTTTATTTCCCGTGCGTTCACAGGCGGCGTTGATGACCGCGAGGTCGAATGCTGCATTGTGGCCGACTAGTACCGCCCGCCGTGCGCCGTTGAGTTTGACGCGCTGACGAATCGGCTGGAAAAATTCTTTGAGCGCTTCGGTTTCGACCACCGCGCCGCGAAACGGATGATCGATATCGATGCCGTTTATTTTCATCGACGTGGGGTTGAGGTTGGCCCCTGCAAACGGTTGCACATGAATCTGGATTCGATCGACGGGAATGATCTTGCCGTTGGCATCGACATCCAGCAGCACGGCGGCCAGTTCGAGCAGGGCATCGGTTTGTGGATTCAAACCACCGGTTTCGACATCGACCACCACCGGCATAAAGCCGCGAAAGCGCCGTGCGATGTTCCAGTCGTTTTTTTTGGATGTGGTGAGCGCCGTGGCAATCTCGGTGAAGTCGGGCGTGTCCTGTTGCACAGGGTTCGGGCCACTCAAGCTTTGATTACTCAAGAGCAGGCCACTCGCTCGCGCCAGGATTGCACGGTGTTGTGCATCAGCATGGCGATGGTCATGGGGCCGACACCACCGGGCACCGGCGTGATCCACGCAGCGCGTTCGGCGGCAGCGGCAAAATCGACATCACCGCACAGGCTGCCGTCTTCTTGTCGGTGAATGCCGACATCGACGACGATCGCGCCGGGCTTGATCCAGTCGCCACGCACCAAGCCGGGCTTGCCTGCCGCGACGACGAGCAGATCGGCCCGGCGCACATGCGCCTCAAGATCACGGGTGAAGCGGTGGGTCACGGTGACGGTCGCGCCTGCCAGCAGCAATTCGAGCGCCATGGGGCGGCCAACGATGTTCGATGCGCCCACGACGACCGCTTCCATGCCATATAAATCCACCTTTGCTGTTTCGAGCAGCTTCATCACACCAAAGGGCGTGCAGGGGCGCAACGCCGGTTGGCGAATCGCGAGTTTGCCGATGTTCTCCGGGTGAAAGCCGTCCACATCCTTGCTGGGATGAATGCGCTCGATGATTTCTGCTGCACTGAGATGGGCGGGCAGGGGGAGCTGAACCAGAATGCCATCAATGGATGGGTCGGCGTTGTATTGATCGACCAGTGCGTTCAGTTCGGCCTGGGAAATATCCGCCGCAAGATCCTTGGAAACGGAATACATGCCGATCTTTTCGCAGGTTTTGCGCTTGTTCGCCACATAAACGCTGGAGGCCGGGTCATCGCCCACCTGAATCACGGCAAGCCCCGGCGGACGAATACCCTTGGATGCCGCGGCGGTGATTTCTTCTGCGAATGCGGTTTGCAGCGAGGCCGATAATGCTCGACCATCCAGTATGTGTGCCGTCATGTAGTTTGTGCCCTGTGGGTTGGCTGGATGCCATGGGAAAACGGGGGCTGAATTGTCGCATGAAGCCACCGGTATACTCAATTTTGTGTATGAGCTTGTTAGCCCAAAGCCGTAATGTCCCCTTTGTCCAATTCTAAAATGTCCCCTTTTGGTTTCGGGAGGGGTGATGGCAGAGGAGCATATTACGATGAGCTACCAAGAGGTCGACCGACTGGGGGTGATCCAGCAGGTGGTAGG
>NZ_DAIESY010000090.1:0-2090 GCF_027346185.1 Halothiobacillus sp.
GCACCCCAAATTCCTGACCAATTTCATTCACGGTCTTGATGCCACGGATCGCTTCAAGGGCGACCTTGGCCTTGAACTCACCACAAAAATGCTTGCGCTTCGTTTCTCTCACAACCTGCTCCTTTTTAAGGCAGGCTACCATCTTAATTTAATGTCTGGAAATCGGGGTCCACTATAGTCCGAACCATGAGGACTTATTAATGCATGTATATTGTGCAGAAATCAATTCAACCCAATTGAAAGGAACCAGCCCTTGCCCGATTTGATACACCATGCCTTGACCGTATTCATGGCTTTTCTTGCCATGATGAACCCGGTCGCCAACGCCATTATCTTTCTGGGGCTTACGGCTGACATGGGCGTAGCCACCACACGCCAAGTCGCCTGGCGCGCAGTGCGCACGGCTTTTTTGATTGTGCTGACTTTCGCCCTGTTCGGCCCACTAGTGTTTTCATTATTCGGCATCACTCTGTCCGCTTTAAGGGTGGCTGGAGGTGTGTTGATTGCTCTGGTGGGCTTTCGAATGCTGCACGGGGAAAATTCACGAGTGTCGCATCCCAAACAGATCCCATCTGAATCCGGTAGTGAAGTGGATAGCTCGCAGAACGATATCGCCATTACGCCGCTGGCAATTCCGGTGTTGGCTGGTCCCGGCACCATCGCCACCGCCATGAGCTATTCCCCGAGCGGGCACTGGCTGCAAATTGGTTCAACGATTTTGATGTTCACCGTCATTTGCGCTCTGACCTTTTATGCATTCATTTTCTCGGAGCGTATTCTGGTGCGTATAGGACGAGATGGCGTCGCCGTCATCACCCGTTTGATGGGTCTGATCCTGGCCGTGATTGGTGTGCAGATGATTCTTGACGGTATTCACCAATCGGGAATTTTCAACCCATAAAAAACCGGAGATCGTCGTCTCCGGTTTTTTAGATTCAACCACTTGATTAATTACCGGGGTGCCGGCAAAGCCAGCCTGAGTTTTTTCAATGCTGCGTTTTCGATCTGGCGAACCCGCTCTGCCGATACCTGGTACTCGTCGGCCAAGGTCTGCAGCGTCGCTTTGGGCTCTTGCAGCCAACGACGTTCAAGGATGTCGCGACTACGGGCATCGAGATCGTGCAACGCATGAGTCATGGCAGTGACGCGATCGTCCTCGTCCCGCTGAGCAGTCATGTCTTCGACCGAAACCTGATACTGATCGACCAGAATCTGCTCATAGGATGGCCCGTTGCCTTCCTGTTCACCTTCGTACACAGGCGCATCGATGGCAATATCATGACTGTACAGGCGAGATTCCATAGTCACCACTTCACGTTCCGGCACATTCAACTCGGCGGCGATGGCACGTGTTTCATCAGCAGTCAGCCAGCCCAGACCGCTCTTCATTTGGCGCATCTTGAAGAAGAGTTTACGCTGCGCCTTGGTGGTCGCGATTTTCACGATGCGCCAGTTCTTCAGAATATATTCGTGAATTTCTGCGCGAATCCAATGTACGGCAAACGTGACCAAACGCACTTTCTGCTCCGGTTCAAAGCGTTTGACAGCCTTCATAAGGCCGATATTGCCTTCCTGAATCAGATCGGAAAGCGGCAAGCCGTAGCCACGATAACCGCGGGCAATGTGCACCACGAAGCGAAGATGGGACATGATCAGCTTTTGCGCGGCATTGATGTCGCCGGTCGATTTCAGCTGTTCGGCCAGTTTCTGTTCTTCGTCGGCAGTCAGAAGCGGAATGCGGCGCACTTCGGCCAGATACTGCTGCAACGAATCCCCTACCACCGGCAAGGTGCGGGGCATGACAGGATGTTGGGCGGTATTCATTAGTGTGCGTACCTCAGTTGGGGAAAACGTATTTTTTTCAAATGTGCTTGATTCTACCATCAACTTTCGACCGAAGGCCAACCGGAAAGTTCACCCGAATATTCACTGAAATTATCGCTACAAATCAAGCCTCGGATGAACCACCCGTTGCCTATCCCTGCAGGGCTTGCCGCAGCAGGTTTTCCGCCTCGGATGAACCGGCTTTCGGCGTTGGGGGCCAATGGACGATGACCTCCTTATCCCGACTGGTTTCTCCACGACGGATA
>NZ_DAIESY010000107.1:0-3986 GCF_027346185.1 Halothiobacillus sp.
ATCGATGCGGGCGCGGAAATCGAACACTACGCGGGCGACATCACCCGTGTCTGGCCTGTGGATGGCAGGTTCACCAAACCTCAGCGTGCGGTATACGAGCTGGTTCTGAAAGCCCAGATGGCCGCCATTGATGAAATCCGCGCCGGAGCGCGCTTTGATGCGCCACATGAGGCCGCAGTACGTGTGATTCAGCAAGGGCTCATCGCACTGGGACTGATCCCGCAGACGGTAGACGGGGCCCCGAACAGCGAGGGTTACAAACGCTTCTTCATGCACCGCACCGGCCACTGGCTGGGACTGGATGTGCATGACGTCGGAAGGTATAAAATCGATGGTCAGTGGCGCGAATTCGAACCCGGCATGGTCGTCACGGTCGAACCGGGCATCTATATCGACGCGGCAGAGGATATTCCCAAGGCCTATCGCGGCATTGGCGTCCGCATCGAAGACGATGTATTGGTCACACCGAAGGGCGCCGATATATTGACGCACGAAGTACCCAAGACCGTTGAGGACATCGAGGCCTTCATGAACGACTGCAAAGCACGCCACCGCTTGGACGCATGACAGAGCGCCCCTTCTGGTCATATGTAGAAAAGACGCACACGAGATCGCCCCATGACACATCAAACCCGCTTCGATTCCAGTAAACAGGACATCATCATTGTTGGCGGCGGCATGGTCGGCGGCGTGCTTGCGCATGCCCTGAAGCTCGATGGCTGGCGCGTCACGTTGCTCGAAGGCGCACCAGAAGGTGCATCGAGTAGTTTCGATGCCCGACTGACGGCGCTTTCAGACGCGTCCTGGCGCTACTTCGATGCCCTGGGCCTGATTGACGAGGCAACCGCGCGCGCAGCTCAGGCCATTGAGGAAGTCCGTGTGGTCGATAGCGGCCACTTCGGCATGACGCGCATCACCAAAGCCAACAATCAGGGGGTTGCGCTGGGGCAGGTCATCGGCAACCGGGCCATTGGTGCGGCCATCGAGCGGGCCGAAAAAGGCGATCAAATCGATGGCATGGGCACTTTGCAACGTCTGCAACCGGCACGCTACACCCACCACAACTTGATCAACGATGGCGCAGGAGTCGAAGTCCAGTTCGAATACCACGGCGCAGCTCATACTCTTCAGGCACGTTTGTTGATCGCTGCCGATGGCGCTTATTCGAGTGTGCGTGCCGCTATCAAGAAGCCGGTTGAAAAATCCGAATACGGACAAACCGCCATTGTCTGCACGGCAAAGCCGGCACGCGCGCATCACGGCACGGCATTCGAGTGCTTTACCCGAGGCGGCCCCCTCGCCGTTCTACCCGCCCCGGCGGGACGGGTATCGCTCGTCTGGGTCAATCGTGACGAAGACGTCCATGAACTGATGGCGCTTGAATCGGAAGCCTACGCCAAGCGACTGGATGAATTGTTCCGTCACCGTCTCGGTGGATTTACCGAACTGACGCCCCGACAGGCCTATCCGCTGAATCTCATTACCCTTCAGGATCTGGTGGACGAGCGTCTTGTCATCCTCGGGAATGCCGCCCATGCACTGCACCCGGTCGCGGGGCAAGGCTTCAACCTCTGCCTGCGCGATGTCCGTGACCTGACAGCCGCTCTGCGCGCCGATCGGGGGGAACCTGTCGACCCCGGTGATCCGGTTCGTCTCAAACGGTATGCGCAAGAGCGCGTCGACGATTACCGTCGGACGATCGGCCTGACCGATCGGCTCGTGCGGGGCTTCAGTCTCGACCTGCCCGGTGCAGGGATCGTGCGTGGGGCGCTGCTCTCGTTGAGCGATGGCATCTTCCCATTCAAAAATCGGCTCGTGCGCCTGACGCGAGGCATCTGACCGTGACAGCCAAAATCAAAAAAACCGCTTCGGATCAACCCGTTGACCTTATCATCATCGGCGGTGGCATGGTGGGTGCCAGCATTGCATTGGCCTTGGGTCAGCAAGGCTGGCAAGTCGCCCTTGTCGAAGATCAACCGGTACCCGACCTTCCGGATAGCACTACGCCATTCGACGTGCGCGTCTCGGCACTCTCGCCCACCAGCATCGAATTTCTGCAGCAATTAGGTGTATGGCACCGCATTCGGCATACCCGCGTGGCACCGTATCGCAGGATGCGCGTCTGGGATCAGGCAGGCACGGGCGATGTCACGTTCGATGCGCGAGATATTGGTCTCCCCGAACTCGGCTACATTGTCGAAAACAGCCTGATTCAAGCTGCATTGTGGGAAGGCATTCGAAAGCTAGACACCATCACCCCATTTACCGACAGCCACCCAAGCCAATGGCGAGTGGATGGCCAACAAGTGTGTGTCTGTCTTAACGATGGACAGACACTATCCGCCTCGCTATTGATCGGTGCAGATGGCGCCAAATCTTGGGTACGCCAAGCCACCGGCATTGAAGAAACCCATCAGGATTACGATACCGCCGCGCAGGTGTTGAGCGTGATTACGGATTACCCGCAGCAGGACATTACCTGGCAGCGATTCACGGCACACGGCCCTCAGGCGTTCCTGCCCTTGGCGGGGGCCCGAGGTTCGATCGTCTGGTACGATCAGGTCGAAGCCGTCAAAACCCGCCACAGCTGGAGCGATGAAGAAATCCTCTCAGTACTGGCAGCCACGTTTCCAGCCGAACTTGGCGAAATCAAGGCGATCGAGCGCCGGAGTTACTTCCCGATCCGCAGAATGCACGCCCGGCGCTATACCGCCGAGCGAACCGTGCTGGCCGGTGATGCCGCCCACACCATTCACCCTTTGGCCGGACAAGGGGTCAACCTCGGCTTTTATGACGCCATGGCCCTGATCGATTGCCTCAAGGACAGCGACGACCTCGGCGCACCCAAAGCGTTGGCTCGCTATGAACGGATGCGGCGAGCGGACAACCTCATCACCCAGTCGGGCATGGATCTGTTCCATTATGGCTTCCGCGCGCACAACCCGCTTTTGGTCGGCGGCCGCAATCTGGCCCTCTCCGCTGTGTCTGCTTTCGATCCATTGCGAAAAATGGTCGGTCAATTCGCCAGCGGACAACGTTAATCAGGTAACTCACCATGCGCCTCTCTCTTGATGATTCCGGCCAACGATTTGTCATCCGTGGTTTTACTCAAACCAGCGTGCGGGTGAATCATGATGAATACTTTCGAAGCTTTCTGCTTACACCAGAACGCATCGTCTCCGACCTATCGTTCAAAACCGTGTCTGAACTGGCGCCTGCATCACTGAATGAACTGATGATCGATGACCCGGAAGTGCTCATCGTTGGTACCGGACCACGAACACAGCGCGCCGGTGCCGCTGTTCAGGCGGCTTTTCTGCGGGCGGGCGTTGGTATCGAATTCATGGATACCGGTGCGGCCTGCCGCACATTTACCGTTCTTGCTAGCGAATTGCGCCGCGTATCCCTGCTGGTACTGTTCCAGGAGAATGAACCGGAGAATGGCCCCGAAAACACATCCGACAACGCCCACGCCTAAAAGGAATTTTTTCATGTCTGAACATACATTTATCACCGGCAAGGACGCGGCACTGGAGGACACGATCTCCCGTGTTCAGGGACAACTGACCGCACTGGGTTTCGATATCGAAGAAACACGCTGGCTCAATCCGGTACCCCACTGTTGGTCCGTGCATATCCGCGATAAAAACTGCCCGATTCTGTTCACCAACGGCAAGGGTTCCAGCAAGAAGGCGGCGCTGGCATCAGCATTGGGAGAATTTGTCGAACGACTGGCTTCACAGTATTTTTTCGGCGATTTCCACTGGCATCGCGAACAGACGATGCAAGACGGACGCAAACAAGGGGTTCATGATCCACGCGAACGCTGGTTCACCATTGATCACCCCGGCGTTCGGCCAGAGGGCCTGCTGGATGACGCCCTTTGGCGGCATTATCTGGCCGATGAGTACCGCATCACCACGAAAGACTGGGTGGATTTCAACAGCGCGGTGACGGACGCCGTCTGTGCCCTGCCCTACACCCGA
>NZ_DAIESY010000130.1:0-3536 GCF_027346185.1 Halothiobacillus sp.
GTGATAATCCCGATGCCATTCGCGATCCAACTTATTGAAAGTTGGAATATGGCATGAATTTGGTCAAGCCTCGCTATGATCAAGCCGCCAACCCATCATCCAACCTGAAAATCAGACCATCAAATCCGGTGATCACACTCATCTTGGTACCATAGCCATTGACGAGGCAGGCATCGAGAACGGCAACCAGGCTTCCGGCTATTCCTGTCAGGGCAGGGGCGGAGGCATCCTTGCTTGAATAAATTGTGACGGTCATGGCTTAGGACTCGGTGGCGGTGGAGGATGTGGTCAATTCTGGCGTCACGCCATTGGACACCACGATGCTGGGGGTGATGCTGCCGGAGTAGAGCAGGGTACCGGCGCCGGTGGAGGCGGTGCCGATACCCCAGAAGGTCTTGGTCTCAGAGCCTGCGGTGGCGGCAGGAAACACGATGGTGGAGGCGGGGCTGACACTATTGCCGGTGACGGGCGCGCCACGGCTACCCGGGCATAGCCCGTATAGGCGGCTTCACTGGTGTTCTGGGCACCCGCCGCACCCGGATCCGCGGTGTGCAGGCTGATGTAGAGCAGGGTCAGTGGGGCGGTGGTAGCATTGTCGGCAATGTTGGCGACGGGCACGGCCTGAAACAGAAGTTTCAACAGGTCGTTGGCCCAGGTTGTGGTTTTACCAGCCATGGGAGTCTCCTCGAGGGGTTACGGGTAAGTAAAAATGGAATAGACTGCTGGAATGACGGCAGTCAAAACGACTTCTAAATGAGGAAAATCGAAATTCAGTGGGGGACAAGTATGGGGATCGGGCTGGTTGCGGCCAACACCGGACACTCCTGAATATTCTCGATAGCAGACTTTCACCGCGAAACGTTTAGTCTGCCCCACTTGACGGTATACGGCATTGCCGTATAATCTCTTCATGCTTACCATCGCAGAATCAGAAATTTTCAGTCGGTATGTCTCCGACTACTGGACAGAAGACGAGCGTGGTGAATTCGTCTCATGGATCGCCACGCACTATGATGTCGGCGATGTGGTACGAGGTTCCGGTGGTTGTCGAAAAGTTAGATGGTCTCGTAAAGGAACAGGCAAAAGTGGCGGCGTTCGCGTGATCTACTACAACATGCTTGAGGACGGAACAATTTGGCTGTTACTGATCTATGCGAAGAATGAGCATGAAAATATACCCGCTCATATATTGAAGGCTGTGAAAGAGGAAATTACATGTCCATGACTGCTAAAGAACTGCAAAAACGTGATGCGAAACGCGATCTGGGTGGGGAATTGTTGGAATCTGTTCGCCAAATGAAGTCCGGTCGCGCAGGGAAAATCCACAAAGTGGCTATATCCCCTGTTGTCTCTGCCCGTATGAAGTCTGGTTTGTCTCAATCCGATTTTGCGAAATTGCTGGGCGTTTCTGTGCGCACTTTGCAGGATTGGGAACAAGGTCGCCGTGAACCCAGTGGCGCAGCCAAGACACTCATTGGTATCGCCGAGCGCAGACCAGAAGTTCTTCGGGAAGCAGATGCCTAGAAAATGTTGCTCAGGAAAACCATACACGAATCAAGTAATCGACAGAAATCGGCCATATCCAGCCGTTCCTAGACAACAGCTTCCTGGAGGCTATGCACGGCTCCGTGGTAACCCCATTCCCTCTTCGACTGTCGTATGCTTTTGAAACATCGGGCTAGCCTGCGCAGGCCCGATCGCGTGGCTCAATGCAACGGCACGATTTAGTGCAACGACTGGACTGGGTTGCAACGCGAGAAGTTCATCGTAGAGTCGCAGCAATTGAGGCCAGTCAGTGTCTTCGGCGTGGTTGGCGCGGACATGAACCGCCGCCAGTTCTGCCTGCAGCATGAGTATGCTCGGCCCATCCGTTCTCAGTGCATTCGGGCTGCGGCAGCGCGCCAACGCGTCCAGACGCGCTGCGCGCTCGGATGCCTGCGGCAACTCGAAGGGTTCACCGGCCACCAGGCGCAAGGTGAGCGCCCATTGCGCCTCAGGCGCCAACTTGGGGTGCAAGCGATAAACATCAACCTCAACGCGTTGTCGCTCACTTCGTCAGCCTCATCAGCAAGCAACAAGTCCAGCGGGTCGGGAACGAGGTGGGCCGTGCGCGCATCGGCGTCATGACCCAGCGCTTGCTGTTCCCGCGCTGTCATCTGTACATGGCGCATACGATCCAACAAGCGGTGCTTCGCGGCTGTCATCAGCCAGGCACCGGGGCGTTCAGGCCAGCCCTCTGCCGGCCAGTGTTGCATCGCAGTCACTAGCACATCTTGCACGCAGTCTTCGGCTAACGCCAGATCGCACCTGCGCGCAGCAGAGCCCCGGTAAGGCGCCTGGCTTCCAGGCGCCAGACGGCCTAGATGGAAGTCGTCATCCGCCCTGCTTGATGGCAGCCAGTTGTTCGCGGATGATGCGTTCGGCATCTTCGGGTGGCAGGTCGGTGCCGCCCATTAGCGGGCGCACCTCGATGCAACAGGGCTGGCCAGGGAACGGTGCCGGAAAACGTTGCGTCCAGGCTAGTGCTTCGTCGCGTGATCGCACCTCGATCAGCGTGTAGCCTGCAATGAGCTCCTTGGTTTCAGCGAAGGGGCCGTCCATGACGCGCGGCTGGCCGGCGGTATCATATTGCACGCGAAATCCCTGACTGCTGGGCTGCAAGCCAGCACCATCGAGTAGTACGCCTGCCTTGGCCATCTCGTCGTGGAAGGCTATCATGCGCGGCACAAGCGTAGGGTCATCAGGAAAGTCGCCAGCCTCGCTCATTGCGGTGGCGCGAACTTGGATCATATAACGGGGCATGGAAGTCTCCTAAAATGGTTACCTTACACGACGAATTACGATGGCGCATTTCGACATGCCCCTCGGCTTTCGGGGTTGTGCAACTCTGGCAGGCCACTTAGTGGCGGCGAGATCAGGGCTGCGAATGTCTTTTCAGGGCACGAAGCACCATCTCCAATTATCAGCAATGTCTTCAAACCGTCCATTCCCATCACGGCTTCACCATTTCCAGGGAGAGTTTCTTGAGATCCCAGAGTTGGTACATGAAATTATTGTAGTCGTGCACATCCTCGCCAAAGCGCACCCGGTAGTACTAGGTGTAACTGGCGCTCACCACGGCTCCCTTGGTTGGGGGAACTGCAAATAGCAGGGTGTTGGGGGTTACCAGCGTCCAGGTGGCCGGTGAAAATACCTGCACCCCATCGAGCATGACCTGCAGGGTGGTGATGTCCACATACCCCACCGGCTCGATGAATCCGGCATAGGATTTGGTGATCGGATATTCGGTGGTGAATCCATCACCGATCCCCAGCGTGTAGCCGGATACGGTATTGCTTTCTGCTGGATCGGCGAACAGGAAGGTGTCGAAACTGCCCGAGCGTGCCAGGAAAAAGCCGCACAGGGCCTGCAATTCTGCATATCCCTGGGTTTCGCGCAGCAATTCGTAGGACATTTCCCATTTCCACAGGGGATAGGCGTAATTGGCAACTCGGGTTTCCCGCCCCGAGGTGTGTTTGACGATGGTGGTATGAAAC
>NZ_DAIESY010000131.1:0-2616 GCF_027346185.1 Halothiobacillus sp.
AGAAAGGCTTGCACCATTGCCAAGATGAACGAGGATAATCCGCCCTTGTGCCGCTTCAGCTCCCGCCACGCGAGCCAACTCTTCCATCAGAAATGCATACGACAAACCATGAAAACCATACCGACAAACGCCTTGTGCTGCGTAGTGATTCGGGATCGGCAACGGTTGCGTCACGCGCGAAAGGTCATGATGAAACGCTTCGGTCAACAGGATATCTTCCGGCAGATGCTCAGAATCAAATGGATTGAGCCGGTGCAATTCCCCAACCATTTCAGTGGTGATTCGCCGCACCTCCGTATGTTGGGCTCCACCATGTACCACGCGATGCCCAACCGCAGCTAATGCATTACGGCCGAGCCGCCCCTCAAGCCAGTTCATCAGGACATCTATTGCCGACTTGTGATCCGGTGCTGTCACTGATCGCGAAAAACTGTCCTCCTGCTTCAAACCGTCAGCCCACAACGTAGCCTCCGGCAATCCAATGCGTTCAATCGCCCCCTCGAATATCCTCAGAAGCGGGGCAGTCACTTGAAAAAGTGAAAATTTAATACTCGATGAACCACCAATGATGGTCAGGATGAGTGGGTTAATCTGTTGCATTGATGTCACCTTTCCTTTTAGACAGATCAATTTTCGCATCAGCAAGATGACACATGACCATGGATCCAAGCGGCAAGAATCAGTGGGACTACGATGCCAGGCCGCCGTCGCGATAGGCATACAACTGGCCAGGTTGAATCCCCTCAATCCATACGTGCCACACATCACCCGTGCGATTGCGCGACGAATCAAACTCAATCAACCTGGCCGGTGTTGCGTCCGCAGACTGATCAAACAGTTCCAGCCGAACACGACTGGCGTGACGGCTGAACAAGGCGAAGTTGACTCCTCTGTCATATTCATGCGTTCCCAATGGCAAAGAAACACCCTCTCTGACGTCAGCATGTTCAGAGACCTCTGCCGCATAATCATTGAGCGATCGTTGCTGCTTGCTGACACCACGATCTAAAACATGCATTATTTCTGACAATTGGGGTTACCCACCTTCTTTTCTGTCCGATTGATCAGGCCACGGCCTTACGCACAGTGATTTCCGGATCAGGCGCGTCCTTGCTTGCCAGTGCCAGCGCCAGTGTTGCCATCGAAGGATTCAGACTGTCGACCATGGTGCTCGGCAGCAGAATCGTGGCTCCGCGTTCCTTGGTGATCTCGTAAATGATATTCATGGCGCGAAGCTGAAGCGCTGCGGGATGCCCGGCATAAGTATTGGCCGCTTCGACGAACTTCCCCGCGATTGCCGCCTCGGCTGATCCAAGTATGACCCGTGCCTGTTTTTCGCGCTCAGCCTGAGCTTGGCGCGACATCGCGTCCTGCAACGCCTCAGGGAGCGCGACGTCGCGAATCTCAACCGAACCCACGGATATGCCCCAGGGCGCAGTCTTGGCGCCGATCGTGTTTTTTAGCAACTCGTCGGCATCTTTTCGATCAGACAACAACGCAGCCAGCATCGAAGATCCGATCATCTCGCGCAGCGAGGTTTGTGCGACCTGGTCGATGGCGGTGCGATAATCGGTAATGGCCAACGCAGCCTTTTCGGCATCATTCACATGCCAGAAAATGATGGCATCGACATTGACCGGAACGGTGTCCCTGGTCAACGCCTGCTCGGCATTGAAGGCCGTGGTCTGGATACGCCCATCGATGACGGCGATCACAGTGTCAATGATCGGGATAATCACAAACATTCCCGGCCCTTTAACACTTTGCAGCTTGCCCATCCTCAAGATGACGAACTTCTGCCAGACGTTGGCCATCTTCAGCGACAGTCCTATGACAATGGCGACTGCGAAGAACACCAGTGCCAAATAAAAATTCACCCAGTTGCCTATGGCCAGGCCTGCGAGAACGCAGGCAAAAACCAGAAATGATGTGACAGGATTCATATTGAACGTGCCTTCTATTTGGTCGCAACAGTCAAAAGATACCGACAGCAACGAATGGATTCTGTACGGTGACGCACATCTCCTTCCCGATTTGACCCGCAACGCGACTCATGGCGGAATAAATCAGCGCTTTCTTAGTGGGTTGTGCCAGCTTCCGTCTGCTGCAATGAGTGCATCTGCCTGTTTCGGCCCCCAGCTGCCGGGTTTGTAGGTATAGGCTCGATGGTACGCATCCAATACGGGATCGACCACCGCCCAGGCGGCTTCCACCGCATCCTCGCGGGTGAAGAGCGCGCCATCGCCGGCCATGGCATCAGCCAACAGTCGCTCGTATGGTGTCTCCTCCCCTAATTGTTCCTCCAGCAGATAAAGCTCGTGCTGGTCGCCAATGAACTCTTTGCCTGCGCGTTTGACACGCGCGGCAAGAGCGACGGCGGAGTTGGGGGCGAGCCGGAAGCGCAGGTAGTTGGCAGGCCCGTCCGTTGGCGCTGAATCGTCGAACAGCCGCTGCGGCGGCGGCTTCAATTCCACGATAACCTCCGCCACCGATGTTGCCAGACATTTGCCGGAACGCAGGTACCATGGCACGCCCTGCCAGCGCCACGAATCGATGAACAGCCGCAGGGCGCAGAACGTCTCGACGTCTGATTCTTTTGCCACCCCCGGTTCTTTC
>NZ_DAIESY010000152.1:0-2815 GCF_027346185.1 Halothiobacillus sp.
GGTAAGGTCTGCTCCAACTGTCTCAGCATGAGACATTATAGGCCGATGGCCGGTGGTTGGGTAGAGCTGGGCAAAGCCGTTCTAGGTGTGGCGTTAGTGGAAAGGGATGAAGGTCGCGGTTGGACATTGACGACCGTGACGACCGTACGCAGGTAATTGATGACGGTACGGATGTTGCGCTGGATGCGCCGCAGTGTAACCGTCATGGTTCGGTTCCCTTGTTGTTTTTTTCGGCGAGTAGTGCCAGTCCGTGTGCGGTGAGCCGATAACGTTGCTTGCTGCTGCGCGGCTTGTCCGGTTGGGTCATCTCGATCACACCCGCCGCGAGTGCCGGGAGCAAGTAGGTATCCCGGAAGTGCTCCTCGTGCCTCAAACGCAGTGCATCCTGGATTTCCAGGCGTTTCATCTCTCCAGACATCACGGAGATGAGTCTGTGGACTTCCCCGGTGACTTCCCCGGTGACTTCCGTCACGCCCATCCCTGCCGATTCTACGACTCGGTTGTTCGGCTCGGGCCTGTGCACGATGACCTTGAACTGGTTGCCGCGTCGATCGTCGATCAACTCGATCTTCGGCCATGCGGCTGTGGCGCGGGGAATGCCGCTGCCCAACCCGTGGTAGGGCAGCATATGAAAGGCGTGCGATGCTAGTGCCGGATTGCGCAGATTGGATAAGCCATAGCGGATTTGCTCGGTATCCAGGTGGTTGGGCAGATGACCGGGGCTGATGATCTCCACTCGGTCAGCAAAGATCAGCAGGCGGATAGGTGCGCTGATGAAGTAGTCGCGATGCACCAGTGCGTTGACCAGCAGTTCCTCGAATACATCTTCGGGCACTTCGAGCATTCCGGGACTGTTGAAGCCCCGCTCGCCCTGCACATGACGCAGGTTGCGCTTGATGAAGGCGATACCTCGCCGGTATTGCTCTGGCAGGCTGCCGTCGAGGTCTTCGCTGTCCAGGTAGCGGCTGTCATGCAGCACGGTACCGGGAAAGGCGACAGCTTTAATAACGAATGCTGGTTTCAGGATCTGCGGCGCTTTACCGAACAGCAGCAAGCCTGCCAGATTGGGTACACCATAGCGGGCCAAGTTGAGATTTTGCAGTAGCTGCGACAGGGACTGGCCGGTGGCTTCGGCCGGTTTGCGGTAGCGCTGGCTGAAATACTGGGCAAATGTCACTGCATCTATGTCGTCAACCGTTGCCGGGCGAGCGGGCACTTCGTCGGCATAGACCAGCCCGGCGGCCTGAAACAATCGCTGCATTTCTTCGCGCGCGGTGACGTGGCGCTTGTCGGCACCGCTTTTGACCCAGATGCGGCCTTGGGTATCCACATATGGTTTGTTCAAGCCCTCAGCCACGGTGATAACCATGACAAGACCGTGTACGGTTTGGACGTTGTCCGAGACAGGATTGATTGGCGGACGCACATTTTGCGAAGCTGTGTTGGACAGCAATTGGTTGAGCCGGGCTACGTCCGCTGACGTGAGCCCCGTGATCTGTCCGTTATCCGCCACACCCACACACAACTGGCCGCCCATGCTGTTGGCAAACGCGATGAACTCCGCTGCCAGCGCGTCGGCGTTGGTGAAATCGCGCTTGAACTGGTGCTGGCTGTCCTCGCCGCGCGCCAACGTTTGCAGGAGTTCGGCCTCGGTCATGGGTTCGCTCGATCACAAAACCCGGCTTGGTGGGGTCGTTGCCCGTGCAGCACTCGTTCAAGAAGGTATCGAAATGCTTGCGCAAGTCCTTCGGAATGGCCGGCGAGCCGCCGTACAGCGGCGCCTGCTTGATCTCGCAGCCCTTGACCGAGATTTTTTCCAGCCCCCCAAGCATCGTGCTTGAACGGGTCTTTCAGGTTCTCCGCCACCAGGGTTTGCTGCCAGATGGCTACCGATTGGTCCAGGTCATCGTCCAATTCGCGCAGCAGCCTGGTTTTGCCTCTCTCACTGACCAACAAGATCAATTTACTGTTGAGATCACCGATACCGCCGATGAGTCGTTTGATCGCTGTCAGTTTGGTTGGGTTCTCAATAGACCATGGCGCAGACATTGTGACTAAGCTCCAATTCATACCTCTTTTAAATGCCTCAACATCCATGTGACGTTGCGTGGATGTAGGCCCTATCCTACCATGAGTCGAGCAGGATGGGCGCTAACGTCTGAACGGCATTATCACAGGAAGGATGCCATGCGAGAACACCGTTAACTGCCCGCTTCGTGGTATCGATACCTCCATTCCTGCATTTCAGGACACCTCGACCAAATCCGCGGACCGTCGTGATCGACGGGGATATCACTGCTGTTGGTGAGCTTGTTCATGATCTCAATAGCGTGGGCCGACTCATAGGCGTCCTGCGGATAGGGACGCATGCCATCCACCGCGCCCTGAATGGTGGCACAGAAGTCCTGATACATGGCATGCGGGGTCCTGACCAGGCTCTATGAAGTAGCGGTGGTCGTCCGGATCATCGGGAATATCCGTAGAGAGAAAGATGCCGCAGCCGTTGATAACGATGAACAGAACGTCCACCGGTTCGCCATTGTGATCGGCAAGGGTGAGCGACGCGTCGATGTTGTGCTTGCGGGCGTTTTTGCCTTTAGGCTTTCGTGGGAATGGGCGTACGTTCGTCATGATGTGAAATCCACCTCACTTCCGGGGAGCTGGTAGGTGGAGCAGGGGAAGAATTGATTTTTGTATGCAACAAGCTGCCAATCCGCCAAAATCCGCTATATGATCGGCGTGTAAGCAGAAAGGAACGTCCATGTTGCACTGGATCACCGACAGCCGCACCGGTTTCGTTGCGTTACTGATGGTC
>NZ_DAIESY010000001.1:0-13958 GCF_027346185.1 Halothiobacillus sp.
CATAGACGGTGTAGTGTGCTGCCCGTATGGATTATCTCATTCACGAAGGCCTTTAAAATGTTTGGATTTCTCCGTCGGAAGAAAAAACAGGTGCCCGGCGATGCTGCGATCGAATCACCGGTTGATTCTTCAGTCGACGCCCCAGTAGTCGAATCAAATGGCTCGGCCACTGCAGAAGAACCGGTCGAAGCGCAAAAAGCCATCGAACCCGAATCCATTGCCGCGGCCATTACAGAAGAACCTGAACCGGCGCAACCTTCGACACAGATAGCCATCCAAACGGCGCCACAACCCGTTACACAGGAAAAACCCAAATCCCGCTTCTGGCAACAACTGGCAAGGGCTCGCAACAACTTCACCGAAGGCTTGGGCGATCTTTTCCTCGGCAAAAAGGCCATCGATGACGAACTGCTCGAAGAAGTCGAAACCCGATTGATCATGGCCGACGTCGGGCAAGCGACTACGCGCGCGTTGATCGATGCCCTGCATCAGCAGATTTCCCGCAAGCAGATCAACGACGCCGAAGCCTTGTTCGAAAAGCTCAGCCAACTGATGGTCGAGCGGCTGGAACGCGTACAAAAACCCCGCCCCGTCCCCACGGAGCAGCCACACATTATCGTTGTCTGCGGCATCAATGGTGCCGGGAAAACCACGACCATCGGCAAACTGGCACACCATTACAAGCAGTCCGGGCACAAGGTGATGCTGGCCGCGGGTGATACCTTCCGCGCCGCAGCCGTCGAGCAACTGATCACCTGGGGTGAACGCAACCAGATCCCGGTCATCGGCGAACCGGGGCGGCAGGACGCCGCTTCGGTGCTGTTTGATGCCGCCCAATCGGCGCGCGCCCGGAATATGGATGTGCTGATTGCCGACACCGCCGGTCGACTGCATACGCAAGGCGGCCTGATGGAAGAATTGAAGAAGCTGGTCCGGGTCGTCAGCAAATCGATTCCTGGCGCGCCGCACGAGATTATGCTCGTGCTCGACGCCAGCATCGGCCAGAACGCGCTCAATCAGGCTCGTCAGTTCCATGAGGCGGTCGGCGTGACCGGATTGATTGTCACCAAGCTCGATGGCACCGCCAAGGGCGGCATTCTGTTCGCTATTAGCGACGAATTGAAGCTGCCCATCGACTTTATCGGCGTAGGGGAACAGATCGGCGATTTGCGACCGTTCGACCCGAAAGGTTATGTCGATGCCCTGCTGGATCGCGAGGAAATATGATCGAATTCGATGGCGTTAGCCGCCGCTTCAGTAACGGCCACTTCGGTTTGCAGGACGTGCGTTTTCACATTCCCGAAGGGCGGATGGTGTTCATTACCGGCCATTCCGGTTCGGGAAAATCCACCCTGCTGCGACTGATTCCCGCGCTGGATCACCCCACCAGCGGCACGGTGCGCATCGGCGGGCATGATCTGCAAAAAATGCCCAAACACCAGTATCCGAAATTGCGGCGTCAAATCGGCGTGGTGTTTCAGGATCATCACCTGCTGCCCGACCGACGGGTGTTCGATAATGTGGCCCTACCGATGCAGGTGGCCGGTTTCGAGCCACGAGACATCCGCCGACGCGTCGAAGCGGCGCTCGACAAGGTCGGCCTGCTTGCGCGCCAACGCGCTCGAGTGGATGAACTCTCCGGTGGTGAGCAGCAGCGGGTCAATATCGCCCGCGCCTTGGTCAATCGCCCCAAGATCCTGCTGGCCGATGAGCCCACGGGTAACCTTGACCCCGAACTCTCCCGCGAAATTTTCAACCAGTTCGCCGACTTTCACGCCATCGGCGTGACCGTGTTGATCGCGAGCCACGACCTGCATTTGTTAAAGACCTTTGCTGTGCCCCGTATCGTATTGAATCAAGGGCGGATTGCCCAGATAGAGGAAGCTTTCTGAGCATGGACCAGAACCACTCAACCTCGGCCAAAATCCCGAGCGGCACACCGACCCGAACTGCCAGAACGAAGACCAGTGCACTCAACGCCTGGAAACGGCACCATGCACGCTGCCTCAAGGACGGCTTATGGCATCTGGTGCGCCGTCCCCTGAGCGCCTGGGCCACTATTTTCGCCATAGCCATCGTGCTGGCGCTGCCGGGGTTTTTGATGACGCTGGCCGCCCAGATCAAGCACATCGGTGGTGCCTGGGCAGCCGAACAGGGTCAGGTGAACGTGTATCTCAAAACGGGCACCGATGAAACCCATGTAAAAGACTTCACCCAATGGCTGCAGAGCCAACCCAATGTCCGCAGCACCCACGTCATTCCACCGGAACAGGGGCTGAAGGATCTCGCCCGACGCCTGAACATCGATAGTCTGGACAGTGATATTCCCAACCCGCTCCCGACCGTCGTCGTTCTCAAATTAAAGAACCCGACCGACCAGGCCAGCCTCGCGCTGCGGGAAGAAATCCGTAACAACCCCTTGGTCGAGAATCTCTCGGAGAGTGGCGTATGGGTAAAGCGACTGCAAACCATCAGCCAGTTTTTCGACGAGTTGAGCTGGTGGTTGATGTTCCTGTTCGGCTTTACCGTGGTTTCCGTGATCGGCAACACACTGCGGCTCGAATTACAGAAACGTCGTGAAGAGCTGGCGTTGATCGCGCTGATCGGCGGCACGCGGCGTTACATGATTCGCCCGCTACTTTATGACGGCGCCATCATGGGACTGCTGGGTGGCCTGGTGGCCAGCGGCTTGATCTACACGCTATTGACGATGCTCACGGCACCCATCAATCAATTCGCGGCGGAATACGGTACTCAGATCACCGTGATCACCCCGATGATGCTGACCGCGCTGCTTGGGTTGATCGGGCTTTCACTGGGATGGCTCAGCGCCCAACTGATCGGGCGGAATTTTTTGCGCCACGCGGTGTCGGCCTGACTTATCCGAGCCCCCGCTCTCGAGAACGGGGTTCGACTTAAATCCTGAAACCGCTGACCAGCGAACCCAGTTTTTGTGCATCCTGCTGCACGCTGGATACCGCGACCTGCGCCGCTGACATATGTTCGGCGTTGGCAGTGATCACGTCGATCAAGGCGTGCAGATCGGCATTGAGCTGCTCGATGGTTTCCTGATGCTCCTGACTGTTGCTTTCCACGCTCAACGTGGCCGACACGGAATCGTCGATGGCAACCAGGACTTGCTCCAACTCACCTTGCGCCGCGCTCATAGCCGCTTCGGCCTGCTGAGAGTAATCCACGACTTCGGTCATGGTTTGATCCGTCTGACCCTCCTCGCGGGTCAAGCGCTCCATCACTGCCGAAATCTGCACGGTGGCGTCCTGACTGCGCAGCGCCAACGCCCAGACTGCTCCGGCCACCACGGCAAATCCCCGCCCATGCTTACCTGCGCGGGCGGCTTCAATGGCTGCATTCAGTGCCAACAGGTTGGTTTGGTCGGCCACCGAGCTGATGGTGCGTGTCATGGATTCGATTTCTTCCTTGGCCGACACCAGAGAATGGATGTGCCGGGTGGCCGTATCAACGCGGGCAAGGGCGAAGTGAATCGAACCGACACTTCGGGTGATCTGTCCTTGACTCTGCTCGGTCATCACCTGACCGATGCGGTGATCGAGCGTATTGGCCGCTTCTTGCATCGATGCACTGCCGTGGTTGATGTCGCCGATCTGGCGATGCAGCGTGTCGATCATGCCGTTGAAACTATCAGCAATTTTGCCGATGGCATCGTCGCTCATCAAGTCGCATTTACTCGTCAGGTCACCCTGCCGTACTGAGCCGGTCAAAATGGCCATTTTCGACAATTGCCGCAACAACACGACCTGCGCCACCCAGTAATTTACAAAACCGACGGTAATGCCCGCTGCCACACAACCCAGCAAGAACCAGCTCAGCATCCCTTCCCTGAAGTTGACAAAGAAACTTGCAAAAACAGGGAAAATAGCCCCCATGGCGATAAAGGACCATTTAAGGCGCCGCAAGATACTTATTTTATTCATAGAAACCCTTAAAACCCCATAAAAAATAGGGATACACTATCCTTGGACACCTGACTCCAAATACCTTAGCGATGTGGTTGGCGTATCGTCACATAGGCCAAATACTTTAGCCAATCCGACAAACATATCCGGCTCGGTCAAAGCCACAACCACCCTACTCGGCATTTCAGGATGCCCCCGGACAGCTGCATTGCTATGATGCCCGCCATGAATCAACACAGCCCCACGAGTCACGATGCCGAGTGCGAACGGATTGCCCGCCCGATTGGCAGCGGCTTTCGATATGCCAGCCTGCCGCTGCGTGGCCGGGATCTGTACGCGATTACGGCGATCAAGGCGCTCGACAAAAGTTTGGAAGAGATCGTTCAGACCATGGCGGAGCCCCAGGTTGCCCGATCCAAGCTCGATTGGTGGCGTGGCGCCTTGCATCAGGCGACCACCGAAACCAGCAGCAATCACCCGGTTTTGATTTCACTACTTGAGTCGACGCCCCCCGGCACCCTTGAAAAAATGGTTCCGCATCTGGAATCTCGACTCGGTAGCGCGCTTTTGGCGCTGGATTATCAGGGATTCGATACCGAAGCGGATCTGACTGCCTATCTCGATGCCAAAGGGGGCGCCCTGTTCCGGTTGTACGCCCAGGCGCTCGATCTTCCTGAGGAAACGACTGTGAAGCTCGGCGCACTCGGCGCACTCGGTCACCGCATCGACAACCTGCAGTGGCTGGGGCGCAATGTGGCTCGTGGCTTTATTTACCTCTCTGTGGAGCAACTCGAAAAGCACAGCGTCAATGAAGCGGATTTTCACCGTCCGGATCGATCCACTCGCCTGGCACCCTTGCTGCAAGTGGAATATGAACACATCCGGGCAGAACACAATCGGCATCTGCTTGAACTCAAACAAACCTGTCGTCGGCCACCCGCTTTTTTCCGCGCGCTGATCGCACTCGACCAAGCCCGTCTAGTCCACCTTCACCGCAGTGGATTGCGCCTGCTCGACGAGCGCCCCGAGCGTTCCCCTTTTGCACAACTGCTCACCGCCTGGTGGGCCACCAAGCGGGCGCCGCGGCCGTTGCGTTGAACCGCCTGTAAAAACATGGAATTGAGATAACGATATGAACAGCGAAAAAACAGACGGATTTGCCGGTCGAATCGTCGTCATCAACGGCGCCACCGGCACGATCGGTGAAGCCATGGCATTCGCGCTGCAACGACAAGGCGCGCAGTTGATCCTGTTCGGGCGCAAAAGTGACCGTCTCAACCACTTGGCCGATGAACTCACCGCCGAGTTGGGTGCCGAGGCCGAACAACGCGCGCCTGTCATTCAAAACGTGGATTTTTCCGGAGCCGCCGTCGAGGATTACCAGACGCTGGCCGATGCAATCGAAAACAACTTTGGCCGGATCGATATTCTGATCCACGCCATGGGCCAAGGCGGGCAACTCAGCCCGCTGGCCCACAGTGATCTGATGAAATTCCAGGAAAGCCTGCACCTCAACCTGATCGCCCCATTCGCACTCACCCGCAGTCTCTGGCACCTGCTGGAGCAACCCGGGAAACAGACACAGCCCAATCGCGCTCAGGTCTTGTTTTTCACCGACCGGGGCACCCCCGCCTTCGGCAACGCCTACACACTCGCCCACGCCGCCATCGCGAGAATGATCGAACAATGGGCGAATGAAACGACCAGCGTGCGTATCAATGGGCTGGACCCCGGCCCTACCGATAG
Organism: Halothiobacillus sp.; assembly: GCF_027346185.1. GTDB lineage: Bacteria > Pseudomonadota > Gammaproteobacteria > Halothiobacillales > Halothiobacillaceae > Halothiobacillus. The sequence continues at coordinate 5,682 of NZ_DAIESY010000001.1, forward strand.
CGGCCTGCGGCAGTACCGATTCCCAGGCGAAGCGCAATCGGAACGCGCTGATGTCTCGGCCATGCTGCCCACTGCCCTGGCATTGCTCGCCAACAACAACGCCCACGGACAATTGATTCGTCTGCAACCGCACAGGGTCTGATATATTTGGACGCACAAACAAAGGAGATTTAAAGATGATGTCGATGCAAGTAGGTGGATTATTGGGTTTTATTATTCTCGCGCTGGACATCTGGGCCATGATCCGCGTGGTCCAGAGCAATGCGGGTGCGGGGGTCAAAACGCTGTGGGTATTGCTCATCCTGTTTCTGCCCGTGCTGGGCTTGATCTTGTGGGCATTGCTTGGCCCCAAGGGCTGACCCACCGTCGATGCGGCGTCACCGATATCTGGCTCAACCCCATCCAGGGTAGAGTTTGAGCATTCCCGGACGCTGAATAAGGATGAATTCATGAGCGAGCAAACCACCTCGATCCTGCTTGGGGCCGGAACACAACCGGCCACCATTCAAACCCGCATGATTAACCGGCACGGTTTGATCGCAGGGGCCACGGGCACTGGCAAGACCGTGACTCTGCAAGTATTGGCGGAGCAGTTTGCCCGGCTCGGCACCCCCGTTTTCGTGGCGGATATCAAAGGTGATTTGTCCGGCATCGCGGCCAGCGGCAAGTCACACCCAAAAATCAGCGCCCGCGCCGAAAAGATGGGGTTGGAGCCCATGCACTTCCAGGCCAATCCAGTCATTTTCTGGGATGTGCACGGTGAAAAAGGTCACCCCTTCCGACTGACGATTTCCGAAATCGGGCCTGTTGTTCTGGCCCGGCTGCTGGGTTTGAATGAGCTTCAGGAAGACGTGCTCAACATGGCATTCCAGATTGCCGACGATCAAGGCCTGCTGCTGATCGATTTCAAGGATTTCGAGGCATTGCTGCGCCACCTCGATGAAGCGGGCGACGAATACCAATCGCAATACGGTCGCATCTCCAGCGCCAGTCTGGGCGCCATCATGCGCGCGCTGACTGGTTTCAAGCGTGAAGGGGCCGAACAGCTCTTCGGCGAGCCAGCCATCGCCCTTGATGATCTGCTCATTGAATCCGACACGGGCGCGGGCATGATTCACGTACTGGCAGCGGATCGGCTCTATCGGGAAAGCCCGAAGGTCTATGCCGCCTTGTTACTTTGGCTACTCTCGGAATTATTCGAGCAGATGCCCGAGGTCGGCGACCTTGATGTGCCAAAATTCGTACTGTTCTTCGACGAAGCGCACCTGTTGTTCGACGATGCCCCCAAACCGCTGATCGACAAGATCGAGCAGGTGGTTCGTCTGGTTCGTTCCAAAGGCGTGGGCGTTTATTTCGTCACGCAAAATCCGCTCGATCTGCCCGAAACCGTATTGGGCCAACTCGGTAACCGGGTACAACATGCGCTGCGCGCGTTTACGCCGCGCGATCAGAAAGCCGTGCGTGCCGCCGCGCAAACCTTCCGCAGCAACGAGGCGGTCGATGTGGAAACGGTCATCACCCAGCTTGGTGTGGGCGAAGCATTGGTATCATGCCTGGATGCCAAGGGCATGCCGACACCGGTCGAGCAGGTGCTCATGCGCCCGCCTATGAGCCGCATCGGCCCGCTCACCGACGAGGAACGCGCCGCCATCATGCAGCGCTCACGTTATCGGGGGCGGTTCGATACGCCGGTGGATCGTGACTCTGCGTTCGAGATGCTCAAGCAGCGTACGGAAGAAATTCACCGTCAGACCCAACTGAGCGCGCAACACACCCAAGAGGACGAAAAAGCACAATCCACAGCTCGAACAAGCCGCCGACAAACGCCGATGGAGGCGTTCATCAGCAGTACGGTTCGTGCGATCGGCAGCCAGATCGGAAGGCAATTGATCCGCTCACTGCTCGGCAGCTTGAAGCGCTGAAGCGAAAAAACAGGAAGCGGGAATTACACACAGGCGAAGGACAATCGGTAAAAATTTCCGCATAATGCGACTGGATGCGCCGACAGAACCGACCGTTAAAGTTCGAAGCCGCCTGTTTACCATGAGGTGGGGTTTTAAAGCCCCGCCCAGGATCGAATGTCTGCAGCGAGCGCCTGTTGCGCCGTCGACATCGCCCCACATTATGATATGAGTGCTGCAGGCCTGTTGCCTGCAGGTGACAGCCCGATTCCAAAGGAGTATCCGAGTGACTGCATACCAAGATCAAGACCCGCAAGAAACCCGCGAATGGCTCGAAGCCTTAGAGGCGGTCGTGGCCGTCGAAGGCACAGACAAGGCGCGGCACCTGATCGGCAACCTGATCGAGGCGGCTCGCAAGCACGGCATCGACACACCCTATTCGGCGACCACGCCGTACATCAACACCACTCCCGCAGAAAAAGAACCGACCTACCCCGGTGATCGCCAACTGGAACAGCGCCTGCGCGCGTTGATCCGCTGGAATGCCATGGCCATGGTCGCTCGGGCGAACAAACACACCTCCGTAGGTGGCCATATCGCCACCTTCCAATCCAGCGCCACCATGTACGAAGTGGGTTTCAACCACTTCTTCAAGGGTCACGATCACCCCGATGGGGCCGACATGGTGTTCTTCCAGGGTCACGCCTCGCCGGGCATGTATGCACGCGCCTTTCTCGAAGGCCGCATCAGCGAAGAACAACTCGCCAATTTCCGTCAGGAAGCGCATCTCGATGGCGTTTCTTCCTATCCGCACCCCTGGCTGATGCCGACTTTCTGGCAGTTCCCGACCGTATCGATGGGTCTTGGCCCATTACAGGCCATCTATCAGGCGCGCTTCATGAAATACATGGACGCACGCGGCATGGCGAAGATGAACACCCGCAAAGTCTGGGCATTCCTCGGTGACGGCGAGATGGACGAACCGGAATCCACCGGCGCTATCGGCTTGGCCGTGCGCGAAAAGCTCGACAACCTGGTGTTCGTCATCAACGCCAACCTGCAACGCTTGGATGGCCCGGTGCGCGGGAACGGCAAAGTGGTTCAGGAACTGGAAGGCAGCTTCCGTGGCGCTGGCTGGAACGTCATCAAGGTACTCTGGGGTCCGGGCTGGGATGAGCTTTTGCAAAAGGATAGCTCCGGCAAACTCATGCAGTTGATGATGGAAACGGTCGACGGCGAATATCAGGCCTACAAGGCCAAGGATGGCGCTTTTGTCCGCAAGCATTTCTTCGGCAAGTACCCGGAAACCGCTGAACTCGTCAAGAACATGACCGACGAGGAAATCTTCGGCCTGACACGGGGTGGTCACAGCCCACGCAAGATGTATGCGGCCTACAAGGCAGCCACCGAACACAAAGGCCAGCCGACCGTCATCATCGCCAAAACCATCAAAGGCTATGGCATGGGGCCATTCGGCGAAGGCGCGATGACGGCGCACAATCAGAAGAAGCTGGATGTCGACGGCCTCAAATACTTCCGCGACCGCTTCGGCCTGCCCATTTCCGATGCGCAACTGGAAAACGACGTTCCCTTCTACAAACCGGAAGATAGCCACGAACTGATCAAGTATCTGCACGAACGCCGCAGCGCGCTGGGTGGCTACCTGCCCAGCCGGGTGGACCGTGCGGCCGCCCTGCCGACGCCAGAACTGTCTGCTTTCGACATGATTCTCAAAGGCACGGCCGATCGCGAAATGTCGAGCACCATGCTGTTCGGCCGGATTCTCGCCATCATCTTGCGTGATAAAGAACTCGGCAAACGCGTCGTCCCGATCATCCCCGATGAAGCCCGCACCTTCGGTCTGGAAGGCCTGTTCCGTCAGGTCGGCATTTACGATCCGGCGGGGCAGCTTTACGAACCCGTCGACTCCGATCAGGTGTCCTGGTACAAGCAGGCCACCAATGGTCAGGTATTGCAGGAAGGCATCAACGAAGCCGGCTCCATGTCCTCCTGGCTGGCCGCAGCCACGGCCTATGCCAACTACGGCGAGGCCATGATTCCGTTCTATATCTACTACTCGATGTTCGGCTACCAGCGCGTGGGCGATCTCATATGGCTGGGTGGCGACATGCGCGCGCGCGGCTTTATCGTCGGCGGTACCGCTGGTCGCACCACGCTTGAAGGTGAAGGCCTCCAGCATCAGGACGGCCATAACCTCGTCTTCTTCAGCGCGGTGCCCAACTGCAAGTCTTACGACCCCACCTACGGCTATGAGATGGCCGTCATCATTCGCGCGGGCCTCAAGGAGATGTTCACCGACAAAAAGGACGTGTTCTATTACATCACCGCGATGAACGAGAACTACCCGCACCCCGCCATGCCGGAAGAGAACCGGGATCAAATCGAGCAAGGCATCCTGCGCGGCTTGTACCCGTTCAGCAAATCCAAAGCGAAACACAAGGCGCGTGTTCAGTTGCTCGGTTCCGGCACCATTCTGCGTGAAGTGGAGAAAGCCGCTGCCATGCTGGAAGCGGACTGGAACGTGGCTGCCGATGTCTGGTCGGCCACGAGCTTCAGCGAACTGGCACGAGAAGGTCAGGCCTGCGTTCGTGAAAACCGCCTGAACCCGGAAGCACCGCAAAAAGTGCCCTACGTGACGGCCACATTGGAACCAACCCAGGGCCCCATCATCGCGGCGACTGATTACATCCACCTTTATACCGAGCAGGTGCGCTCATTCATGCCGCGCCGTTACGTCACGCTGGGCACAGATGGCTTCGGTCGATCCGATACCCGTGAAGCATTGCGTAAATTCTTCGAAGTGGATGCAGCCAACATCGTGATCACGGCGCTCAAGGCACTGGCGGACGAAGGCACCATCGCAGCGTCGGTTGTCTCGCAAGCCATCAAGAAGTACGACATTAACCCGAAACTGGGCATGCCTTCTTCACGTTAAGACTGGATCGTCGATCGCCCCGCTACATGCAACGGGGCGCATCACATGGAACAATTTTGGATTGAACATTTTTGGAGCACGCGTATGACCGTGAAATCAGTCCCCTTGCCGGATATCGGCAACTTCAAAGACTTGCCTGTCATCGAAGTACTGGTTGCCGTGGGTGACCGGGTTGAAGCCGAGCAATCACTGATCACCCTCGAATCCGATAAGGCCACCATGGAAATCCCCGCGCCGTTCGCCGGCGTGGTGAAAAAGGTGCTGGTCAAAACGGACGACACCGTCAACGTCGGCGACATCATTGTCGAAATGGATGCGGAAGATGCTGCCAGCCCGGCACCGGAACCTGCCAAAGCTGAACCGGCCGCCTCAAGTGTTCCGGCGCCTGAACCAACCGCACCTACGCCCGAAGAAGCTGCGCCTGCGGCAGCTTCGGCACCAATACCCGCAGCGGCTCCGGCGAACGTTGAAAACACGCCCATCAACGCACCGACATTTGGCGCCGCCTTCCACGCCAGCCCTTCGGTACGCGCGTTTGCCCGCACGCTGGGCGTGGACCTCGCCAAAGTCACTGGCACCGGTGTGAAGGGACGCATCCAGAAAGACGACGTCACGGCCTTCGTCAAGAAGGCACTGACTCAATCGGCAGGCCCTGTGGCAACGGCTGGTGGCTCCATTCCGCCCCTACCCAGCATCGACTTCAGCCAGTTCGGCGAAATCGAGACCGTGCCGTTATCCCGGATTCAAAAGCGTTCGGGCAAGCATTTGTCCACCTGCTGGCTGAATATTCCGCACGTCACCCAGTTCGATGAAACCGACATCACCGATCTGGAAGCCTTCCGCCAATCGTTGAAAGCACGGGCGGAAAAAGCCGGCGTCAAGCTCACCCCGCTGGTGTTCATTCTCAAAGCGGTGGCGCGCGCACTCGCCGACTTCCCCAAATTCAACGCCTCACTCGATGCCAGTGGCGAGAACCTGATTCTTAAGAAATACACCCACATCGGTGTAGCCGTCGACACACCCAACGGCTTGGTCGTCCCCGTCATCCGCAACGTCGATCAAAAAGGCCTGTTCGAACTCTCTGCCGAACTTGCTGCCGTGAGTGCCCGAGCACGGGACGGCAAACTCAGCCCCGAGGATATGTCCGGCGGCTGCTTCTCAATTTCCAGCCTCGGCGGCATCGGCGGCACGCAGTTCACGCCCATCGTGAATGGGCCGGAAGTCGCGATTCTCGGCGTTTCGCGCTCGAAAATGAGCCCGGTCTGGAACGGCGAAACCTTCGAACCGCGCCTGATGCTGCCGCTCGCCCTGTCCTACGATCACCGCGTAATCGACGGCGCTCAGGGTGCCCGCTTCATCACGGCTCTCTCGGCGGTGCTGAGCGATTTGCGCGAACTCATTCTCTAAATAGATTCTCACAAGGGACACCGACATGGCATCACTTGAAACCATCAAACTGCCCGACATCGGCGTGTCCGGCAAAGTCGAAATCATCGAAGTGCTGGTTGAAGCCGGGCAAACCGTCGAAGCCGAAACCTCGATGCTCACACTGGAATCCGACAAGGCAACCATGGAGATCCCGGCACCAAAATCCGGCAAGATTGTCGAACTGCTGGTCAAGGTTGGCGATCAGGTCGGCACGGGCGACCCCATCGCCACCATGGAATCCGCCACTGAATCCGCGGGCGAATCAGCCCATGCAGCCGCAGAACCGGCACCCAGCGCACCCAAGGCCAGGGCGACTACTGTCGCAACGGCAGCACCCGTCGCAGCGCCGTCTGATCTGAATGCAGATCATCAATGCGACGTGGTCGTTCTGGGCGCTGGCCCCGGTGGCTACACCGCCGCCTTCCGCGCCGCGGATCTGGGCAAGAAGGTCATCCTGATCGAGCGCTTTGAAAAAATCGGTGGCGTTTGCCTGAACGTGGGCTGCATCCCGTCCAAGGCCCTGCTGCACGTATCCGGCATACTCAACGAAACCCGCGAAATGGGCAGTCACGGCATTACCTTCGCCGAGCCGAAAATAGATCTCGATGGCCTGCGCGGCTTCAAGAACGGCGTGATTGACAAGCTCACCGGCGGCCTCAAGCAATTAGCCAAACAGCGCAAGGTCACCATCCTGCAAGGCGTCGGCCAATTTGCCAGCGCCAACCATATCCGCATTACCGCCGCCGATGGCAACCAGACGACCGTTCAATTCGAACACGCCATCATCGCCGCGGGTTCACAGCCGGTGAAACTTCCGTTCATTCCCCACGACGATCCCCGCGTCATCGACTCGACCGGCGCGCTCGAACTGGCCGATATCCCCAAGCGGATGCTGATCATCGGTGGCGGCATCATCGGCCTGGAAATGGCGCAGGTGTACGCGTCGCTCGGCAGCAAGATCACCATCGTCGAACTGGCGGACAACATCATCCCCGGCGCGGACAAGGACCTGGTTCGCCCGCTGCTCAAAGACATCAAGAAACGCTACGAGAACATTTATCTCGGCAGCAAGGTCACCGGCGTCACCGCGACCGCCGACGGCCTGGATGTGACCTTCGAAGGCAAATCCGTCCCAGCAACCGATCGCTTCGACAAGATTCTGGTCGCTGTCGGCCGCTCGCCGAACGGCCGCAAGCTCAACCTGGAAGCGGCCGGTGTCACCGTCGATCCGCGCGGCTTCATCCCCGTTGATGCGCGGATGCAGACCAATGTGCCGCATATCTTCGCCATCGGTGACATCGTCGGCCAACCCATGCTGGCCCACAAGGCCGTGCATGAAGGCAAGGTTGCAGCAGAAGTCATCTGCGGCATGAAATCCGCCTTCACGCCCATCACCATCCCGAGCGTTGCCTACACCGACCCTGAAATTGCTTGGGCCGGCAAAACCGAAGATCAACTCAAGGAAGAAGGCATCGCCTACGAGAAAGGTGCCTTCCCCTGGGCCGCATCAGGCCGCTCGCTCAGTATCGGTCGAGATGAAGGCCTGACCAAGGCCCTCTTCTGCGCAGAAACCCACCGCCTGCTCGGCGTCGGCATCGTCGGCCCGAACGCTGGCGAACTGATAGCCGAAGCCGTGCTCGCCATGGAAATGGGCGCAGACATGAGTGATATCGCCCTGACCATCCACCCACATCCCACCCTTTCTGAAACATTGGGTTTCGCAGCGGAAATGGCCGAAGGAACGATCACGGATTTACTGCCACCCAAGAAACGTTAAGCGTTCAGTACGCGAATACCAATGAGGACTAGCGTTTCCCGGCTCAGATACGATCCAGCCATTCCGATGACTATCAGGTCAATCACCACGGCAAGGAACAGCCAGCCTTCGTCGGTGGCGATATAGGTGATATCGCCAACCCACACCGTATCTGGCTTGCGCACGCCAAACTGGCGGTTGAGCAGGTTCGGTGCAATGGGTAAGTCATGGTTACT
>NZ_DAIESY010000008.1:0-19394 GCF_027346185.1 Halothiobacillus sp.
CTTCCCCCGATGGCGCGAAACCAGGCCTGCCGCTCCTTCAGCCCGATAGCGGGCCACCAGGCGTTTGACCTGACGCGCACTCACCCCCAACTGCAGGGCCGCATCCCCCTGGCGCAGCCGCTTGCCCACCACCTGCTGGATCACCCCCAGCCGGTCGACCTCTTGGTGACTCATCGTAATATGCTCCTCTACCATCACCCCTCCCGAAACCAAAGGGGGACATTTTAGAATTGGACAAAGGGGACATTACGGCTTTGGGCTAACACCGGCATCGCCCATTCCTTGGTGATGTTTCTTAGCACCAGACAGATCAGCTTAGTTGCCGCCTCATCGTTCGAGAAATGCTCGCGTTTTTAATCACCTTGCGGATGCGCGCGTTAACCGACTCGACGGCATGGGTAGTTTAAATCACCCGCCGAATCTCAGGCGAGAAGGCGAAGAACGGTGTCATCGGGGCGTTGACCAGCGCATCAAGCGCCGCTCGCATCTCGCGGGGGCTAAACGCAGGGGCATTGCGTGCCGCTTCTATGGATTGCTGAGCCATAGAAAGCTTCCCGGGTTTGGTTTGATGTTCGGTCATATCGCGTTCCTCATTGGAAGTACTAAATATGCCTTACACACAAAAATTCGGATAGGATCCGTGCTTGCCGAGGCCAAGATGCTCAGCCTTCTCAGCTTCAAGCGCACGTTCCACCAATCGCTTGGGAAGTTGCTTGTGTAGCCCGTGCTCGCCAATCAGGTCTTCAGGTTTTTTGTAGTCAGCCAGCAGGCTATCAATCAGTTCGTTGCTTACGGTCATGACGTCTCTCTCGTGAATTACGGTAGTTTCCTGCCAAATGACCGTTTACACAAAAATTCGCACACCCTTTAGCTATGCGGCATGGTGTTCTAGCTTCAATCCAATAACCTTGTTGAACTCACAGACCTTGCAACCACCGATTTTATGTCTCGTGAGGTCACACGAAGACGGGTCAATCTAGTAGGCTTTTTCGGATTGTGTTTCTTTCCGGTAATATGATGCGATATTGACCGCATGTACCCATTTTCCCATTGTGACCTGCCCCATCTTCAAGATATACCCGATCCTCATCTTGTTGTGGCTATTGCTGTCGCCATTGGCAACGGCTGCAGAGTTGCCTCAAGGAAGCACCAAGGTGGTACACATCGGGGTCCTGGCCTTCAATGGGGAAGCCAGGACACAAGCGCGCTGGCAGGAGCTGGCGGATTATCTGGGCTCTGGCATACCGGGCTACCGCTTCGAAATCCAAACGCTGACCCACGATGGATTTAGCAACCGCATACGCAAGGGGCAGTTGGATTTCATTCTGACCAATCCTGCGCACTACGTTCGTCTGGAGGTCAACTTTGGTGCCACCCGTCTCGCGACCTTCCGAAGTCGCTATCGGGATCAGGCTCTGACGAGTTTCGGCTCTGTGATCTTCACCCGCAGTGACAGTGAAATACACAGCTTGCGGGATCTGCGTGGCCAACGCTTCGCAGCGGTCAACCCGGAGGCTTTTGGTGGCTTTTTGCTGGCACGCAAGCGTTTGCTGGATGTTGACATCAATGCCCTGCGCGACCTGCATCTACTATGGCTGGGCTTCCCCCAGGATGAGATCGTACAGGCTGTGCTGGAGGGACGAGCTGATGCCGGCACGGTACGTACCGGTGTGCTGGAGGCGATGATCGCGGATGGACGGCTACAACCCGATCAGGTGCGGGTGCTGGGGGCACGCGAGGAAAAAGACTTCTCCCTGCGTCTGAGTACCCAACTGTATCCCGAGTGGCCTTTTGCACGCCTGCCGCATACCGACCGGGAGTTGGCGCGTTTGGTGACGCTACGCCTGTTGCAGATACCCAAAGACTCGGCCATAGCGCGTGACACACAGGGGGCCGGCTGGACTATCCCGTTGAGCTACAGCAGGGTACACGACACCTTGCGCCAGCTGCAGATCGATCCCTATGAGCCTCATCCACCCAGCCTGTCTGAAATGTGGCGCAGCCACGCAAGCACTATAGTCATGCTGCTGATCGCAGTGGCCCTAATTATTATGACCAGTGTCTACATCCTGCGTATTAACCACCGGTTGAATGCCTCACAACAGGCCCTGACCCGTAACAAGGAGGTACTGGAGACGCTGGTGGAACACAGAACCCGGGCGCTGATCGCAGCCAATGAGGCGCTGCAGCAGGATATTGAATCGCGGATCCGCTACGAGGAGACCCTGCACGGCGGCTGCGAATGCATGCAGGGGATCCATACCCTGATCATTCGCAACGATCTGTCACGCGAACAGCGCCTGCAGTCCATTCTCGACCAGTTGCAGCAGTATTTCGGCGCCGATCAGATACTCTTGAGCCGGGTCGACAACCACACCCAGGAGCTCGAGCACTGCACTGCGAGTCCGCCGTTGTCACATTCCGTACCTGCGTTGCAACCGCATTTGGCTCGCATAGCCATCGACAGCCGGCGTCAGGTCGAGAAAGAACTGGCAGGATCAGACAATCCGTCACGCCACTACCTTGCCTGGCCGGTGGTGCGCCAGGGCAAAGTGGTCTGCCTGATCGAGTTTCTGGGCAAGCCCGATTGGGCGGAAGAATCCCGCCTCAACGGCAATAACGAACTGGAGATGCGCATCCTTCAGTTGGTGGCCCACTGGCTGGCTCATGAGAACGATGCGCTGGCCCGCGAGGCGCAAAAGGCAGGGGCAGCACAGCATCTCGCCGGCCTGACCCCGCGCGAGCGCGAAGTGTTGATTGAGGTGGCAAGGGGCGCGCCTAATAAACTGATTGCAAGGAGCCTCGCAATCAGCATCAAGACCGTGGAATTACACCGTTCCAACTTGATGAGGAAGCTAGGAATCAGCAGTGCCGCCGAACTCACCCGGCTCGCCGTGCAGGCTGGCCTGGTCGATATGGAATGGGAAGTTTTAAAAGCAAAAACAAACAGATAGAAGAGAACCTAGGGTTTTCTCTAGGCTCCTGTCCGTAATTGATCGTATTGTCTGTGGGCTGCCCGTAAACCAAGATCAAACCTCCACACAACCCCTGAGGAGGGCAGACTAATGCATATCCGTAAAACAGCCATCTCAATTATGGCCGGCGCCGTTCTGGCGTTGGGCTCAACATCCCTGTTGGCAGCCGGTCAACAGGCCGACGCAGGCTTAGGCCACGACTATCGCAGTTTCCACACCGGCGGCACCATCGAATACGGCAAGATCGGCGATTCTTACACCGCCAACCTTGTCGTATATCTGGCCGGCAACCAGTTCATGGTGATGGAGGAGCTGATCCAGGATTTCCAGAAAAAGAACCCTGACATCAAGACCATCTACGTGGAGACCATACCGCCGGGTCAGATCCTTAAAGGTCAGATCCTCAAGCAGGGCGAGATCAACGGCCAGAAGACCGCACAGAACCCTGACATATTCGCCAGCGTGAACTTAGGTCACCTCAAAAGCCTGGCCAAGAATGGGGTGATGAATGACTACATGATCTACACCCACAACAAGCTGGAGCTGATGGTAGCCAAGGGCAACCCCAAGGGCGTACAAGGACCTGAAGACTTGGCGCGGGATGACTTGGTCAAGTCGCTCCCCAACCCGCTGACTGAAGGCATCTTCAAGTTTTACGGCGCGCAGATGCTGAAAGATCTGGGCATATACGATCAGGTAACTGGCGGGAAAATGTGCAAGAGTTGCTGGGCGGTGCCTGATAAGACCTGGTTTACGGCGCGCCATCATCGCGAAACTCCCTACCGCATCGAACACGGCGAAGCGGACGTCGGTATCGTATGGACATCCGAGGTGCTGCATGCTCAGGCCGAAGGTCGGCCAATCGAGGGCGTAGCCATTCCTGCACCCTACAACATGGAGGACAAAGTCGGCTATTCAGCTGGCGTTCTGTCGACCGGACGCAACCCCTATAATGCCATGCGTTATCTGGCCTACCTAGGCACCCCGGATGCCCAGGCCATCTACGCCAAGTACGGTTTCTCGAAAGCCAGTGACGCAGACCTCAGACTCAAGCCCCTGAACTAGGCGTCAGCAACACCCCCTCGTTGTTACGTGGGGGCTTATTGCTTTCTGCGGTCCCCCATCAAGTCATCCTGTAGTGGCAATCCCCATCTGTATTCCGCCGCACTAAACATTTCTTTTTTTGATCAAGACCTCAGCCCACAACAAGCGCCCTACCCTGTTTTCACGGATGGTTGCAAAAAGGCCAAAAAACTTCTGATCATGCCTAGCGAGATTACGTCGCGTCCATGAATTACAGAACCGCTCGATGTAATCGAATTGATCCGACCAAAACCTATCGCGTGTTCGATAGACAATTTACACTTCAATCCGAAATCTGCTCCAGCGTACGATTTTTTCAGTGGTTCCTTAGAATCACATCAGTTAATTGGCTTGCAAGAAATTCACTTTCTTCCAATGTGTAGATGATTAATGGACGAATTTTTAAAGTATTTCCAGACTTTCCGCTGGTACTGATTAGCACTCCTCGCTTTTTTATCGCTTCAACAATACGTAGACTGCTGACAGGGTCTGGTAGCCCTTTTTCAGTAACTATATCCACGGCCACGGACAATCCTTGGATACGAATATCACCTACCGCCGGACATAGTTCAGGCAAATTCCTTAATCCCTCCTCAATGATATGACTTTGAGTGCGAACATTGCCCATTAGGTCCCGTTCTTCAATTTCATCCAAAACGGCATGCGCTGCGGCCACTGCTACATTGTTACCTCCGAACGTATTAAAGTAACTGTCCGGAATGAAATCATCCAGATGCGACCGCATCAGAATGGCTGCAATGGGATATCCATTGCCCATGGGTTTGCCCATCGTGATGATATCCGGTTCGGCACCATGCACTTGAAATCCCCAGAAATTTGTTCCAGATCGTCCAAATCCTGGCTGAACTTCATCAGCAATATATATACCGCCGTGCCGATGAATAATCTCTACGGCTTGCCTAAGAAATCCTTCCGGCTTAATAGCCAGACCATCACTGGTGAAAAACGAATCAAAAATACCCCCGGCAAAACGCACCCCTTGGATAGCCATGGCGTCTAATGCCCGTTCAATACCCGTTAAAAAATTATTAGTACCGTCTCCACTGAGGCAAGGGGCAGGGACTGGATATATTTTAATCTGCAAGCGATCAGCCAGAGCTGCATATCCGTCCATGGATGTAGTCAATGTTTGGGTTAATCCAGTCAGACCATGATAAGCATGTTCAGACACAATAAAACCATTGCCTCCGGTAACTTCCATGGCAATGCGCATGCCTAGGTCGTTGGCTTCACTACCTGTGCAGGTCAGAATGCTCCGCCAGGTACCCTGGGGATGTTTGTCCTGAATTCGTTCAGAAAGACGACAAAGCTCATCATTAACATAGCGTGTATGTGTACACAGAGTGGATAATTGCTCAGTGATCGCTTGATTCACCCTCTGATTGGAATGTCCTACTGACACTACGTTGTTGTAGGCATCAAGGTATCTCCGCCCGTTCTTATCAATTATCCAAGCACCAGTTCCTTTTATTGGTATTAATGGCTCCTGATAGAACAATTCGTATTTCTCGCTTAAAGTATTACGTCGACGCTTGATGTAATCGGGGATATCATTACTGCTGCTGATAGCATAGCTATTAAGCTTAAGCATAGAGAATTTTTCCTTTTAATTGAAACTAATTTTATGGCTGATGATATCAGAGACCACATCGAACGACTGATATAACCAGGTATCACCAATTGACTGACAATATACGCTCTCACGATGTGAAAAATACCAAGCCATAAGTTGCACTCGGCGTAATCCGATAAAGAAAGGTAGAAGATCGACTTCTTGTTTGCTTAATTTAGTTTGGTTTTGATATTGAGAAATAAAATGACCCAACCACTCTGGCATATCAGGCCGATGCTCAAGAAAACTGACTGTTGCAGCAACGTCGAACAAATACCAGGAGTGACAACAGTCATCAAAATCGATGGTAACAACCCCTCCATCGTGCAAGAGGACATTGGTTGGTCGCATATCGGCATGGATCAATCCATATCGTCCCGTAGAATCGTACCGAGCAAGCCGAGAACGCAATTCCGCTATAAAGCCTAAAATTAAATTCCGTTGCGGTTGATCTATGTAATCAGGATGATCCCAACTTCCCCAAACAGCGTGTGATCCAATAATTTCATCCAGTGTCCAGCGTGGCCGACTTTTTGTATAGTCCTGAGTGATATTGGTAGAAACTTGGTGCATACGCCCCATAATGCTACCCATTTTCCCGTACGTGTCATAAAATTCAACTTCTTCAGGATGATGGCCTTTTACCCAGTGAAACAAAGTGACAAGCCGATCACCTTCAACGGTGTGCAGTTGTGATACAAAATGACCATCGCTTCGCCTGACCGGTTTGGCAGTTGCGATGCCATTATTAGAGAGGACCTCAACGAACTGGAGCTCTGCATTTATTTCTTCTAGGCAATGATATCCTGGCCGCTGGACCCGCATTGCAAAGTCTCCCCGCTCGGAAATAATCCGATAGGTGTGATTCTCAGAGCTGGTTACAAATTGGATTTCGTTTATGGACCCCAATTGGGGATATAGCGCACTGACTTGCCCCGCCATGTTTATTAATGGATCAGCTTTGCTTTCAATTACACTGTTATAATCGACGAGTACCATTAAACATCTCCAAAGACAACGAATTTAACTTACTCTTCAGCAGGTTTAATCCCTGTTAGAATATTCTTAAACTGCTTGTTTTATCAGTAGGCTGGAGCAGCTTTCAACACCCTGATAATGCCCGCTTCTAACATCACGAAACGCCTTTCAGATTTTGAAGAAGATCGTCTGCTGATATGACCTGGCAGTAGATGTTGTTGATGATTTCGAGCTCCTTGTCGTGCAGTTCTTTGGAGCCTGCGGCGCAACCATCCTCGATCACCACAGTATTGAAACTTTCGTCAGCCAGACTGCGGACTGTCGAGGAGATGCACTGATCGGTGAAGATCCCACAAACCACGACATGCCGAATGCCCATATTGCACAGGATCAGCCGTAGATTCGTTCCGGTCAGCGCCGAATCGGTTGTCTTGGTGACCACGATCTCGTGCTCGAGCGGCCCGACTGGTGCATAAATTTTCGATGGCTGTTCGTCGTGCGGCAACAAGAGGTTGTTGAATCCTGGGCGACGCTGACTGAGCGAGCGATCTACCCCATCCGGTGTCAGGCAGGCGATCCGGGCGTGGAACACCGGCATGCTCGCCTTGCGGAAATACTCAAGCAGACGCTGTACCGTCGGCACGACAGTCTCGTTCATTCGCTCGTGAAACGGTGTCCAGGACTCGTACTCGGCCAACTCGGCATCTGACAGCCCCTTCGGTTCCGATCGATCCATGTAGGTGTTCTGGATATCGATCACCAGCAGCGCGGTTGCTTCCGGCTCCAGTTCGAGATCCGGGATCTGCGCATGTTGGTAATAGAACGAACGGTAGCGATCCTTCCAGTGCATCTTGGTCGTCACGGCTCAGGCATCCACTGCTTCGAGGGTTTCCGGCAGCACCTGACCACCATCGACCACCAGCGACTGCGAGGTAATATATCCGGCGTTTTCCTGCGCGAAGAATAAGGCAGCAACGCCGATGTCCTCAACATCGCCGAGTCGCTTCATTGGAATCGAGGACGTCATGGTCTTAAGGTAGGCCTCACCCAGATCGGCAAGACCTTCGGTGTAGATGTTCCCCGGCAGAACGGCGTTGACCGTGATGCCGAACGGCGCATATTCGATTGCGGCAGTACGCATGAATCCAAGCTGTGCGGACTTGGTTGCGCCATAATGCGCCCAACCCGGTAAACCGGTGATCGGTCCTGTGATCGAAGACGTGATCACGATGCGACCGGCTTTACTCTTCTTGAGTTGCTCACTTGCTGCCTGAATGCTGAACAGCATGCCCTTGACATTAACGTCGAATATGTCATCCCAATCCTGCTCGGTCATATCGTCGAGCTTGGCGGACGGAAACATGCCGGCATTGGCGCAGAGCACGTCCAGACCACCGAATTTCTCGACGGTAGCTGCTACTGCTGCCTTCATGGAATCAAGGCTTGTGACGTCACCTGGAACAAACATGACATCGCCGCGACCAAAGGCCTTCAGTTCCTGCTCGACGACCGCGCCCTTCTCGGCATTACGGGCTGTGATTACGACGTTGTAACCATTTTTGGCGAACACGCGCGCGATGCCTTTGCCTATGCCCAGCGTTCCGCCGGTAACCAATACGGTGCGTGTATCACTCATAGATCTTCTCCTTGGGCTTCATGAATTTGACTGCAAAGAAAAACAGCAGGGTGGTAATGCCGGCTGCGATCACCGAGAAGGTGCCCATCGCCGGAATCAGTGGAGAGTAGCCGCCAACCATCTTGGCGTAGAGCCATTCGGGCATGGTCACGTCGGCACCATCGGTGTACATCGAAAGGGCAAAGTTACCCCACGACATCAGGAAGGCGAACAGGGCAGCCGAAATCATTGACGGCAGCATCAACGGCAGTGAAATACGCCACAGGATCATTCGTCGGGAAGCGCCCAAGTCGGACGCCGCCTCTTCAAGGGAGGGATCGAGACTGTAGGCCTGAATCGCCATGATTAACGTAGTGATCGGCGTGATCCAGATCGCATGCGCGACCACAGCCGTCTTCCAACTCGGAGTTATGCCCAGGAAGGTGAACCAGATCAATAGTGCCAGCCCTAAAACCGTCTGCGGGAAGAAGATAGGCAGGATGATGATTTTCTGGAACAGCTTGCGGCCCTTCCAGTCGTAGCGCGCGAAAGCCAGTGCCGCGAAGAACCCCACAACCACGGTAATGATCGTTACCATCGCTGCCACGGTCAGTGACGTCTTGATGAGCTCCGCCACCGTTAGCGAATCCACCATCTTCTCGTACCAACGGGTACTGAATGCACTGAATGGGAAGCTGAAGTAGCGATGTTCGGATATCGAAGCCAGCGTAGTAGCGAACAGCGGCATGTACAGCACCAGCAACACGCCGATGGCGTAGATGGCCAGGAGATTCCGCGTGATTTTTGAACGTTGCATGCGTCTCTCCTCTTACTTTCGAAACAGCCGGTCGAGTTCGACCTTGGAAAGTACGTAGGTCAGCATCCCACCGATGATCAGCAGCAGGGCTGTCGAGAGCGCGGAGCCCAATGGCCAGTTCTGTGCGTAGGAAAAGATGCTCTCAATGTTCTGTGTGATCGGAATGACCTTGCCACCACCAAGGATCTTCGCTTCGGAAACGGCACCGACAGACAGGACAAAAGTCAGTAGCGAGCCGATCAGAATGCCCGGAGAAGACAATGGCAGATCGATACTGCGGAAAATCAACCACCAGTTAGCTCCGAGATCATTTGCAGCTTCGCGGACCTGATCCGGGATCATCGAAATCCCCAACACCAGCGGAAATAGCATGAATGGCAGGTAGACGTAGCTCATGCCGAAGACGATCACCGGAACGTTGTACAGTGCGTTATCTAGTCCCAACCCGAACTGCTTGAGCGTGCCGTCAAAGACCCCTCCCTTCATCAGGGTCAGCGACCAACCGAACAGACGGATGTTCTCGGACACGAACAGGAGCAGCACAACGGCTAGCGTGATCAGCGTCGCCCCACGGTTGAAGATCTTGGCCATGGCAAAAGCCAAGGGGTAGCAGACCACAAGCAGGATCGCCGTGGTTAGTCCCGCCAGAAACAGCGACCAGAGCAGCGATGTGATGTAGGTGTCACTGCCAAGGATTTCATTGTAGTTCTGTAGCGTCGGCATATGCCCCAGGCCAAAGGTTTTCGCCGGCATGAAGCTGAAAACCACAATCAGCAGCAACGGGACAATAAAGCCGAATAACAGCAGGGCAATCCCAGGTATGGAGAACAGAACGCCGGGACTGGGCGCGACGCGCTTGGGCTTTTGATTGTTCGACAACATCTCAGGACTCCAGGAGCATGCTGTCTTTGATTAACCAGCCGACAAAGACCTCGGCATTATCGCTATCGAACTTGGTCTTGCGCTCGACGGTCAGCAGGTGCCCATCGACGTCGACGTGATACTGGTACCGCGAACCCAGCATGTATTCGTTCACGAGCTTCCCGGATACCTGGTTGTCGTAAGGACCGGGCTCTTCGGTCAGGTGCAGGGTTTCAGGGCGTACCAGCAGCGTTCTGGTTTCACCACTGGCCAGTTTCTTGGGCAACGTCAATGGGTAGTGGCGCCAACGCGGGGTGGTCCACTTTCCGGTTGGACTATTGTCTCCTGCTACGTTGAGCAGGTTCACCTCGCCGATAAATTCGGCAACGAAGGCATTTCGTGGCTTTTCATAAATGTGAGTCGGTGTGCCAATCTGTTCAATGTTGCCATCACGCAGGATCGCCAGCCGATCGCTCATGATCATCGCCTCTTCGAGGGAGTGCGTGACATAAACAAACGTCTTGCGCGTCTTGCGTTGAATATCCTTCAGCTCCTTCTGCAGGATCTTGCGCAGACGGGCATCAATCGCTGAAAGCGGTTCGTCGAAGAAAAGTATTTCCGGTTCATAGGCTAACGCTCGAGCCAGCGCCACCCGCTGACGCTCACCGCCGGACAATGCGGTCACTTTCTTGCTGTAATAGCTTTCGGGCAAATGCAACATGTCCATGAGCATGCAGGTCTGGGTACGCCACTCGGTAGGTGAAATCCCCCGGGTACGCATCGGAAACTGAATGTTCTGCGCCACCGTCATGTGGGGAAACAAGGCCAGAGACTGGAACACCATGCACGTAGGGCGCATGTTTGCGGGCACGTCATTGATGACCTCCCCATTCAGCAAAATTTCACCCGACGTCGGGCGCTCCATCCCGACCAGCATGCGCAGCAGGGTCGTCTTGCCGCTGCCAGAGGGACCAACCAGTGTAAAAAATTCCCCCCTTTGCACCTCCAGGCTGACATCCTTAACAGCTTGAAAGTCACCGAAACGCTTGCCGATGTGCTTCAGTTCCAGAATCGCGTTGTTTTCAGATAAGAACACTTTCTTTTCAACCTCGTTACATCAAAACCGATCAAACCTTGCGCCTAGCGTCGAGATATATTTTGTACATCTCGTCGTAATCAGGGTTGACGTCGAAATCGATGGACCCATCCATTTCTTCTTCGAGGGTGTCCCACTGGATGGCATCTAGCTCGTCCTTGTCGAACAGGGCCATCGTATCCTTGCTACCCATCTGTGCGACCGGGTTGTAAGTCCCCTCGGCAAACGCGACGCGTTTGGCAACCTTCGGCTGCTGTACATACTCGAGGAACTGCGGCGCCAGCGTGGAAGGGTTCGGGTTGTTGACCAGTGAGGTCACTTCTATCCATACCACACCGCCCTTACCATTGACCGGGCCAGAGTTTGGGGTAATACCGCGGACTTCGCTCCGGCCGTCATAACGGGCCGGTGACGCTGTGTAGGTACCGCCGGTGAAGTAGGCGTCAATTTCGCCGTTGATCAGCGCAGTGTTCATGGCAACTAGGTCACCGCTCAGGAGCTTCGCACCAGAGAAGATCTGCTCGGCAACGGTTTTGAACTTGGCGAGCTCTTCGGGGGTATGTTTGCGGAACGGATCGAAGTCAGCTGTCAAGCACAAGTGGATGACATTCCAGTTGTCGTAGGTCAGAACGCCGTAACGCCCCTTCATCTTCGGATCGAGGAACAGCTTATAGCCTTGATCCTCGGCCATCTTCTTGGAAATTTTCTTGGTATTCACCACGAAGCTGAACGGCCCGAAACGCTGGGTCATGCCGATCAGGTCCCTGCCGCTCGGGTCGAGGGCCCACTTGATCGGCGTACCGTCCTTCTCGCGGAAGTACGGCATCATTTTTTCAAAATATGGCTCAAAGCGGTTGCGATCCAGCGGCTTGATCAGATTGGCGGGATAAAGCTGTTCTCGTGCCCAGGGCTGGTTAACGTTGATCAGATCCCAGATATTGCGCTCACCGGCACGCAACTTGTTGATCATGTCCGGATCGTCCGTGCTGGACTCTGCACGGATCTTGGCATCGGGGTGCAGTCGACGGAATGGATCGAGCACATCACCGGTGTTGTATCCCTCCCAGCAGAGAATGTTGAGGGAGTCCGAACGTGCCGCCAGCGCACGGTTGGGCAATATCGGACCGGCGAGGCCAGCTAGTGCCAAGCCAGCGGGAATCTTCAGGAAGTCACGACGATTCATTGGCATATCTCCTTGTATCTCGTTAAATGGCGAGTCTGGTATATACCAGTCTTAGGAAGATCTATGCCAATTATAATATTATGTTATTTATCAATTTGTTATAATATTTTTTGACTAAGCGGGCGTGACAATATTGCACTTGGTACGTGCAGCCAAGCCTCCTCATGCGCAAATATGTTGCAATGAAATGGAAAGAACGTGAATCAGACAGGTGTCGCAATGTGAAGCTCAATTGCGCCGGGTAACCAGTGCTCGGCATCAAACTCGATCAGTTTGCCTTTGGCGAAACGCAAGCGCTCAATCATGAGACTGTGCGTTCCCGGCGCGACCCCCATGGCAGCCGCCTGAACCGCATCAAGCAGAGCGGAGCGGACATTCGTTTCTTCCCGATCGATCTCAATCCCGTAATCTCTGACAAGCAGATTAGTGATCGAATCGCAAAGATTGTGTCCGAGCACGTCCGGCACCGCATCAGATACCAGAAAAATGGATTCAAACATCACCGGGCGGTCATCAAGATAACGAACACGCTGCAGACACGAGGCTTCGCCACCACTTTTGGATCGAAGCGGCTCTGGTAAATTTGTGCTCGTAAACGTACCACTTCCAAGCAGCTCGATCCGAGCAGCCCGGCCCTGAGCGCTAGCCATGCTGTTGTAATTCGCCTTCTGCCCCAAGTTATAGATGAAACGAGAGGGGCTCACAAACCAGCCACGACGGCTCTTTCCATATACCAAGCCGTCTGCTTCAAGCTTGATCAGAGCTGCTCGCAGTGTCAGGCGAGAAATCTTCAACTGTTTGCTGAACTGGCGCTCAGGAGGTAGTCGAGTCCCGGATTGGAGATTTCCGTTAGCAATCTGCTCCGCAATATAGTCGGCGACGTCCTGGTATCCATTCATGATTGCAGTGCTCGATAAAGTAATGGGTTCTATCCCGTTTTGACGAACAGTTGTTAAAAAGGCAAAAAACTTCTGCTCCTGCCTGCCGAGTCTACGTCGCTTCCGTGGATTGTGGAACCGACCGAAGGCGGAAAAAGATAAGGGGTGTGGCGATCAACGGGGCGGACGCGGTTCATAATGGACCTCGCAGCGAGAGGAGTGGGTGCTATTTACACCACATTTTGAAAATGTCCGACAGGCTCCTCTAGTAAGTTCCAAAAGAAAAGGCTTGGACTGTTACGCCTAAGCCTTTGATTTTTATGGTGGGCCCAGCAGGACTTGAACCTGCGACCAATCGATTATGAGTCGACTGCTCTAACCAACTGAGCTATAGGCCCTGATAGGGGCGCGGCAGAGTGCCGCGTGACTTTCCGTTAGGGAAGTCTGCACAAATGCAGACCTTCCCGTGCAGGGTATGGAAGCCCTGCCGCTCAATGACGTAAGTCATTGAAATGCGTAGCACAAGACGGGCGTGTACCGGCTTGTGCGTTTCTGCACGCATCCATAGATGGATTCGTACAGAGATACCTTAGAGGTCAGTCGATGTTCATTTCGATGAAGCTGCGCAGCCGCTCGGAACGAGACGGGTGGCGCAATTTACGCAATGCCTTAGCCTCGATTTGCCGTATGCGCTCGCGCGTGACATCGAACTGCTTGCCGACCTCTTCCAGCGTGTGGTCGGTATTCATACCAATACCAAAGCGCATCATTAATACCTTGGCCTCACGCGGGGTGAGTGAGGCGAGAATCTCGCGCACGATCTCAGACAGGCTGGCGTTTGTAGCCGAGTCCATTGGCGAAATAGCGCTCTGATCTTCGATGAAATCCCCCAGATTGGAGTCGTCATCCTCGCCGATCGGGGTTTCCATGGAAATCGGTTCCTTGGCGATTTTGAGCACCTTGCGAATCTTGTCTTCCGGCAGATCCATACGCTCGGCCAGTTCTTCCGGCGTGGCTTCCCGTCCCATTTCCTGCAACATCTGACGGCTGATACGGTTCAGCTTGTTAATGGTTTCGATCATGTGCACCGGAATACGGATGGTGCGCGCCTGGTCGGCGATCGAACGGGTAATGGCTTGGCGAATCCACCACGTGGCGTAGGTCGAAAATTTGTAGCCACGGCGGTATTCGAATTTGTCGACCGCTTTCATGAGGCCGATGTTGCCTTCCTGAATCAAATCCAGGAATTGCAGGCCACGGTTGGTGTATTTTTTGGCGATGGAGATCACGAGCCGCAGGTTGGCTTCGATCATTTCCTTTTTCGCGCGCCGCGCCTTGGCTTCACCCAAGGTGATGAGGCGATGCACTTCACGGGTTTGTGCCACGGTCAGCTTGCTGTCGCGCGCGACGGTATTGAGCCTTTTTTGCAGGCGTTCGATCTCCGACCGTACTTGAATGAACTTTGCTGTCGGCTTGCCTTTGGTGGCGATATCGATCCAGCCGATGTCCGACTCGTTGCTGCGGAAAGCCTCAATGAACGTTTCGCGCTTGAGACCGCCTTTTTCTACGGCTTGATGCATGATTTGCTTTTCAAGCAGGCGAATCCGGGCAATGGCCTGACGAATTTGATTGAGCAGTTTTTCATTGAACGCCGGGTTGAGCTTGAGCTGGACCAACTGGTCGGCAAGACTGGCGAGGTATTCCGGTGAGCGCTCGTCAAGGTTCTCGGCCAGGCGCTTGATTTCCATCAGGTGGATCCGCACGAGTTCAGGGTCGAGCGTGTTGTCGACTACCGCTTCTTCTTCGGTATCGTCGTCTTCGTCCTCGTCTTCATCCTTGTCGTTTGTTTTGTCCGATTTTCCTTCTGCGACGTCCAGAGGTTTTTCTTCAGCATCTTCGGGAATTTCGACTTCCGGTTCAATAATACCGACGATGACATCCTGCATACGCAATTCCCCCGCTTCGATCCGGGCGTAGTGTTCGAGCAGGGTTTCTATGGTCGGTGGGTAGAAGGCCAACGCACGGGTGACGTCGATCAGGCCTTCTTCGATGCGTTTGGCGATTTCAATTTCGCCTTGACGATTGAGCAGATCGACCGTACCCATTTCGCGCATGTACATACGCACGGGGTCAGTGGTGCGACCGAATTCAGCATCGACTTGAGATGCGAGCACGGCGACGGCTTCTTCAGTGGCATCTTCGTCGCTGGCAGCGCGGGATTCGTCGGTCAGCCCAAGGTCATCGCCATCGGGGGCGACATCGGAAACGGAAATGCCCATTTCCTGAATCATGCCGATGATGTCCTCGATCTGGTCGGCATCGACTAGGGCTTCGGGTAAATGGTCACTTATTTCCGCGTAGGTCAGGTAACCCTGTTCCCGGCCGCGAGCGATGAGTGATTTGATGCTGGCCTGCTGGTCTTCGTACATGTGCGGCATTCACCTAGTTGGCGTAAATTTTCGAACCGAGGATTATAGCGGCTCAAAAAAAAATTGCCGCAATTTCTATTAATTCAGTAAGTAGACGGGTTCGTATGGCCATTGTTCGGTAATTCAATCCTTTAGTACTTCTGATTTTTTTCTCGCTCTGCCATGAAGTGCGCCAACGCCTGCCGTGACGCCTGTTTGCTTGCGGAATCCGACTCGCTACGATGCAGTTGGATCAGGGTGTCGTGGAGAATGTCCTGTGCGGTATCGGAAGTTTCTATGCCCTGAAATTCGATGGCGAGCGCGGTCTTCGTTTCTTCCGCTCCCCAGAACTCGGTGGCCGATTGAACCCACTGCGCACGCGGTTGTGATGCCAGCAGCCGGAACCCTTCGGGAATCCTGGCGTTGAACCAGACTTCCGGTGCCAGAACCCGCGGCAATAGATCGGGGTGTTTGAGCACGATCGAGAGAATCAGTGTCTGTTTGGCGTAACTTTGCGGTTTGCTGCGCGGTAAGGTGGGCTCGTTAGGCGCTGAGTTTTTTTTGTAAGCCGCACGCCAAACCCCGGTGTGTTCGTTGATGCGACGTTGTGTGATGCGCTTGAGCGCACCGTCTGGCAGGGTGCGAATCCAGTCGTTGCCCTGTTTGGATTTTTTCGCCATGGCCGCCGTGTCCTGCCCCGGTTCCATTTGATCGAGCAGTTGCAGGATGAAATTGTCGAACGACAGACTGTGGTGCTCGATCAGCTCGATAAAAGATGATTTTCCCTTGGCTTGAATGAAACTATCCGGGTCCTCGCCATCGGGCAGAAATAAAAAGCGCAGGTCTCGTCCATCAGTGAGATGGGGCAGAGCCACGTGCAGTGCCTTTGTCGCAGCCCGGCGCCCGGCAGCATCGCCATCGAAACAAAACACCAGGCTGGGGCTGAAACGATACAGGCTTTGTATCTGTTCGTCGGTCGTCGCCGTGCCCATGGTCGCGACTACGTTGCGCACGCCGTGTTGCGCCAGCATCACCACGTCCATGTAGCCTTCCACGATGATGACGCGAGCGGGTCGGGCGTCATCGAGCCTCGCTTCATACAGACCGTAAAGGTTTTGGCCTTTGTGGAACAGTCTCGATTCGGGTGAGTTGAGGTACTTGGGTTCGCCCGCACCTAAAATACGACCACCGAAGCCGATGATCTGACCGCGTTTTTCCCGGATCGGAAACATGATGCGCCGTCGGAAGCGATCGTACTGTTCCCCATCGTCTTTCTGCACGATCAGACCGAGTTCAAGTAGCTCATCACGCATTTTCGGCTTTGATTCGCAGTGGGCCAGCAAAAGGTTGCCATTAGGGGCGAAGCCTAATTGGAACAAGGCCGCCGTCATGCCATTAACGCCGCGTTGCTTGAGGTAGTCGATCGCTTCCTGATGCGCGCGAAGTTGGCGCTTGAAGTGGCTGTTGGCGAAGCTCATGCTGTCGAGCATGGCGGCCTGTTCTTCCAGTGCCTTATGATCCACTTCGCTGACAGGCAGCGTCATGCCTGCACGTGTCGCCAGTTCCTCGATCGCGCCGCGAAAATCTCGATGCTCATAATCGATCAGAAAACTGACGGCATTGCCATGTGCCCCGCAACCGAAGCAGTGATAGAACTGCTTATCCGGGTTTACGTAAAAAGAAGGCGTTTTTTCCTGATGGAACGGGCAGCAGGCCGCATATTCCTTGCCTTTTTTCTTGAGCGGCACCTGGGCGTGGATCAACTCGACCAGATCTGTGCGGGCCAGTACATCGTCAATAAAGGATTCGGGGATGAAACTCATGACGCACATTGTAGAGTAACCGTCAAATCTCGCCACCGGGCTGGTGAGCTCGGCTGAGGTCGGTCGAAAAGTCTTGTCGTCCGGTTTGTCAATCAGGCGCTGTGATTGGCGGTGGTAAATCGAATGATGTTTGATTTTGTGTTGCGGCTTGCGCCATTGCTTGCCTATTTTCCAGATTATTCTTGTGTTTATCCAGTGACAAATATCATAATTATCATTTTGTTATTGGCTTTACTTAAAGATGATGATCTTTTTGTATTTGTTACTTGAGTGTTGTTGAATTTGCGGTCAAACTATCAACAAAAAATAATTGATCAATCGTTTTTGATTGGTCGCAAACGGCAGGATTGAAAGGGGTATTCCAATGCGATGGTCAAAATGGGTTATGTGGGGTATAGCGGGCACGATGCTCGCCGGCTCTTTATCGGTACAGGCTTCCGAGAAACAGACAACCAAGCATTCGGCGGTGCCTGTGCCAGAAGCGAAGACAGAGGATTTGTACGCAGGTAACAGCCTCAAGCGCTGGATGCCTAAAGCCGAGCACGGAGATATTTTCGCTCAATATGTTCTGGGCCATATGTATTGTGTGGGCCAGGGCGTACCGAAAGATATGGCGAAGGGTTTGTCCTGGTATCAGCGCGCGGCTGATCAGGGATTCGCCCCAGGGCAATTGGCATTAGGCACCATGTATTACAACGGCGAGGGTGTAAAGCAGGATTATACCCTAGCGGCCAAGTGGTTCCGACTCGCCGCCGAGCGTGGCTATGACCGGGCACAAAGCAATCTGGCGGCGATGTACATGAATGGCACCGGGGTGCCGCAAGACTACACGCAAGCCGTCAAATGGTTCCGTGCTGCGGCCAATCAGGGTTATGCCACTGCCCAATATTCGTTGGGCAGGATGTATTCGGACGGCACGGGCATGAGCAAGCCGGATGTGGTGGCTGCCTATGGGTTGCTGCGTCCACTGGTGGAAAAGGGCAATAGCGCCGCCGTCGCTGCCATGAAGGAGCTGCTGCCGAAGATGAACCCGGATCAGATCAAGAAGGGACAGGAGCTCGCCGAGCAGATTCGCGGCAAGAATCGTCTGGACAAGGCGCTGGGCGATTATGAGAAGGTCGCATTGCGTTAATAGTTTGCGTTCAGAATGAGCGTAGTAGGGTCTTCGGCCACCTGACCTTGCCCCTGAAAAACGTATCCCTTGCAGTGTGATTTAATTTACGCAAGGAGAACGACATGACAAAGACAACACGGGCGCGTTATACGCTTGAATTCAAACAAGAGGCGGTGCGGCTGGTTGAAGGCGGCCAGAGTCAGGCATCGGTGGCAAGAAGCCTCGGGGTGTCTGATCAGACGCTGTTTGACTGGGTCAAGGCGAGTCGGCAGGGGGCGCTCAAGGGGGCCGATCGGACGCCGGTGAGCGCGGAGCAGACGGAGATTTCCCGACTGCGTGCCGAGCTTGCCCGAGTGAAGATGGAGCGCGACATCCTGGAAAAGGGTGAGCCCAAAAGCAGGACATCCTGTGAATGTCCTGCTGGGCGAACGCGTACTTCGCCAAGGGTGCAAACAAGGGTGCAAAGTGAAGTACGCCTTTATTCAGCGTCATTGCACGGTGTGGCCGATCAGCGTGCAGTGTCGGGTGCTGAACGTTAGCGTCAGCGGCTACCATGGGCATCTGGCTCGCCAAGCGAGCACTGCGCCGCGTCGATACCTCAGTGATTGAGCGCTGCTGGTGCCGATCAAGGCCATTCACACACGAACAAAGCGTGCGTACGGCTGGCCGCGTATCTGGCGGGAACTGCGCAACGAGGGCGTGCGCGTGGGCAAGCAGCGCGTACAAACCTTGATGCGCATGCACGGCATTCGCGCCAAGGGCAAGAAACGCTTCAAGGTCACCACCGACAGTAACCATGACTTACCCATTGCACCGAACCTGCTCAACCGCCAGTTTGGCGTGCGCAAGCCAGATACGGTGTGGGTTGGCGATATCACCTATATCGCCACCGACGAAGGCTGGCTGTTCCTTGCCGTGGTGATTGACCTG
>NZ_DAIESY010000023.1:0-6191 GCF_027346185.1 Halothiobacillus sp.
GTATTGCAGGAGCACTTCGGAAAGTACGAGAAGATGGTGGCGGGGCTGGCTCTGATTCTGGACATGGCCGAACGCGCAAACGCAGGTGGAATGATAGGCGCGATTCGTGAGGATCCGATGCTCCGAGCAATCGCTTGGGCAAATTTTCTCGGCGCACATGCCCGCCGCGTTTATCACCTATGGATGCACCCCGAGGTGAGAGCCGCGCAACGCCTGAGTGATGCTCTGCTACAACGGAAATTGCCTGACCCGTTCACCGTTCCTGATGTGCAGCGCAAAAACTGGGGAGGGCTAGGATCACCCAAAACGATCAGTGCGGCGCTGGAGTTTCTGGAGTCAACCTGCTGGGTTCGTGGTTATGTCCAAGAGTCTGGAGCCAAAGGTGGCAGGCCCTCGCCTAGGTTCGAGGTAAACCCCAAAATCTACCGAATGAACGCAGAAAAGGACGCTACAAAACCTACGAAACTGTCAACCGAGGGGTTTAGTAGGTTTAATAGCGTGCCATCTAGCGTTTGTGAAGATATTTTTTCTGACGACGACGGCATCGACTTTGAGGATATCCGGCCATGAACGCAGCGCAGATCATCGTGGATATTGTTAATTCCGGTGGCTCCATATACATGGAGGATGGGCGGCTCAAGGTAAAGGGCATCCCTGCTGCTTTAGTGTCGGTAGTAAAATCTCATAAGGTAGCGTTAATGGCATTATTGTCGCCATCAACACCCTCCGCCCAATCCATCCAAAATGAGGGTGGAGGTCAACGAGATACTGCTGCGGCTCAACCTGAGTTAAGGAAAAAACCTTTATTACCTGCTGAGTTCACCATGCCTCAGCAGGAATGCGCGAGCAGTAGCAGTGGATATATGGGCACCGAGCGAGTTTGCTGCCGGGATTGTCGGCGCTATCTGCCTGGCGAGCCACTGCCCTCACAAAGCCTTGGAAGGTGTCTGGCCACTGCGAACGGGGCGCCGCCCGGTGAGGGATATGGCTACAAGGCATGTTTCCCTTTGGCCACCAGGAGATGCCCACAATTCATGCCAATTTAGGTTATGCCGGAAGGACATGCTACCGATAGTTACAATTTAGCCTAATAACGGTCGCGGAAAGGCCTCAATATGACCGGATTATGGCCACATCTTGGGTCCATGATGGAAAATGTTCTGTGTATAGAAACATCCATAAAAAAGTTTCAGTACATCGTCTTAGGCCCATGAGGAAATCACATAATTAAGGAGATAGTTATGAATATTGACATCAGAAATAAAGATGCCGTGTTGTCCATGCCAGAACTTCATGAGTTCTCGACTACGAAAGAATATCAGGCGGCGATGCAGCGTTGGGTGAGAGATTCTTTATTGTTGAAGGGAGATAACGGCAATCAGCGCAAACCTATCACGTTGCAGACACTCCGGGCAAAAGCGCATATGCTCGAAACCAGGTTTGGTGATCTGCATCTTGCTGCGCTCTGGATGATTGGAGACGATGCCCAAAGGAGTTTGCGCCCGTCCACGTATCGGGGATACCGGTTGGCGATAGAACAGACATTAACAGATCGTAATGATCAGGAGGGGCTGCTGATTATTTCGCGCGCTCAACAAGACTTTAAAAAAGCCAAGACCGCCAAGGCTTCTACTCGGCGCCGAAGAAAAACGGTTACTCCACATGATATTAAGAAAATAGCGGATTGGCTTGATAAAGAAGGCATGCGGAGGTCAAAAAAAATGGTGGCCACCCTTCATGATGCAAGGTACGCTGGTTGGCCGATTCGCACGCTGGCTATGTTTCTGGCCACCATTGGCACTGGACTGCGGCCCAGTGAATGGCAACATGTGGAAACTCGTTATGACGCAGATGGCATGCCTTACCTTTGGGTAAGATGTGCCAAAACTCAGGGTGATATAGTTCTGTACCGCCGCGTACCGTGGCCACTAGATGGCGGTCCATATCAGGTTAGTCTTTCAGCGCATATGGAGGAGATGGGCGAATTCATGGCCAATGGTGGCAGTTACGAACAATATCTCAGGACGTGTAGGCGCTGGCTCCATAAAGCAAACCATGCGGTTTTCACGGACAGGAAAATGGTGATAGATTTTCTTTCTGGGCGGCATACATTTCATGCAAAACTACTCAATGACGGGGAGTACAGTTTGGCGGATATTGCCGCGATCATGGGGCATTCAACCATGACGGATCAGGTCTATGGAAAAGGCAAACGAAGTGGGGGGTTCGGCGCATCTGTTCAAGCTGTTTTAACGCCAACTGGTACTGATCCTAAGCTCTGCGATGGAAGCCCATGAACCAGTGAATGAGGCCGACGCGCTGCTGGAGGAATGGACACGACTGTTCCCGCCGGATCTGTCAGATTGACAGCAAATATGGATAATGACTTCGCTAGCCTTCAAGAGCAAGATGTACCGCATGGCCACGAGACAAGATACGACACTCCTTTTTATGCAAGATGCTGTAGGTGTCAAAGTGGGGCTGTCATCCCGGACGGTTCCTCACTCACGGACAGCAGATCGGCCAAAGCGGCACATCCGTCGCAACGTCGTGAATGCGGCCGGTAGCCGACGGTGAAAGTGCCGGGAGACTGAACGTAAGGTTCTTGCACCGGCTAATTCACACATCATGCAACCTCTTCGTCGAGTGCCTCTTTCGGTAGAGGCACGAACGGCGTCACCTGATCACGGAAGAACAGCGATAGCAAATGATCAAGACGCTGACGCGCGAAATCCCTCCCCATCCTCTCCATCTGATCCAAGTTGTTCGCACCATCCAAGGCGAACTTTCCGGAAGGTACGGATGCCTCCAAGCGAAACACGCGCTCCGGCGCATTTGGTCGGTCGCCAAGCAATAGGTAGGTGCCGCCGACTGCGCCGCTTGACTGACCTTGCATGAACACAGTTGGCGCGGGGAGGGCCCACCGCAAGAGGCCGCCGCCGGACGGCGGGATGTAGTCTTCCTTGATGCACCCGAGCGCGAGCATATATACGTCGTGAGCATTCCATCCCAGCACACCCACCGCTTCGACGGCCGCAACGAGCATCGGGTTGTTCGCCCACACGCCGCCGTCAATGAGTCCTGTTCCCCCTCGCTTGAGTGATGATGAAAAGTAGGTTGGCGCTGATGCTGTAGACACCAACGCCTCAACGATTGGCTTGCTGTGGTCAAGTCGAAATCTTCCACAGTGCCTGGTCTTCCAGATGTATACGCCCTGCCCCGTCGGGTTCCATGAAGGAATGACCAGTCTCGTGCGCGCATCACCAATGAGCGCCTCCTGAAAGTGGTGCTCGAGTTCTGCACGCAAGACCGACGTTGGGTACTTTGTCCGCACAACCCAGTTCATCCAGAGCTTGAGGCGAGTGAACCAGTTGCCCGTCGGAAAGATGCGCGGACCGGACTTCTTGTAGATATCGACAATCTCTTCGGCGCGCATTCCACAGGCAATGCCTGCGGCAATGATCCCGCCCGTTGATGTGCCGACGATAAGGTCGAAGTATTCGTGCAGGGGGCGCTCAACCTGCTTCTCCAACTCTGCCAGGAACGCGGCCGGCACGATTCCCTTGAGACCGCCTCCATCGATCGTGAGGATTCTTCGCTTAATCGCTGCGCTCATGCTCTTGAGCTCCTGACGCCATATCTGCCGCGCTCTTCAGGTTTAGGATGCTCGCCGCCTCCACGCCACTCGCCGTCGATTAGCCACAATTCGAAGTAGCGCAACCACTCAAAGGTCCAGGGGACGAACGTCTCAGAAAGCCACATCCCAGGATGCCACTCCCCAGCGACAGGCATGTATAGGCACAACTTCGTTCGCCCGGCGCTGTGCGCATAGATGTGCGGCGGTCGCTTGCCGCCAGATAGTTGCTTGAGGTCAGGACTGAGAACATAAGCAGCAACTGGAGATCCGCTACGGTGCATTTCGACGCTACAGCGATATGCCCGTGCGCCGACAAGCGGCCTTGCCGTGAAATCGAAGCGCAGTTGCGCACCCGCTCTGATCACATCAGCCCTCGCCCCATCCAGCCCAAGGTCGCGCAGCCGGTGCGCTTGCATGGCAAGCGACGGGACTTGGCGCGGCGGCCGGGCCATTACTCGTCCCGCCCAAAGAAGCGATGCGGCTGGCTCTTCATCCGCACCGGCGCCGTCGACAGTAGCGATGCGGAAGTCGAATCGGCAGAGACCGGCACCACGATCATTTGCCCGTCACGGTGCCCGTTGATCGAGGCGCACAAGGCCGCGCTGACACTATCTTCAGCCCTACTGCCGAACAAGGTGGACACGCTCTTGCACAGCGCGTCCATCCCTTGATTCTGACCGGCCAGCTCGATCATCCCGAGAACGTCAACACCGAACGTGCGGTGCCAATCGTCGAAGGCATCCTGCCGGTCAGGCGACGAGTTCATTCGATCAGCCAAATTGTCTTCGGCGGCCGTCGGATTGCCCAGGGTCCAATGTTCGCCGCGCGGCATCGTGCGACGTTGGATGTAGGTCGGCATATCACGCCACATGCGCATCATGAGGTCAAGAGGAGTGTCAAAGGTGTCGCCAAGCGCAGCGAGGTAGGACTGAACGGCGGTCGTCGTGATGACGACGCTCGGCGGTGCAAGATCGGGCATTTGGGCGAAATACTTGTTCCGGTGAATCTTGAGTATCTGGATGATGCGCGCCAGCAGGCGATCGAAGATCTCGATGGATGGAAGCGGCGTCACCCCTGCCTTTGCCAAGGCATCCATGTCCGCAACCCGCTTACCGAATAGAGGCGTGCGTGTCGCAACTGCATTGACCCAGAGCCCGTAGCCCTTCGGATTCGTCCCCATGTACCGGGACAGTTCACGGTCAGGGACGAGTCCGAACGTGTCGCCGTGCGGCCCAAGCAGCTTCGGGCTGTGCACAACCGGCGTCACATCTGCATGCATCTCATCCGCGTACTGCAGCTGCACGCAACGCCGCTTTTGCTCGATTCCGAGATCGTGGCGCATCGCGTACTCGTACATCGCCTGATGAACCACGTCGAGTAGCTGACGGCAGTTGAACTGGTCCTGCACGCCAGGTTTGAGCAGCAGGACAAGATCGACGTCCATTTCGGTCCGCCCCTCCGGTCTGGTAGACGTCCCGATCAGCATCGACCCCTGAGGGTGGACCTCGACAGTCACGCCGCCGAGCGTCGGATGCTCGGACAAGAATTGCCCGATCGACTCGTAGGCAGAGGTCAGGCGATCGCGTTGTGTTTCGGTCAGCGCGTGCGCATCCGTGATTGCGACGATGGCGCCGCTCACTATGCTTACAGATTCATCTGAGAAGCGCGAAGGAATCAATCCCCGCGCCGACAAAGGCATGGAAGGGTCTCGGTGCATACATGTCCGTAAGTCTGCGGTTGTGGCGCACTTCAAGGGGACCACCCGAGCTCGAATTTTATATTGACGATGCCAGTCGGTCGAGCCGACAATGCATCTCTGCAACTACACCGAGCTTTCGGTGATCCTGAGTCGCCCGCGCCAAGTGGGGCGACTCTTTTTTTGATCGTTGTCACTTCGGTGACACTATATCTTCCCTGTTTTCTTTTGGCAAATGCCATATCTAGTGTTTCACGTGTCGAAACCGGCCGCCCAGCCGAGCCACCTCACATGCTCCATGTCACCTACCCCGGATCCTATGGCTAAAACCGACGGCCTGCTAGCAAACAACCGCAACGATCTGTTCCTCGTGTATCTCGCTTATCTTATCGAAACAGCGATTTTTTTAAGTAAAAACAGAACCGCCAGGAACGTCAGGACTGTTGCCACTAACCGGAAGGGTCTTCGTCGAAGGTTTCGCCATTGGTTTGCCAGAGCGTTCAGCCCAGAAATCCCCAGCCTGCTGACGAACCAGTAGCCGAATGCGGCCGGAATACGCACCGCATACCCCCCTGAAATCTTCAACGGTACAGGGCGTCCATATCCACGCCCATATCCGCCCCCAGGGCCACATCCCGCAGAATTTCCGCCCACCAGGGCAGAGGCTCCGTGCTTTGCCGGAGGATGACGCCTTTCTTTATTTCCAAGAGTAAGGGCGGCTGATAGTCGGCCTGCAGGTTCAGGTCCACCGTGGCGCGGTTATCGTACACGCGCAGGCGCCGCGCAAGATGCGCGACCAGCGCGGCGTGGGTAAAACCGCCGAACAGATTGCGTTCAATCTGGGCCTCTGGAATATCT
>NZ_DAIESY010000026.1:0-24761 GCF_027346185.1 Halothiobacillus sp.
TTGGCGAGCTATCTCTATCAGTTGATTTCGGAAAATTACCGCCGAGTATTCGAATCGCCGAACAACCCCATGCCGCTACGCTACCGGGAAGCGCAACTACTGACCGACATGGTCTCCGGCATGACGGATAGTTTTGCGGTACGCTCCTGGCAGCAAATTCAGGAGGCGGGTTTTCGACCGAGCGTTCCTTACTAATCCATGATTATCAAACCATGACCCACTCATCAGGAGTCTGATGTTGAGCGAATCAACTACACCCGAACAAAGCCATTTCTTTGCTTATCTCGCCCGCATGAAGTACATCGTGCGCTGGGGTTTGATGCGCAACACGCGTACTGAAAATATTCAGGAACACAGTCTGCAAGTGGCAATGATCGCGCACGCGCTGGCCGTGATCGGCAACGAACTGTACGGCGAAACCAACGACATCGGCCGTATCGTTACCGTGGCGCTGTACCACGACGCAGCTGAGATTATTACCGGCGACCTGCCCACGCCGGTCAAGTATTTCCGACAGGATATTCTCGACTCCTACAAGGCGCTCGAAGCCCACGCCGAGCGCAAGCTCACTGGCCTGTTGCCTGAACGCCTGCGCTCGGCGTTTGCATCAAACATCGAAAGCGAGCGAATCGAGCCTGAGGTTGCACGGGTCGTTAAAGCGGCCGATTCGATGTCGGCCTATCTCAAATGTCTGGAAGAAGGTTTCGCGGGAAACCAGGAGTTCAAGAAGGCCGAAAGCTACCTGCTTGCCAAGCTCGAAGAAATGCAGGAAACCATGCCCGCTGTCAGGTACTTTTGCACACATTTCGTCGATGGGTTTGCACTGACGCTGGATGATTTAAGTTACGATTAGGGAAGCTCTGAATAATTCCATCCTGGAATTCTCAGAGCACGCAAAGCAAAAGATGTGACTTTTGCTTTGCTTCATTTTCAATCACATACGCGATTGAAAATGGCGGCACGTCCTTGTGCCGCGCGGAACCTCTGAATTATTCAGAGGTTCCTTAGTGGGCCACAACTCAGAAATCGGTACGGCGGCGACGCGCCTGATTGAACGCCATAGCGCCGCGCAGATAGTGAATAGCCGCCGCCACAATCAATCCGCCCATCGACAGCAGAAACAGGCTCGCCTGCACATAACCGAGCATCGCGATTGCCGAGCCGATCAGCCCCGTGTGTTGGCCCAGAACCCGCGCCACCCGCGTTTCGGCGACACCCAGCGCCGACAAAGCGCCCAATTCCAGAGCCAGTACGGCCACCACGATCATCAGCACGCTGGCATAGGCCGGAAATAGGACCGACAGACCGCTCAGCAGCACGGCGAGTGCCAGAACGGCCAGCCCGATCCGCTTTTGATTTCGCCCAGGGCTAGACTGGGGCAGGTAATCGTTCAGCCGAAGCCAGAGCATGAGCCCCGCTGCGAACGTCCAGACCCCGATGAACTCACTGGATACTGAAACCAGCTGGATATCCCAGGTAAAGGCATCACGATCCATGTCGAACCAACCCGTCAGCCCCAGCAGGGCGACGGTCAAGCCGGTTCCGATGGTGATCAGCGACAGGCCGCTCAGAATGCCCTCCCGTATCGTGCGTTGCGGCGAAGAACCCCGCGCGGCCCGATAGCGAGAAGACAAGGGGGCGGCGACGATACCCAGCAACACCATCACAATGGCCAACGGGACATTGCTGCCGTCGGACGTCCAGAGTACCGATACCAACATCAGCAACAACGCTGCAAACAACAGCCCGATGGCGGGTTTGTGCCGCGCGGTATTTCCGCTCTGTTCGCCCTTTTCGCTATTGAGTCCGTACAACGCCGCCAGAATCAGCGCCAGCGCGAACCAACCGATCAGATCGATCTGCAGACCAACGCTCATGCCGATGTGTCCTCACGGTGGTCCGAACCCGGCACCGATCCGCGGGCCTGACGTGTCGAGCATATTTCCCGCCACAGCAGAGAGAACGCGGTGGTGGCGGCTTGGGCGGAGAAAAAAACGGCGAGCGACGTGAGGATCAAGTCGGGTACCGCTACGGCATTGACCAGCGCACCGGCCGCAGCGACTACGATGAACCCCGACAAAGTCGCCGCCATCAACAAGCCGCGGCCACGACGCCGTGCATCGCCGCGCAGAAAGCCGCTCAACCCCAATGCTACCGCGAGTAACACCGTATAGGCTGCGATCACCGGGTCCATGTTGTCTCCTGGCAGCGCGGAAAAGCGCCACTGATCAATCGTTATACCTTGCTTTTATTCCATGCCTTTATCACTGGCCTTTATTCCAGGCCTTCGAGGTAGGTTTTTGCATCCAGCGCCGCCATGCAACCGGTACCCGCCGAGGTGATCGCCTGACGGTATACGTGGTCCATGACATCGCCCGCGGCAAAAACGCCGGGCACCGACGTGGCCGTCGCATTGCCCTGTGTGCCGCTTTTGACCTGAATATAGCCACCGGCCAGTTCGAGCTGGCCTTCGAAAATCCCGGTATTCGGCGCATGTCCGATGGCAATGAACACGCCAGTGAGCGCAAGATCGGTTGTCTTTTCGGTTTTCACCTGCTTGATGCGCAAACCGGTCACGCCGGTGTTGTCGCCCAATATTTCGTCGACGGCACTGTGCCAGTGGATCTCAACCTTGCCTTCATCGACTTTTTTCATCAAACGGTCGATCAGAATGTTTTCGGCCTTGAACTTGTCGCGGCGATGAATCACATGCACTTTGGATGCAATGTTAGCCAAATACAGTGCTTCCTCAACCGCCGTATTGCCGCCACCGACCACGGCCACGGTCTGATTGCGATAGAAAAAACCGTCACAGGTCGCGCAGGCTGAAACGCCCTTGCCTTTGAATTTGGATTCGGACTCAAGCCCCAGATATTTTGCGCTGGCACCGGTGGCGATGATCAGCGCATCGCAGGTGTAGATGCCCGAATCGCCCTTGAGTGTGAATGGCCGTTGCTTGAGATCGGTGCTCTGGATGTGATCGAAGATGATTTCGGTATCAAATTTTTCTGCATGCGCCTTCATCCGATCCATCAGCGCCGGGCCGGTCAAGTCACCCGGATCGCCCGGCCAGTTTTCGACTTCGGTCGTCGTCGTAAGTTGTCCGCCCATTTCCATACCGGTGATCAACACGGGATTCAAATTGGCACGTGCAGCGTAAACCGCCGCTGCATAGCCGGCCGGGCCCGATCCCAAAATCAACAAACGGGCATGGCGGGTATTGGCTTCAGACATGATCGACTCCTCATCATCACAAAAGGCGCAAATGCGCTTAAAACTTGCCTACAATCATACGTTGCAAAATCCACGGCCGCCACGCGCTGCGCGACCAATTCATAAACGGGCACCTCGAAAAACCGTCACGGGCTGACGCCAGCTCTGCGTTAGCATGTTCGAGTGCAAGGAGCCGCGGGCTTACACCAGCTTCGCGTTCAGCGAGCAACGAGACATATCAAGCAGATAGGCGAGGCGCGGGCTTACGCCAGCTGCGCAATACGCCGCAATCGGACAGCGCAGTAGGTTTTTCGAGGCGCCCAAACAAAGTTAAGGACAGTGGCATGAAATATCAAGGTGAACCCCAGTACGCACACGGTAGCGCCGAGCGGATGGGCGTGCTGTTACTCAATCTCGGCACACCGGACGAACCGACCACACCCGCCCTGCGCCGCTACCTGAAGCAATTCTTATCCGACCCGCGCGTCATCGAGTTGCCCAAACTCCTGTGGTGGCCGATTCTGAACCTGATTATCCTCAACACACGTCCTAAAAAGTCAGCCGCCGCTTACCGGGAAGTGTGGGATCACTACGAGGACGGGTCGCCTTTACTCACCATTTCCCGACAGCAGCAACGCGGCTTGCAGGAGCGCTTGTCGCAACAGATGGCCGGCCCCGTCTCGGTTGCTCTGGGCATGCGCTATGGCAACCCTTCGGTCGCCACAGCACTGGCCGAGCTGCGCGATGCCGGTGCGCGTCGGATATTGGTTTTGCCCATGTACCCGCAATACGCCGCCGCCACGACCGCTTCGACCTTCGATGCTGTTTTCGATGAACTGAAAACCTGGCGCTGGGTGCCTGAGCTGCGCTTCGTGAATCATTACCATCGCGAACCGGCCTACCTCGATGCACTGGCCGCCAGCGTTCGTGAACATTTTGCCGAACACGGTCAGCCACAAAAGTTGGTAATGAGCTTTCATGGTGTGCCCAAGCGTTATCTTCTGGCGGGCGACCCCTATCACTGCGAATGCCACGTGACCGGACGCCTGTTGGCCGACCGCCTTGGCCTAACACCCGATCAATACATGGTGACGTTCCAATCCCGTTTTGGTCGTGAGGAATGGCTCAAACCTTACACCGATGAAACCTTGAAAGGATTACCCGCCAAAGGCATCAAGCAC
Organism: Halothiobacillus sp.; assembly: GCF_027346185.1. GTDB lineage: Bacteria > Pseudomonadota > Gammaproteobacteria > Halothiobacillales > Halothiobacillaceae > Halothiobacillus. The sequence continues at coordinate 4,395 of NZ_DAIESY010000026.1, forward strand.
ATTGCTGTCATCTGCCCCGGCTTTTCTGCCGATTGCCTGGAAACCATCGAAGAGATCGGTCAGGAAAACCGCGAATATTTTGAAGAAGCCGGCGGCGAAACCTATCACTACATTCCTGCCTTAAACGATCGAGACGATCATCTAGATGCCCTGACGCATTTGATTCGTCGCCACACACAAGGCTGGATCGAACACAGCGGCTTCGATGCCGAGGCCGACGCACAGGAACGTGACCGGGTACGCGCCAACGCCCTCGCCATGGGCGCCGAACGATGAGCGTTGCATCCGGCAGGTCCATGCCGATTGGCGTGCTGATCATTGGCGACGAAATCCTCTCCGGCCGCCGCAAAGACACGCATCTGGCCGCCGTCATCGAACGGTTGGCACCGCGCGGACGTCAACCCGATTGGGCACAGATGATCGGTGACGACGCCGATCGCATCGAAAGCACCCTGCGCGACAGCAGGCGAACGGGTAGCATCGTCTTCTGTTTCGGCGGTATCGGTGCCACGCCGGACGATCTCACCCGCGCCAGTGCCGCCCGGGCATTCGAGCGGCCACTCACGCGCCATCCCGAAGCCGAGCGCCGCATCATTGCCCAGTTCGGTGAAGCGGCCTTCCCGCATCGGGTGCACATGGCGGATTTTCCGGATCAGGTCGATCTGATTCCAAACCCCGTCAACAACGTGGCAGGTTTTTATCTGGAAAACCATTTTTTCATGCCCGGCTTTCCGCAAATGGCCCACCCGATGCTCGACTGGATTCTGGCTCATCCACTGGCTTCACTCGGTACGCTGGATTATCGCGAACAGTCGCTCTGGACCATCGGCGCCTCGGAAAGTGATCTGCTGCCCACCATGACCGGGCTCTGCGCCGAATTCCCCAATCTCAAGTTTTTCAGCCTGCCGATCGGGCAGGGCGAACGACGCCTGATCGAGCTTGGCTTCAAAGGTGCTTCCGAGCGAGTTGCGCATGCCATGAAAGCATTGCAGAATCAACTTGATGCACTGGACGTGACCCACCAGTCCGAGCGGCCACCAACCGAGTCAGCTCAGACCTGAGCCACGCCCGCCGTGGTGCACAAAGCCGCATCACGCCTTCGGTTTTTGCTTTGGTGTTGAAACCACTCAAGCGCCTGTTTACGGGAGGAAAGCTCCATGCAGACCACAACGCAAGCGGTTATTTTTGATATCGGTGGCGTACTGCTCGATGGCAATACGCCGATGCCCGGCGCGGTAGCAGCACTCGCCCGCTTGCGCGAGGCCGACATTCCTTTCCTGCTTTTGACCAACACCACGCGTCGCAGTCATGCGGATTTGCTTGCCAATCTGCACGAGGCCGGACTGAACGTGTCAGCGCAGCAATTGCTCACGCCCGCACGTGCCGCCGCAGAATGGCTGCAATCCTACCAGACGCATGGCGTTTTGCTGATTCACCCCGGATTACTACCGGATTTTGCCGGGGTCGATACCACGCTGATCGGGCAGAAAACGGACACCACTGCCCCCCGAGCCGTCATCATCGGCGACGCAGGCGAAGGCTTTACCTACACCACACTCAACGCCGCCTTTCGGGAACTCATGGCCGGAGCCACGCTAATTTCGCTGTCCGACAGTCGCTATTTTCGTGAAGTCGACGGCCTGTCACTCGATGCCGGTCCCTTCGTTCGGCTGCTGGAAAACGCGGCGGGCGTCACCGCCATCGCCATGGGCAAACCGGGCGCGTCTTTCTTCCGGCAGGCCATAGCCGCACTCGGCTTTTGCGCAGAAAACATCACCCTGATCGGTGACGATGTGCACAGTGATATTCTGGGTGCACACGCCGTTGGTTTGCAGACCATCCTGGTTCAAACAGGTAAGTACCAGGCCGGCGATGAAGAACAAGCCCCGGAAACCACTGTGCTCGCCAAGGATGTTCTGGCGAGCGTGCATTTAGTGCACAGGCGCTGAAAACATTAGTTCGCGCGCGTCACCTTGCCGGTTTGCGGTTCGAAAACAAAACGTTGGTGGCTGAACGACTGCGCCAGTTTGGCGGCATCGCCTGTTAAATTCTGGCTGACGACGGCTTGATCGATCAGCAGATAATCGACCTGGGTTTGTGCCGCATTCACGCGGAAAACCATAATCCCGTGGTGGGTTGTATCGGCAAATACAATCGGCTCATCGGCAGGCGCGGACGCTTGAAGGGTCTGATCGAGCCCCAGCACCAAGGCTTGATTGGCCGCCGCTTTTTGCGTTGCATCCAGCCCCGGCAAGCCGGCAATCGCCGATTCCACGAAATTGTTGAACGTACCCGAGCTGATGGCAGGACCGGTAAAATCCGCCACGGGCATTGCCATGGCGCTGGTTTGGTGTTGCGTGACGAAACTCGCGTGAATATCGCCGGAGACCAGAAACGCGCCCGGTCGATTCGACAAGGTTTCCAAAAAAGCCTGTTTGCCTTGCGGAAACCCATCCCACTGATCCACATTGGGCTTGAACACTGTTTGGTAATCAGCAGGCAAGCTGGTGGCCGAGCGCAAATCCCAGCGCAAGGGAGCGGTTGAGACTGTGCTAATCACGTTGATGAATGTGGCATCCGATGCCAGGGCATTCGCCAAAAACTGGCGTTGTGTTGAGCCCAGCGGGTCTTGTTCGTATTGCCCGGTTGCCTGCATGTACTGCGCATACAGATCAAAGGTCGGCTGCACGACGGCATAACGCGCGCCGAGCTCCGAGAAAAACGCCTGCTTGCCGATATGCAGGTAGGCGATGCCGCGCGGCAAGGCATCGTATGTGGTCGAATCTATGATCGGCAGCGTGCTCGCCCCCGAAATTTGACCCGCGGCAACGGCGGCATTGAACAGGGCAATGAGCTGATTGAACACAAAAGCGGAGACCAGGCCGGTGAGATCGTCGGTCGCCTTGGTTTGCGCATCGCCTGCGTAACCCGCCTGAAGGTATCCTTGCGCCAAAACCGGAATCAGGGCCGGAAGATAGCTGCCCCAAGGTGCAGTGGTCGTGTCCACATAGGGGCCAAAGTTTGCTTTAACGACATCGTAATTGGCTTGCCCAAAGATGCTCACAAGCACCGGCTCGCTCATCACCACCTTGCCGGGAAAGCCGTCTTCGGGGATGAGGTGATCGGGTCGATAGCTGCGGTAATCGAGCAGCACGGCTTCCAGGTTCTGACCAAAGCGTAAGCGGCGATACAGCACATTATTCGGCCAAAGCGTGGCCGGGTCTTTGTTGAGCGCACCGCTGGCGATAGCAGGGTCATCCACCGGCATGAATTCGTAATACACCTGTTCGGCACGATCACGCCGTGGTGGGTTGTACTCATCTTCCCGGCCATTGAAATACGTGGCGGTCGCGCCCCAGCAATCGTCGGAATATTCGTGGTCATCCCAGATGCCGATCATCGGGTAACGCTCATGCACCTGCTGCAAGATCGGGTCGCTGCGGTACGTTTTGTACAAATCGCGGTAATTCGACACGCTGGAGGCAGCATAGTAAGGCGCGGTCGCATCGCCTAATTGAATAGCGCCTGCCGTGTCGGTAAAGGTGATGCTGCGCGGACTGCCCACCGTTTGAAACGAGGGATCGCCCGTGGTCTCGTAGATGTAATCGCCGATTTGCAGGATGAAATCCAAATCCGGCTCGGTTTGCAGCAGGTAGGCCCACACGTTGTAATACCGGCCGATGTAATCTTGGCACGAGGTGACGGCGTAGCTGACCGGCACGTTGGCCGCCGGATCGGGCGCAGTTTTAGTTCGCCCGGTACGCGAGCTGGCCCAGGTCTGGTTGCCGGTGGCTACCAGAAAACGGTAGTAATACGTCGTTCCGGGCTTCAGACCAGCCACTTTCAAACGCAGGCAATGATCGTGCGCGGCGGCAACGGGCACGGCGAATTCATCGACGACCAGATTGGCAAAATCATTCTGGGCGCTGACTTGAACGCGCAACTGCCCTTCGGTTTGCGGGTCGAGTTTACCCAAACGCGTCCAGAGAATGACCGAGTTTGCGGCCGGATCACCCGAAGCCACCGACTGCGGAAAATAGCTGGTGTCAGTCGAAATGTTTTCCGCCCCACTATCACTGCCACCACAAGCGGCCAATGCGCCTGCTGAGGCTGTCAGCACAATCAACTTGAGAAACTGGCGGCGGCTACTGGAATGAGCCAGAGCGGGTAATGGCGAGGTTGCGTTCATTTTTGCACTTCCTGATTGATGGCAATGACAAGTCCTTGGCAAGGGGAACCACGCGGCATGGATACTTTTTCGGGTGTTCCCTTTGCGCGAGCTGCCAAGAGTGAAGAAGCACACTAACGGTTGCGTATGAAGTTTTTATGATCCGGGCAAACATAGCGAAGTGCTGAACTATTCTTCGGGTTTGGTATCAGAAACATCATGCAACCGGTTGCCGCGCGGTTTTGTCGGTGCGGGCCGAGCTGGTTGCGATTCCAGAATCTATCGTTGTTTTATTCAGCAGAGGTAACGTATGCGAACCCAGATTCTTGTTGATGCCATTCGTGCTGGCTTGCCGCGTCGTGGACGCCTGTTGTTGGCCGCCGCGTTGATTGCAGCTCCGTTGATGGCGATGACGCCGGCGGTCAGTTTTGCCGACACCGCCATGCCCGATTATGTGCAATTGGTGAAGCAGTCCAGCCCGTGGGTGGTGAATATCAGCACGGTGAGTAAACCCAAGGCACAGCCGACATTTGATAGCGGCGCCCAGCCGATTTTCCCACCGGGGCCGGCCGGCGATATGTTTCGCCGTTTTTTCGAGCAGCAGATGCCACAACAGCAAAATCAGGAGCCTATCCGCTCGCTGGGTTCAGGATTCATAATTTCCGCGGATGGTTACATCCTGACCAACGCACATGTCATTGATGATGCGAATAAAATCACGGTTCGGCTGCCTGATCAGCAGGAATATCCCGCCAAGGTCGTCGGCAAGGACAAGCGTACCGATATCGCCCTGATCAAGATCGACGCGAAGAATCTGCCGGTAGCGCCGATCGGCGATTCCGACAAGATTCAGGTGGGTGAATGGGTTCTGGCCATCGGCGAGCCATTCGGGCTGGATCACAGTGCAACGCACGGCATCGTGTCTGCCTTGGGTCGCGATTTGCCGGACGAAAGCTACGTACCGTTCATTCAGACCGATGCGCCGGTCAATCCCGGCAACTCCGGCGGCCCGTTGATCGATGCCAGTGGCAAGGTCATCGGCATCAACTCGCAGATTTACACCAAATCCGGCGGGTATATGGGCATTTCGTTCGCCATTCCAATCAATGTCGCCATGAATGTGGTCGATCAGATCAAGGCGACCGGTCATGTCACGCGGGGTTATCTCGGCGTGCTGATTCAGCCGGTCACCAATGATCTGGCCAAATCCTTCGGACTGGACAGCACCAAAGGCGCATTGGTTGCCAAGGTCGAGCCGAACTCGCCAGCCGCAAAGGCAGGTCTGCAATCCGGCGATATCATCCTCAAGTTCAACGACAAGGAAATCAAGCATTCAGGTGAACTGCCTATCCTGGTCGGCATGTCGCCGATCGGCAAACCGGCCACCTTGACCCTGATGCGCGACGGCAAGCAGATGGAAGTGAGCGTCACGGTTGAAAAACTGGACAAGCAAGCACTTGCTGCCGAAGCCGGTACCAGCGAAGCCATCGAAAAAATGGGGCTGAAAGTCTCGGCGTTGTCTCCCGATGAACTCCAGCAATTGAACATCAAATATGGTGTGAAGGTGAATGCCGTCGGCAACGACTCGCCGTTTGCCTCAATCATTGCACCCGGCGATGTACTGCTGGAAGTGAACCGGATGCCGATGAAATCGACCGCAGATCTGAAAAAGGCACTCGACAGCGCACCGAAAGACCGACCGATTGCCATCCGGCTATTGCGAGATGGCCAGCCATTATTCATGGCGGTTCAACTCGGCGCACAGTAGGTCAATAACCCGCCTCTGAATATGCTCAGAGGCGACGCGGCACAGTCCTGTGCCGCCATTTTCCAATGCTAGACCATAAGTTCACCATCGGAAAATGGCTCGAAAAAACTCAATCCGGGATAGCCCAAACACGAGACGGACAAAAGTCCGGGCCATCGGCAGAACAAGACCAGTGCCATTTTAAGGATTGATTATCAATTTTTTTGAATGACCTGGTGAACTTTGAGCCTGGCGCACCATCTTAAGAATTGGCTCCTCAAGGAAGAACCATTGCCCCGAATGATACGGGGCTTTTTTTTTGCTCGTTTTCCACGCCACGCATCACGCTGCTAGACTCCACCGCAATTCATACACGAAGCGGAGCTTTCATGCGGGTCATTTCATTCAACGCCAATGGCATTCGCTCTGCGGCACGCAAGGGATTTTTCGACTGGTTGAGCAAACAGAATGCCGATTTTGTCTGCATCCAGGAAACCAAGGCACAAGCCGACCAACTCACCGCAGCCGAATTTTGCCCATCTGGCTACACCTGCCAGTACGTTTGCGCCGAGAAGAAGGGGTACAGCGGTGTTGCCATTTACGCGCGTCGTCCGCCCGAGGCCATTATCACCCAACTGGGCCTGCCCGAATTCGATGCCGAGGGCCGTTACTGCGCCTTCGAATATTCGGATCTGATGGTGGCCTCGCTCTATCTGCCCTCCGGGTCGGCGGGCGATCATCGCCAGGAATCGAAAGACCGTTTCCTCACCGCCTATCTGCCGATGCTGGAAAGCTATCTTCAAAAACAGCACAAACCGCTGATTCTCTGCGGCGACTGGAATATCGCGCACAAAGAAATTGATTTGAAAAACTGGAAAAGCAACCAGAAGAACTCCGGCTTTTTGCCGCATGAACGGGCGTGGCTGGATGAATTATTCGACCGGTTGGGCTATGTGGACGCGCATCGCCTCGTCGCCCCCGGCGAGGCCGTGTACACCTGGTGGTCGAATCGGGCCAATGCCTGGGAAAATAACGTGGGCTGGCGCATTGACTATCAGATCATCACGCCCGATCTCGCCAACCGGGTTGAGCGTGCGAGTGTGTATCGTGACGAGAAGTTTTCCGACCACGCCCCGCTGATCATTGATTACCGGGATTGAACCCGGCGCCTATTACAGTGCTTTGGACGTCAGCTGCTCACGCTTTTTGCGCATGCGGATATTGAGCGACTCGACCACCAGCGAAAACGCCATCGCCGAATAGATGTAGCCTTTGGGTACATGCTGGCCGAACGATTCGGCGATCAGGAACACACCCACCAGAATCAGGAACGACAGCGCCAACATCTTGATGGTGGGGTGACGCTCGACAAACTGACTGATGGATTTGGCCGCGAGCATCATCACCAGCACAGCCGCTACAATAGCGACGACCATGATTTCGATGTGCTTCACCAAGCCGATGGCTGTGATCACCGAATCCAGTGAAAACACGATATCGATCAAGGCGATCTGGATCACCACTGTCCACAACCCAACTTTTTTCAGCGCGGAGCCTGTCGTGGCGACTTCCACCTGCCCGCCGGTTTCCATGGTGTCGTGCATTTCCGTTACGGCTTTATAGACGAGGAACAGACCGCCAACGAGTAAAATCAGATCACGTCCGGAAAATGCCAGGTTACCGACATGGAGAAACGGCTTGGTCAGCCCCATCAACCACACCAGCGAAAAAAGCAGACCAATCCGCGTCACCATCGCCAGTGCCAGGCCAAAGAACCGACCGGCCGCCCGCTGGCTTTCCGGGAGCTTGGAAACCAGAATCGCAATCACGATGATGTTATCGATGCCGAGCACGATCTCAAGCGCGGTCAAGGTTGCGAAGGCAACCCATGTTTCTGGGGAAAGCAGTAGTTCAATCATTGCTAAAACTCGTAGTATGGCTCAGTAATTTTTATCGCGAAATGCCCTGTAATTTAGCATCTCCGTACCGATTGCAGAAATGTCTTGTCGGCTTGGAAGACGGATATCACAAGATTACCTCTAAGATGTGCCAACTTTCGGCTAAAATCCCGCTCTGGTAGCGTCTCTAAGGCATCATGATTAAGCTCTATTAAATCAGAGCTGCCGTGCAGCACTTAGGATGTGCCGCCATGAGCAATCGCGCACGAGATTGTTCATGAAGAAAATCAAAAAACGCATTTCTTTGATTTTCGCCCTCTGGGCATCCCAGGATGGAATTATTCAGCGCTTTCGTAGTCAACTCGGAGGAGTTTGCCATGCACGCAAAATCAACAGTGAGATGGGCCATTGCGATGATCCTGCTGACAGCCCTGACGGGTTGCGTCACCCCCATGTCTGGTGACGTGTACAGCCGCAACAACGCCATGCAAATGCAAACGGTTCAGTACGGCACGATTGAAAGCCTGCGTGGCGTGCGCATTGCCGGAACCCAAACGCCCATTGGTGCCATCGGCGGCGCCGTGGTTGGGGGCCTGCTTGGCAGTGGCGTGGGCGGCGGTCTGGGGCGCGACCTTGCCACGGTAGGGGGTGCCATCGGTGGTGGCGTTGTCGGTTCCGCCATCGAAGAAGGCGTCACACAACAAAACGGGGTCGAAATCGTCGTGCGGCTGGATAACGGTCGCACGGTGTCGATTGTCCAGGCTGTTGGCGGGCAGATATTTACCCTCGGACAGCGCGTCCAGGTGATCACCGCGCCCAATGGCACGAGTCGCGTAACTGCGGGCTGAGCCCATGTTTCATTAACCTGTGTTTCATTTACCCCGTGATTCATCACCTATTGAGTATGCATTTTGTTTGGACTAGATATCGCCGCCCTGCTGGCACAATACGGTCTGCTGGTGCTGGCCATCGGTTGTTTGCTCGAAGGTGAAACCGTTCTGGTTCTGGCCGGGCTGGCAACGCATCAAGGCATGTTGCACCTGCCCCAGGTGTTTGTCGTCGCCGTCCTGTTCGGCTGGCTGGGCGACCAGATTTTCTTCTGGCTGGGCCGCTGGAAAGGAGACGCGATCCTGTTGCGTTTCCCGAACTGGGCGCGTCAGAAACCGCGTCTGGATCATTGGATTCACAAATACCACGCTCCGGTCGTCATCATGGTTCGTTTCATGTATGGTCTGCGGACTGCAGGCCCCGTATTGATCGGCCATAGTGGTCTTTGCCCCTGGAAGTTCGCTTTGTTCAACGCGATTGGTGCGCTGATCTGGGCGACAATTTTCATCACATTGGGCTGGGTATTTGGTCAGGCCGCAGAACATGTCCTCACTCAAATCAATCACTGGGGGCATTATGTGTTTTATGTCGGTGCGGTTGTCATTCTGGCGATCGGTCTTACCCTCTGGCTCGTGAACCGTCGGCGGGCAACGCGCGCGGCCGAGCGAGCCGCATTAAGCGAACAAGAGAGAGATTAGAGAGCGATGTCGCAAGGTCAGCTGTATGTCATTTCCGCTCCTTCCGGTGCGGGAAAAACCAGTCTCATCAAGGCCCTGCGTGAGCAGATGCCCGATCTGGGCCTGTCGGTTTCCCACACCACGCGCCCCATGCGACCGGGTGAAGTGGACGGTCAGCATTACCACTTCGTCAGCAAGTCGACATTCGAGTCCATGATTGCCGAAGGCGCTTTTGTCGAACATGCTCTGGTTTTCGGCAACTACTACGGAACATCGAAGGCAGCTGTCAGCACCGTGCTCGACAAAGGACAGGATCTGATCCTGGAAATCGACTGGCAAGGCGCCGAACAGGTTCGCCCGCTATTCCCGAACGCGCAGAGCATTTTCATTCTTCCCCCAAGTCGGGAAGCGCTTCGGGAACGCCTCTTCGGGCGAGGGCAGGATGATGCCGATGTCATCGCCCGGCGGCTGGCCGAGGCCGAGCGGGAAATGCAGGCCTACCCGAACTACGACTTTCTCATCATCAACGATGATTTTTCACAGGCGCTCAACCATTTACGCTGCCTGTTCGAAAGCGCACGCCTGCGTACACCGCGTCAGGCCGAAAAGGAACACATACGCTTAGAAAATTTGCTGAATACCCCTAAAAAAACGTAAACTACCTAGCTCAATTCAATTCACCGATCTATTTCCTGGGGAAAATCATCATGGCGCGTGTCACCGTAGAAGATTGTCTTGTAAAGATTCCGAACCGCTTCGAACTGGTTCTGATGGCCGCCCGCCGTGCGCGACAGATCGAACAAGGTGCCGAGCCGCTGGTACCGATGGGTAAAGAAAAGCCGGTCGTGATCGCCCTGCGCGAAATTGGCGAAGGCAAGATCGACCAGGCTCGCATCGATGAAATTCAGGAGAACATGGTGGTGCTGCGTTCACAAATTTCAGAAGCCGAAATTCGCGCAGAACTCGCGCAGTTTGCCGACGAAGACGAAGGAAGCGCCCGGCGCCCGGCCACCACCAGCGACGAAGGTTAACTTGCCGGAGGCCTCCGTACCACAACCACAACCAGAAAAACTGGTTCTGGTTGCCGAAGCGGCCAAAGCGGAACTCTATTTCGCGCCGCTAGCTATGGCCTTGGCAACATATATCGATCCGGAAGGCATCGCGCATGTGCGGGATGCCTTTGTTTTTGGCGCGAACTCCCACGTTGGACAAGCCCGCCAAAGCGGCGAGCCTTATATCAGTCATCCGGTAGCAGTTGCCGAGATCCTCGCCGGCCTGCACATGGACGAAGCCACCCTGACGGCGGCCATCCTCCACGATGTGATCGAAGATACCGCCGTCGCGCGCGAGGAGATCGTCGCCCGCTTTGGCGAAGAGGTCGCCCGTTTGGTTGACGGTGTCTCCAAACTGACCCAGATCCGCTTCAAATCCAAGGCTGAGGCCCAGGCCGCCAACTTCCGCAAAATGATGATGGCGATGGTCGAAGATGTGCGCGTCATTCTCATCAAACTGGCTGACCGCCTGCACAACATGCGCACACTGGGCGTCATGCGCCCGGACAAACGCCGAAGAATCGCACGGGAAACGCTGGACATCTACACACCGATCGCCAGCCGCCTTGGTCTCAATGCGCTGCGTCATGAACTTGAGGACATGGGTTTTGCCGCCCTGTACCCCACCCGCTATCGCGTCATCAGCGAGGCCGTGCGCAAGGCGCGGGGCAATCGCAAGGAAATCGTGGCAGGCATCGAAGAACGTTTTGTCCAGCGTTTCGGTGAAGAAGGCCTGCGGGTGCAGATTCAGGCACGTGAAAAGCGCCCGTATTCGATCTATCGCAAAATGATGCAGAAACACCTCACCTTCAAGGAAGTGTTCGATGTCTTCGCGGTTCGGATCATCGTGCAGAATGTGGATGAGTGTTATCGCGCGCTCGGCATCGTTCACAACCTCTACAAGCCGCTGCCGGGCCGCTTCAAGGATTACATCGCCATTCCCAAGGCCAACGGCTACCAGTCGCTCCACACCATCTTGTTCGGCCCGCACGGCATCCCGCTGGAAGTCCAGATTCGCACCAACGAAATGCACCAGTTCGCTGAAAGCGGTATCGCTGCGCATTGGCTCTACAAATCCAGTCACGATCAGGGCACAGTTACGCAAGCGCGGGCACGCGAATGGCTGCGCGATCTGCTGGAAATCCAGCAGAAAGCGGGCAATCCGCAGGAGTTTCTGGAATCGGTCAAGGTCGATCTCTTTCCAGACGAAGTCTATGTCTTCACGCCGATGGGCGAGATCATCGAACTGCCGCGCCGCGCCACCGTCGTGGATTTCGCTTATGCCATTCACACCGACGTCGGCAATCATTGTGTGGCCTGCAAGATCGATCGCAGGTTCGCCCCACTCTCCACGCCACTGGAAAACGGCCAGACCATCGAGATCATCACCGCGGATGGCGCCGAACCCAACCCGAACTGGCTGTCCTTTGTCGTCACCGCTCGGGCGCGCGCCCATATCCGCAACTACCTGAAGAACCTGCAGGATTCGGAGGCCATCAAGCTGGGCCACCGTTTACTGACCAAGGCACTGGATGCCGAATCGGTCGATTTCAACGACATGAAGACGGATCGCCTCAACCGATTGCTGGCGGAATATCACTACGAGGGGTTGTCGGATCTGCTGCGGGAAATTGGCCTCGGCAACCGCATGGCGCCACTGGTCGCGCGTCTGCTCGTGGCCGACGAGTCCACAGGCGAAGCTACACGATCACCGACAGGCATCATGTCGGCTCAGACGCCCATCATCATCAGCGGCACCGAAGGGCTGGTGGTCGATTTTGCCAAGTGCTGCCACCCGATACCTGGCGATGTCGTGGTTGGCTTTTTGAGTACGGGGCGCGGCATTGTCGTCCACCGGCATGATTGCAGTAATGCGGCCGATGCCGGCGTGCATCCCGAGCGCTGGCTAGCGGTCAACTGGGCCAATCCGGCCCTGGGCGATTATCAGGCGCTGATTGTCGTCCACGCCAAGAATGTTCGGGGTGGTCTGGCACGCATCGCCAGCGCCGCAGCCGAAACCGGCGCCGATATCGATGACGTTCGATTCGATGACCGTGACGTCAATCTGACCATCATCACCGTGACACTTCGGGTCGCCGATCGGGTGCATCTGGCGCGGGTCATGCGTCGCATCAAGAGCGTTCAGGACGTCGTTAAGGTCATTCGACCCTAACAGATTGGTGAATAAGGCTTTCTTGCCGTTTTTACCGGCCTGCCCTGTCATCTCCGCACGGATCCTTACAAGCCTTCGTTGCAGATGCACGCAGGTTGGGCAGAACAGTGGCGAGGCGGTGGCACCTCGATCATCGTCAGTCGACCTGCACCTGGGATGGGATGCACAGGTCGTACCAGCCCGCCGCATAATCCGGTAAATGCTGACACAGGTGTAGAAATTGCGCCTGATCCATGAATCCTCGACGGGTCAATGCGCAAGCGGTCGAAAAATAAAGCGCGTGCACACGAAGCACCTCCAAGTCAGCAGGGGCATCCTGGATCAGGCGGATGGTCGTGTCCAACAAGTCCCAGTCCTTGGCAATCCGGGCTGAGTACTCGGGCACCAGCGCCCGCAAACACGCGAGATAGGCTGCGCTGGTATCTGGCCCGGTCAATGGATTTTGACGCAACAGTGCAATCAATCCGGTGTGCTCGATCAAAACGGACAGATACAGGTCGAACGCCATGTTGGACGATAAAAAAGGTCTCGGATGATCGGATCTCGTTTTCAACCCCAACCGAAGGGCATTGGCCGCGCGCAGACTGATGGGCTAAATGTCATGGATCAAGAGTGGGCAGGCCCCCTCGACAGGCTCGAGTCGGCCGATCGGGCTGAACATCGCCGCAGAGACCACTTCGCGCATCCCCGAAAAACCAAGCAGCATCACCGCCTGATCCAGAGACTCGATATTTTCCCGGCGCACGCGCATCGCCGGACTGTTGATCAGCCGAAGGACCATGGAGGAGATCACGGGATCCGATTCAATCAAACCGGTCAGGGTACGGATGGGAGTATCCGGGTTGTTCAGCGCCGTCATGAGTTTGGGCAATACACTGGGCAAGCGTGGCACTAGCTGCGTCAGTTGTGTGGGCGTACGTTTGAGATCTTCTGCACGCGCATTAAGCCATTGGGTCTCTTGTGGACGTAATGCATCCGTATATCCAAGCGGATGTTTTGGTGCATTCATAAGCTTTTGGAAAAAAAGAAGTGATACCTGTTCTGCATCGGGGATGGCAACGTCGGAAATTGGCTCCGGCTTGCCTGGGGCTACTCCATCCTCGCGCCGACGCGGTACGAGGGCGGGCGGTGCCGTGGGTTTGGTTGCCCAGAGTTACCGAATCCACTGCCACATGGGCAGGCCTCCTGATTGACCGATGTGGCTAGTGATTCTGTCCCGCGCAAGCAGGCGATGGAGCCGCTGACGAACCTCTGGCCAGCCATTCGCTTGGTGTGAACGTATGCAATGACAACGCGTGCATGCCACCTTCCTGTTCGGCATGCAACAGCGCCTGAACCCGCCGATGCCGCGCCAGCAAACCATCGTGTTCAAACAGGGGGCTGACGATCACGAGGCGGAAATGGGTTTCTGTCCGGTTGCCGGCGTGCTGATGCGACTCATCTTCAATTTCAAGATGCACAGGAGCCAGTTGATCTTCGATCAGGGTTTTGATGCGTTCGAAACGAGACATGATGAAACCATTTGATTGAATAGGTCGATGAATCATAACAATCCAACGCCCAGCATGGGTGAAATTTCTTCCGGTCGGCCGGGGCGGCCGGGGCGGCCAACCAAGTATCCCTGAAAGGAATCACAGCCCAAAGCATCAAGCAAATCACGCTGCGCCATGGTTTCCACACCCTCTGCGACCACTTCGAGCCCCAGGGCATGACCCATGGCCACGATCGCCTTGACGATCACCAGATCCTTTGGGTCAACGAGAATATCGCGCACAAAGCTTTTGTCGATCTCGAGCCGGTTGAACTCGAACTGCGTCAGATAACTCAAAGAGGAGTAGCCTGTACCGAAGTCATCCAATGCCAGCTGAACGCCCAGCTTTTTCAGTTCGATCAATGTGCTCGCCGCCTTGGCGGGGTCGTTGACGAGCGCGGTCTCTATCTGTTCACCCAGCGCACTCAGTGATTTAGGGAAGCGCTGATTTATTCAGTGCTTCCCGCTTGGGGGCAGGATGCCCCAACACGAACAAAGACGTAAGTCATTGATTCGTGAGAGCCATCGCGGGCATGTACCGCGATGAGCGAGCTGATTTATTCCAAGGATGGAATAAATCAGCATTTACTTAGGTTTGTTGTCCGTTTCCATCAGAATGGCGAACTCATCTCCCCCCATGCGGGCAATGAGCAATGGCCTTGTGACGCATTCGTTCTGCAATCTGCGCGCCATTTCCTGCAATAGCTGATCGCCACGCTCATGGCCGTAGCTGTCGTTGATCGAACGGAAGTAATTCAGATCGAACATCAACAAAGCCAAGTGTTTCGAGCCTTCATCGCTCAGCATGTCGATCCAGCGTTGTGCCTCGACCTGAAAGAATCGGCGATTGAGCAGGCCGGTCAACTCATCCTGACTGGCCAGTATCCGGTACTGCTCCAGCGTGGAATCCAATTCCGTCACGTTGTGAGCAATCACGTTATCAGGGAGGCTGTCGAGCCAACCGATGTCATCGTCGGATAGGCGCGAGTAAATCGAAACATGCAGCAAACGCCGCCCACCGATGTTCGGAAGGTTGGCATCATCAAGGGGAGCGGGGGAACCATCGAGCCGGTCGGCGCTTAACCAGTGTGCTCGCCAAATCCAGTCACGGATATTTTCCATGGGGCCGATTTGGCCTATGGGCTGGTGCCACGAATCGCTCTGCGGCAGTGTGTCCAGAATTTGATCGATAGGCGCAATGGCGTCCAGCGACGTAATCGCTTGCGTCGCCGTGAGTGCGCCCTGTACATTCAGATCCCCCCATAACCAAGCCTCAGCATGGTCGCATGGACTTTGCGGCAAAGACGTAAGGCCAACTCGATCTTCGTTCATGGTCGCTCGACGTCGCAATGCAGCGGGAGGGGAAACAACATGCTCAAAATCCTTTTACCGAATCACTCGGGTCTCAATCAGCACGACAGCATTTCTAAATCCTGACCGATAATCTCACGGATTCAATGCGTCATTTGCCGGTCGGCTGGGTATCTTCATCCAGATCGTCCAGATAAATCATCTCGCCAGCCTGTCGAATGGCCACCGGGGTCAGATGCGTACCGGGACAGGGGCCGCCCGTACACGCCCCCGTCAGCGGTTCGAAATACGCATTGTGGAGTGTACAACGCAATGACAAACCATCGGACAAGCCATCTGATTTATCGGCCAGATAGCCGCGAATGCCCTTTGCTAGGGGTGAGCCATTGTGCGGGCACACATTGCGGTACGCACGGATCGTGCGATGGTCTCGAACCACGATGACGCTGGGCACTCCATTGACCGGTTGCGCACCCATGGCGTCCTCTGGGCCCAGGTCATCCAGATGGCAGAGCGGTTGGTTGCGGGCATCCGGATCTTCCGCCAACCCATCGAAGCCGAGTTGCTGGATTTTCCGCTCCGCCAACCGCACACCAAAGGTAACGGCCTCATGCCAATCGACGCCCGCTTGATTCGCCCGGGCATGAATGACACCGGCAATCAGCGTATCGCCAGCACCGATGCTGTCGACCACGCTCGGCACGGGCTGTGCGGGCACAAGCTGAACGGGATCGTTCAATGATTCCTTCAGATAGGCGCCGGTCGCACCCCAACCCAGTACCAGCACCGCCTGTGGCGCCCATTGATGCGCCGCATTCAAGAAAGCTTCCGGGTCCACAAATCCCCGTTGTTCCGCAAAGGCACGCGAAAAGAAGACCACATCGGGAAAAGGGAACAACTGATCGAGGTAGGGACGCTCTTTTTCCACCTCAAGGGAAAGCATCTTCGTGCCCGCCGCTCCGCGCGCCATCGCCAGCATGGCCGCCGTATCCATGCAATGACGACCTTCGAAATGCAGCCAGTCGAACGGCGCAAGGTCAATCTTGAGGAAGGCGTTGAGATCAAATTCGGGCAAATCGCGGTAATGGACGATGGTTCGGCTGCCATTCTGGCGATTCAGGGTGATGTATGAGGTGGGCGCATGCCCAAACCCCAGAACCTGAGCGGGACTCAGGTCGATACCGCGTTGCGCCAGTTTTTCCTGAATCTGACGACCATCGGCATCCGGAGTCAGCACGGCGGCCAGCGCACAGTCATGGTCGAACTGCCGCAGCACCGTCAACGTATTGGTGACATTTCCGCCGGTGCGCTGCCGTTGCGCCAGAGCGCGTTGCTCGCTGTCCTCGACCGGATAACCATCGACCTCGTTGATGATGTCCAGGGTCGCAATGCCAATACCCAGAATCTGTGCCATTGTTTAGCTCACTCCTCCGGCAGCGCTGCGAGCAGGGCAAGCGCCGCTTTGTTTCACGGGGTGAGAGATTATGCCGAACCGGCACGTAGATTGGGCAGTGTTTTTTCTTCGATCCACCAGCGCTCAGCCGTGGCATGCAGCAGCAGACAACCGGAGCCACCATAGGCGCGTACCTTTCCAGCCGCGCCCGGGTTGAGCACCCAGATCGGCTCGCTGGTATCGATGATGCGATGATGCGTATGACCGTAGACCACGGCCCGGGCCTCAGGATGGCGCACACGCAGCTTATGGTGCCGTTGATGGGCCGGATTGACCCGATGGCCGTGCTCGACGGCCAGTACGCCTCCGGGCAATCGCAGGGTGGCTACTTCCGGCAGGGATTCGAGCAGATCAGCCGTACCGATCGGCCATTGTTCGACCGTATCGTTGTTACCGCGAACGGCAATCACATGGCCTGTTTTCGGCGTCACACGGCGCAAAATATCGGGATTCAAGATATCACCGGCATGCACAATGACATCGCACTGCTGCATGAGTGCAAGGATCGAATTTTCGATGGCACCATGCGTATCGGAAATAATTCCGACACAAACCGATGCATGTGATTCAAGGTCCACAAAGACTCCCTGATGTTAATGTGCTTTTGCCAAGCGATTTTTTTGGCCACCTTTTATGACCCTGCCCGACCGCAGGTGTTCCTTTCAGCGCGTCGACAGGCCAAATGCTCACTCGCGTGATTTGCTCGGCATCAGTCCAGGCACAGGCTCAATGACAGTATGGTGTGATCGGGAATGTCTGTCATCTACCGTGACTTTTTTATCCACAGCCGACAGAAAAACCACCGCCCCACGCGATATCCGCTCCACCGGGGATAACGCGTATGATGACTACCCCACCCACTTTGCGCGTCCGCATCAATCGCCGTCCGGTATGCATCATGAATTACCAACATCACTTCCACGCCGGTAATCATGCCGATGTCTTAAAGCACCTCGTGCTGTTACAGCTCATCGAGCTGATGCAGCAAAAGCCGACCGGATTTTTGTTGCTCGAAACCCATGCCGGTGCGGGTCTGTACGACCTGCAAGCGTCCGAAGCCCGTCGCAGTGATGAAGCAACTGGCGGTATCGGGCGACTGTTGCAGGCAACGCAAGCCGCCAACACGGTGCCGGATCTGATTCGGTTTTATCTCGAACAGATCGGACGGTTCGGATCCATTCTTCATTTGAGCCACTACCCCGGTTCCCCTCTGTTGGCTGTCTGTGTTCTGCGCCCGCAGGATCGCTATATCGGCGTCGAGCTGGTGCCCAAGGTGGCACGGGAATTGAGTCGCAATCTCGCCGAACGTCCCATACAGGCGCAGTGCATTCACGACCGCAGGGTCATCGCACGGGATGGCGAGGGCCTGGCCGCGCTCAAGGCGGACTTGCCGCCACTGGAACGGCGCGGTCTGATTCTGATCGATCCACCCTATGAACAAGCCCAGGAACGCGACGATATCACCGCCGCCTTGCAGGCCGGATTGCAACGGTTTGAAACCGGGGTTTATGCCCTGTGGTACCCGATCAAGCAACGCCCCTATCTCGATCGGTGGCTCAACCGGATTGCCAAGAGCACGCCTCGTCCGGTACTGACCATCGAAAACAGTATTTTCCCCGATGAATCGGGCAACCGGCTCACCGGCTCCGGCCTGTTGATCATCAATCCGCCATGGCAGCTCGATACACTCATGCAACCCGTGCTCGAGTTCGTCAACGACGCGCTCAAGCAGGATACGGCCGCGCCCAGTGCGATTCGCTGGCTGAATCCGGCTCATTAAACGCGTAAAACGCGCAGACATCCCCATGCGTTCAGAAAAAATGCACAAGATAATCTCGATATTCATGGCACTCACCCTGCTCTTGGCGATAACGATCGCGCAAGGTGCAACGCCTCAAACAACCAAGGCAGATCCGGCCACGATCGCCCAACAAGCATTGGACGCCACCGCACCGGCAACCGCACGTGCCCAGTTGGCCGCTGCCAAACCGGTGTTGGCAAAACAGGCAATGGTCGTGACCGCACAGCATCTGGCAACGCAGGTCGGCGTCGATACCCTCAAGCAAGGCGGCAATGCCGTCGATGCTGCTGTGGCCGTGGGCTATGCGCTGGCGGTGGTGCATCCGTGCTGCGGCAACATCGGTGGCGGCGGCTTCATGGTGCTGCATCTGGCCGAAGGCAAAACGGTGTTTCTCGATTTCCGCGAAAAGGCGCCGCTCAAGGCCACGCCCACCCTGTTTCAGGATGCCGAAGGCAACGTCGTCAAAGGCCGCAGCACCGACACCTATCTGGGCGTGGGCGTACCGGGTACCGTGATGGGGTTGAACACCGCGCTGGCAACCTACGGCAGCATGAGTCGCAAACAGGTCATGGCACCGGCCATCAAACTCGCGCGCGATGGCTTTGTGCTCACGGCAGGCGATGTCAAGATTCTGCACACGCGCAGCGCAGACTTCGCCAAATACCCCAACGTCGCGAATATCTTCCTCAACCAGGGCAAGCCTTATGAAGTCGGTGACCGGTTGATTCAGCCCCAATTGGCGCACACGCTGGAACTCATATCGAAAGAGGGCGGCCAGGCCTTTTATCAGGGACCCATTGCCCAAGCGGTGGTCAAGGCCAGCGAGGAAAACGGCGGACTGCTGGGCATGAAGGATTTTGCCGACTACACGGTCAATTGGGAAAAGCCCATCTCCTGCGGGTATCGCGGATACACGATCATGTCCGCGCCACCCCCGAGTTCCGGCGGCACCACCATCTGCCAGATTCTGCAAATGATCGAGCCTTACCCCATGCAGCAGTGGGGCTACGGCTCGGTGAATGCCATTCACTATCTGGTCGAAGCCGAACGCCGCGCCTTTGCTGACCGCAACACCTATCTCGGCGATCCGGCATTCGTGGATAACCCCATACCAAAGCTGCTCTCAGCAAAGCACATTGCCAAAATGCGCACCAGCATCGAACCGGACAAGGCCACGCCATCGAGCGAGATCAAGGGCAGTCTGGGCGCGGATGAAGGCCAGCACACCACGCATTACTCAATCGTCGATGCCAAGGGCAATGCGGTCAGCATCACCTTCACCATCAACTACCTGTTCGGTCTGGGTCAGATTGCGGGTGACACCGGCTTTTTCCTCAATAATGAAATGGATGATTTCACGGCCAAGCCCGGCGTACCCAACAGCTTCGGATTGGTGCAAGGACGGGTCAATCAGATCGAACCGGGCAAGCGGCCCTTGAGCTCCATGTCGCCGACCATCGTGCTGAAAGACGGCAAATTGTTCATGGTTACCGGCAGCCCCGGTGGTTCGACCATCATTTCCACCACCCTCGAAAGCATCCTCAACGTGGTCGATTTCGGCATGAACATGCAGCAGGCCGTCGATGCGCCACGTGTGCATCATCAGTGGTATCCCGATGTGATATTCATCGAACCGGGGTTACTCACGCCACACACACGAGCCGCGCTAACCAAGATGGGCTACGCCTTCAAGGAAATGCCGTCCTGGGGCGCGGACGAAGCCATTCT
>NZ_DAIESY010000029.1:0-8070 GCF_027346185.1 Halothiobacillus sp.
CACTATGCCGGCCAGCGCATCGACAACTTCCTGCTGCGCGAACTCGGCGCAACGCATGGCGAGGTTCCGCGCTCTCTGATTTACCGCATTCTGCGCACCGGAGAAGTCCGCGTGAACAGTCAACGCGCCAAGCCGACCACCCGACTCGCGACTGGTGATGAAGTCCGTATTCCGCCACTCAAGCTGCAGAGCGCCTCACCGGAACCGGCCGCCGCGATCTCACCGAACTGGCTCGCACGCGCGGCGGACCTGATCGTTTACGAAGATGACGCCCTGCTGGCCGTCAATAAACCTGCAGGCCTTGCCGTGCATGGTGGTTCGAACATCCCTTTCGGCCTGATCGAACTCATGCGCCAACACACGGGACTGGGTGAAAAACTCGAGCTGGCCCATCGCATTGACCGCGACACCAGCGGCCTGTTGATTCTGGCCAAGACCCGCGCCGCCCTGCATTCGCTGCAAACCCAGTTCCGGCCGGAAGGCCATGCCGAAAAGCAGTATCTGGCCATCGTGCACGGTCATTGGCCGGACAAACTCAAACGCGTCGATGCACCGTTGGAAAAGTGGCAGGGCGAGGGTGAATCGCATCGGGTGCAGGTCAGCCCGCAGGGCAAGGAAGCCGTGACCCATTTCGCCGTGCTGGCCGCCAACAAGAATGCCACCCTGCTGCGGGCACAACTTGAAACCGGACGCACACACCAGATTCGTGTGCACACCGCGCACGAGAACCACCCGATCATCGGCGATGAAAAATACGGTCAACGGGAATGGGACAAACGACTCTTTCCATCCACTGGCGCCTCGGCCCGGCGACGCCCACCTCTGCTGCTGCACGCCTATCGCCTGACGCTGACGCATCCGCAAACAGAACAACCACTGCAGTTGACAGCCCCGATCCCGAATAAATGGCGTTCGCTGGCACAACAACTCAACCTAACGCTGCCGGAACACGACCCGACATGAAGCACATCCTACCTCCACCCCAACTGATCATTTTTGACTGGGACGGCACACTGGTTCAATCCACCGGCCACATTGTGCACAGCTTCGAGATGGCCATCGCGCGCAGTAACCTGCCGCCGCTGGCGCCCGAGACGATACAAAGCATCATCGGCCTCGGTCTGGTCGAGGCGTGCCAGACACTCTATCCAAACCTTTCACTTGAGCAGGCGCAGGCGCTGGGAAAAACCTACCAGCAGTTATATTTCAGCCGAACCGATACCCTCGAAACCTATGCCGGGGCGGCAACCCTGCTGAACGATCTGCGTGAAGCGGGCTGCTGGCTGGCCATTGCCACCGGAAAATCGAACAGGGGCCTGCACGAAGCACTTGAAGAAACCGGTCTGGGTCACTACTTTCTTGGTACACGAACAGCCGAGCAAACCGCTTCCAAACCATCACCCTTGATGCTGATGGAACTGCTGGACGAATTCGGGCTGGAACCGGCACAGGCCTGGATGATCGGCGATACTGACTTTGATTTGCTGATGGCACACAATGCGGGCTGCGTCCCCATCGCCATCACCCATGGCGCACACGAAATAGAGCGCCTTCACGCCGCCAAACCGGCCGCCGTCATTCATGATCTGCCCAGCCTGTTGCCGCTGTACCAGTCCGCCACCGCTCAAAAAGTGAGCCAGAATAAAGTGAGTATGAACGAATGAGCACCGCCCAGCCGCCACATGATGATCTGCGCATCGAACCCAATCTCGGCGCAGCATCCGCACAGCACGCGAACGCAGCGGAAAAAACTGCGGCGGGTGATGATGCCTGGGCGCGCGAGGCATTACTCGATCTTGCCCGCCAAGGCCTGAAGGAACAACGCAGTGCACGCCGTTGGCGGGTGTTTTTCCGGCTGATCAGCTTGGCGTTGGTGCTCTGGATCATTGCCTGGATTTCTTTCAGCGGCGATCTGGACGATGGCAAGGGTCTTGTCATCAAGGAACCCTCGGCGGGCATCATCGATATCAGCGGTGTGATTGCCGCAGGGCAGGAAGCCTCCGCGGAGGAAATCATCCCCGTACTGGAAAAGGCATTCAAGAACACACAGGTCAAGGGCATCGTTCTGCGTATGAACACGCCGGGCGGCAGCCCTGTCCAGTCTGGCGAAATCTTTGATGCGATTATGCGACTGCGCAAGGAGTACCCTGCCAAACCGGTGTACGCCGTCGTCGAGGATGTATGCGCTTCCGGCGGTTATTACATTGCGGCCGCAGCCGACAAAATATATGCAAATCAGGCATCACTCGTCGGTTCGATCGGGGTGCGGATGGACAGCTTCGGCTTCGTGGATGCCATACACAAACTGGGCATTGAAAGCCGTCTTATGACCGCGGGCGCAAACAAGGCCATGCTCGATCCATTCTCTCCGGAGAATCCCGTCCAGGTGCAATACATGCAGAACCTGCTTGATCAGGTACATCAACAGTTCATCGATGCCGTCAAAAAAGGCCGGGGCAAACGTCTCGCCAACGACCCCGACCTGTTCTCCGGCCTGATCTACACCGGCGCACAGGCACAGAAGAACGGACTGATCGACGGCCTGGGCACGGTACGCAGCGTGGTTCGAGATGAATTGCACCTCAAAAATGAAGTCGACCTCACGCCAAGCAAGAGCCCATTCGAAGAACTTCTGGGTAAAACCAGTACACAGATCAGCCAGTCGCTGACGAGCCTCTGGGCGGCGAATTTAGGCCCTAAACTATTACCTTAGGCTGCGATCTTGGGATTTGGCTCAGCACACATAGAATGACAGACATGGTCGATCAAATTACTCCCACTGAGACAGAATCTATTCCGGAGGCTATTGTCGCCGAGCCACCGATGTATCAGGTTATTCTGCTCAACGACGACTTCACGCCGATGGATTTCGTCGTCCGCATTTTGGTTGAATTGTTTTACCTGTCGACGGAACAGGCTGAACGCGTTATGTTAGAGGTTCATCATAAAGGTCGAGGCGTCTGCGGCCTGTTTACGCGGGAAATCGCCGAAACCCGTGTCGCGCAGGTCAATCAGGTCTCGCGCCAGAATGAACATCCGCTCTTATGCGTGATGGAACCGGCACCCCAGTAACCCATGGGATCAGATAGGAGTTCTCTGTGTTAAGCAAAGCCTTGGAAACCACTATCAGCCGAGTATTTGACCGATCCCGGCGTCAAAGATACGAGTTTGTCACCCTCGAAGCGCTCACACATGCCCTGCTCGAGGACCCGGACGCACGCGCCGTGCTGGAAGGTTGCAATGCCAACATCTCGCAACTGGCCGTCGACCTGGAAAACCACATTCGCCACACCACACCGCGCATACCGGAAAATGACGCCCGTGAGACACAGCCCACGCTCGGCTTTCAGCGCGTACTGCAACGTGCTGTCATGCAGGTACAGTCCGCTCAACGGAACGAAGTATCCGGCGCGCATGTCTTGGCGGCATTGTTTGCCGAACAGGATTCACATACGGTGCATTTGCTGCATAAGGCCGGCGTGACGCGCCTGGATGTGATCAATTTCATCTCGCATGGTCTGACTCAGGAGGCCCCTGCCACCAGCGAAGCCCCCTCTGAAAAGGAGCGCGAGAAGCCTGAAGTCACTGATGAGAACAGCTTCGAAAACTTCGTCATCAATCTCAATCAGCTTGCCCGCGACGGCAAAATCGACCCACTGATCGGACGCGCTCCGGAAATCGAACGGGTACAACAGATCTTGTGTCGGCGACGGAAAAACAATCCACTGCTGGTCGGCGAGGCCGGTGTCGGTAAAACAGCCCTGGCCGAAGGGCTCGCTCGCAAAATCGTTGAAGGCGAAGTGCCTGAAACCCTCAAGGATGCTGTGGTCTATTCGCTCGACCTCGGTTCTCTGGTCGCTGGCACAAAATATCGTGGTGATTTTGAAAAGCGGCTCAAGATCGTACTGAAAAAAATCAAATCTCTGCCATATGCCATTTTATTTATTGATGAAATTCATACTTTGATTGGTGCCGGTTCTGCCTCTGGTGGTTCCATGGATGCATCCAACTTGATCAAGCCTGCGCTTGCCAATGGTGATTTGCGTTGCATCGGCTCCACGACCCACCAGGAATACCGGGCTATTTTCGAAAAAGATGCCGCGCTCACTCGCCGCTTCCAGAAACTGGATGTCCCCGAGCCCAGCGAGCATGAAGCCATCGCTATTCTAAAGGGGTTACGCAGTGGCTATGAAAAACACCATGGCGTGACTTATTCCGACGAAGCGCTGGAAGCCGCTGTTCGGCTCTCGAGTCGCCACATCTCGGATCGTCATTTACCGGACAAGGCAATCGATGTCATAGATGAGGCCGGTGCCCAACAACGCCTCATAGAGCCACCGCCGGAAAGCAATCTCATTACGGCAGCAGAAATTGAACTAGTCGTCGCCAAGATCGCCCGCATTCCGGAACGCAGCGTGTCCACATCAGATCGCGAAGTGCTGCGCCACCTGGATCGCAACCTCAACATGGTGGTGTTCGGTCAGGAAGATGCCATCGAACAGATCACAACATCCATCCGTATGGCGCGGTCCGGATTGCGCTCTGCAGACAAGCCCATCGGTTCCTACCTCTTTGCCGGCCCGACCGGCGTGGGCAAAACCGAAGTCAGCAAACAGCTTGCCCGCCTACTCGGCATCAAGCTCGTGCGCTTCGACATGTCCGAATACATGGAGCGGCACAGCGTATCGCGACTAATCGGCGCGCCGCCGGGCTATGTCGGTTTCGAAGAAGGCGGCCTGCTCACCGAGGCCATCAACAAAACGCCACACGCCGTTTTGCTACTGGATGAAATCGAAAAAGCTCATCCGGACGTGTTTAACGTCCTGCTTCAGGTAATGGATAACGGCGCATTGACGGACACGAATGGCCGCAAAGTAGACTTCCGGCACGTCATTCTCATCATGACCTCCAACATGGGGGCAGAGATGCTCGCACGCAACAGCATGGGCTTTGTCGTCCAGGACCACAGCCCCGACGGTATGGACGCGATCAAACGTGGCTTCACCCCTGAGTTCCGCAACCGTCTGGACGCCATTGTCCAGTTCAAGGCATTGGCCCCACGTCAAATCGCCAACGTAGTCGACAAGTTGTTACTGGAACTGGAGCAGCAACTCGAAGAAAAGAAAGTCCGTTTGGTTGTCGACGATGAAGTTCGCCAGTGGCTGGGAAGGGAAGGCTATGACGAGGTCTTGGGCGCTCGACCAATGGCGCGCCTGATTCAGGAAAAGATCAAACGTCCGTTGGCAGAAGAGTTGCTATTTGGCGAGCTGGCCGAACGTGGCGGCAACGTCCGGTTCTCACTCGATGAGGCCGGTATCCCAGTGCTAACTATCCAGCCTGCGGAAGAAGCGTTAACTGCGGAATCCCCTGGCTAAAACGGCCACAGCGATACAAAGGGTGATTGAATCAAAGACACGCGTTGAAGTGAGACCCTTACCGACACCCCGCCCGATCCAAGTGTTGGGCGTTTGAGGAAAGAAAGCACGAACGGGGGTCGATTTTGGAATTAACGCGCGCGGAACGAAATCCGACCTTTGGTCAGATCATAAGGCGTCAACTGAACCGTGACCTTGTCGCCCGTGAGAATACGAATGTAGTTTTTACGCATACGTCCTGAAATATGAGCCGTGACAATGTGGCCATTTTCCAACTCGACGCGGAACATGGTATTGGGCAAGGTGTCCACAACGGTGCCTTGCATTTCGATGTAATCTTCTTTTGCCATAAATCCAGCATGTTTCAAAGTGGGCGCAAATTATCAAGCAAAAAGCGTTCAGCTCCAAGCCTTTATTTCAAAAAAACCCCATTACCCCCTGAAATTTCGCTCAATAAAACCATCAAAAATACAACAGGAAAATCATGAATCTGATTGAGTTTCTTATACAGAGACATTCAACACCCGCCAAATACCTTATTGAACCGGCTCCTTCCCATGAAGAATTACAACAACTCATGGCCGCGGCAGAGAGTGCACCGGATCACGGTGCCCTCAAACCTTGGCGGTTTCTGATCATTTCAGGATCGGCTCGGTACGCGCTTGGCGAGCTGTTTGTGCAGGCACTGCTGCAAAGAGCGCCACATACAGAACCCGATCTGCTGGAACGTGAACGCGAGCGCGCCCTGCGAGCACCCATGCTGGTCGTGGCCATTGCCCGATTGGATCATGCGCATCCCAAGGTGCCGGCTACCGAGCAACTCATTGCCGCAGCGATCGCGACGCATCAGTTGATGCTTGCCGCCAACCATCTGGGCTATGGCACCATCTGGCTCACCGGCAGCCGGGTCTATGATCGGCAGGTGATGTCCGGGTTGGGCCTCGCGCCCGAAGAGGAACTCATCGGCTTGATCAATATCGGCACCGTCGCACCCGCAGCATCACCAAGGCAAACCCACCAGCGCAAAACAGACGTTACCTTCTGGCAGGGCGAATAATCACGGGGTAGAATTCTTTAGTTTTCTACTGACTATCTTCTGAAGAATCGGGTTGAGCTTCCAGAATCGAGAGATCTGGAGAAAGACCAAGTTGAACCCCGATGTGTCGATTGCACCAGGCAGCCACGTCAAGGGTTTTTCGATCGTCCAGATAGGCGCCAACCACTTGGAATCCCAAAGGCAGGCCAGACGGTCCACGCCCGACAGGGAAGGTCACTGCCGGTACGCCCATGAGAGTCCAGATTCCGCAGAAGCTGGGATCCCCCGTATTCACCAGAGTTTTCGGCGCCTCTCCGGTAGCTGGAGGCGTCACGATGGCATCGAACCGGGAAAGAAAGGCCTGCAACTCGGCACGCATTTCTTTGGCCGCAACGAGAGCGTTGAGGTAATCCATTGCGGAGATTTTTTTACCCCCCTCGATCAACGTGTCGATGGCCGAACTCGTCTTGCCAGGATGCGCTAATTGCAGGGGCGTATAGATTTGTGCGCCTTCCGCCAACAGGATCGTGCGCAGGATGTCCAGCGCATTTAGGAACGAAGGCGGTAATTCAACCCTTTCGACCTCAGCGCCGGCTCTGGCCAGGGCGTCCACGTTGGCCTCCCAGATTTCCTGCTGGTTCCGATCTGCCAAGGACCAGACAGGGGAACGCACCGCAGCCAATCGAAAGGGACCGGAGTGCGTCTTCCCGGCGACGGCCTCCAGGGAAAACGTTCCAAAGGTGCTTTCTGCAAGGCTTCCTGGGTCAGCGCTGTCATGGCCGACAAGGCAGGACGCGAGATAGGCAGCGTCGTCGAGGCTGCGTGCAAAGATGCCCACGTGATCCAGGCTGTGGCTCAATGGGTTGACTCCCGCCCGGGAGATCAATCCGAAACTGGGCTTGAACCCCACCACTCCGCAATAAGCCGCCGGGCGAATGACCGAACCCACAGTCTGCGTGCCTAAAGCGGCCGACACCATGCCGGAGGCAACCGCCGCCGCTGATCCACTGGAGGACCCTCCCGGCGTGTAGTCTGGATTCCAGGGGTTATGCGTCTTTCCGGGATGGCGCCAGGCGAATTCCGTGGTCACCGTTTTTCCCATGACAAAACCACCAGCCGCCTGAAGGCGGCGAATGACAGTGGCGGACTCGTCCGGCACGTTGCCCTTATAAATTGGGGATCCCATACCGGTCGGTATGCCTCGGGTCAGCATGATGTCCTTGATGCCAATGGGCAGCCCATGCAGTGCACCTAGCGCCCCGCCAGAGGCCATCTGCATATCCGCTTTGCGCGCTGCATCAAGTGCCGCCCCATGATCCAGCCATTCCCAGGCCTTGACCTGCGAATCGAGCCGTTTCACCCGATCCAGGCAGGCATTTGTCAGATCCTCACTGGAAAATTGACCTTCACTGATCCCCTTCAATCCATCCAGCAAACCAAGTGCTTCCAATTCCATGACTCTCGTTCCTCTCTGTTGTTTACCCTAAGGAGCCTCTGATTGAATCGAAAATACTGGGCGGCTGACGTTCAATGCGATTTTTTTCGCTTGAGGAGCCGGTTTTGGCTGAAAATCTCCCCAAATTTCAGCATTTCGACGGTTTTTGGGCAGATTTTCCCTGTGTTCATGCCGCCAGTCTCCCGCGCAGCAAGTAAAGATTC
>NZ_DAIESY010000032.1:0-26949 GCF_027346185.1 Halothiobacillus sp.
GAATCTTTACTTGCTGCGCGGGAGACTGGCGGCATGAACACAGGGAAAATCTGCCCAAAAACCGTCGAAATGCTGAAATTTGGGGAGATTTTCAGCCAAAACCGGCTCCTCAAGCGAAAAAAATCGCATTGAACGTCAGCCACCCAGTATTTTCGATTCAATCAGAGGTTCCCTCTCCCTAGGGGAAAGTTCTCCATAGTTAAGCACCTCAAAAAACCTCACTCTCTAATCCCTTGCTGTGTCCGATAAAATTCGATCCACCTGACTACGGCCTCTTTTGATTCCAAAAAAAGGACACAGTGCCATCAAGACCGGCCTATCTGCTGGCCAACATCACAAGCAGACCCTCAATAAACTGGGCGATCTGATTAACGCCATCGGCCAAGCGCGCGTACTTTGCGATGACGATAATGGCGGCCTGCTACAACCCAAAGCGGCTCACTTACTTACAGAGAGCTGGAATCAAGGCCTTTGAACACCCAAAATGGGTCGAATTATCTAAAGCAGAAGTAATTTGAAAATAAAACAGAGACTGGTTGTGCCAAAATCGGCGAGTCAGAATGAGAATTCGACTGAATTGAGGTGAAAGAAGAACAGGATAGTGACGTGATCGAAAATTGGGGGATTTTCGTGGTGCCCAGTCTTACCATGCGGATGATGTGGATAAATCCTGGGTCGCACTGAGAAATTTAAGGAAGCACTAATCCATTGATGGATTCGAGCAGATAAGTACGGGACGGTGCCTGCCTGCCAGCGCTCGATATTTCAATTAATTTTGTTATTGAGCGGCAAGGCATGGATGCCCGAATCATCGGGGTTGGGCGCGCCTTGGGGATGGATATTGGCCATGAGGTTTATGTCCTTGTCAGAATCGTCATCAGTACAGGTAGCCATTCGCGAGCTTGGAATTATCACCTAGGAGTTTTTGGGAAATGAGCGCTTGAAATGTGTCATCAGGCAATAAAAAACACCGCATAAGCGGTGTTTTAATCAATTGACAGCCGGGTCGAATGACCCGAACCATTAGCAGCTCTTAGTTGCTGCTAACACCTTCGGTCGTTACAACGACGCGACGGTTCTTAGCGCGACCTTCTTTGGTCTTGTTACTGGCTACTGGATCTGCTTCGCCCATACCTAGCGTCTCAATCTTATCGGCAGGGATGTTGTGTGCTGTCAGATACTTGGCAACAGTGTTTGCACGACGTTCAGACAGGCCGATGTTGTATTTCTCGGTACCAATGCTGTCGGTGTAACCCACAACTTTGATCTTGGCAATCGAGTTCATGTCGCCCATTTCAGAGATCAACTTGTCCAGAGCTTCTTTGCCAGCTGGCTTGAGGTTGTATTTGTCGAAATCGAAGTACGTGTCGGCAGTCAGGGTGACTGTTTTCATTTCTGGAGCCGGTGGCGGTTCTACCACAGCCGGGGCCGCCTCTTTCGGTTTGGCAAACATGTCAGGATCACAAGCCATGATGGCTGTTTCCGGAGTCACTTTGCCAACACCATTGTGAACGCATTCTCCGAAAGGTGTCATGACGGGCTCACCTGCACTGTTGAACACATAGGGCGACAACGGTTTCTGTTCGGCGAAAGCTTGACCGGATAATGCCATGGCAGCAACGATGCCGGTGGCGAGTACGGTAAATTTATTCATCTGTAAGGTCTCCTTTCTCTAAATGGACGCATGAGAATGACAAGCATGATGCGGCATCTATTATGCCCCATCCGATTGGCAAATGTAGTGCCCGAACCCCTTTTGCAACAAAAGGGCGCGCTGGTCGTTATTGTTTGCCGGGATGTCGGGGCTGCGACTAAAGATTCTATTTGTAATTTTTAAGCGCTTCATGCGTGCAGCAGAACTGTAATTAATTTTACAATCAACAGGTTAAATTGATTGTTATGCGAATCAATGGTTTTGATTGTCGTTGGTGCGTTTGCGTTGTTTTATTGCAACATTCGTGGTTGGCGTGATACGCATAACTGAAACAGTGTCCACTTGCTCGAGTCAATATAGGGAGTAGATGCATAGTGGTGATCAAGACGAGCGTTCAATTGTCATCTTATGGTAAACTTACGGCTCTTTTTTTGCCTGGTCATGGCGACCATCTGTTTGTGCTCTTAAGCCACTTGGACTCGACGCTTCGTTCCTGAGCAGGGGCGGATGGGGCGTGAGAAATCGTAAGGATGAATAATGTCTGAATTTGCGCAAGAGATATTCAAGGTCAATCTCGAAGACGAGATGCGGCGTTCATATCTTGACTATGCGATGAGCGTTATTGTCGGCCGTGCCTTGCCCGACGCGCGCGATGGACTCAAGCCGGTACACCGGCGCGTACTTTACGCCATGCGGGAGCTCGGCAACGACTGGAACAAGCCTTATAAGAAGTCTGCCCGTGTCGTCGGTGATGTCATCGGTAAGTATCATCCACATGGTGATACCGCGGTTTATGACGCTCTGGTCCGGATGGCGCAGAACTTTTCAATGCGTTACATGTTGATTGACGGTCAGGGTAACTTTGGTTCCGTTGATGGTGACGCGCCTGCGGCCATGCGATACACCGAAGTGCGGATGGCCAAGATCGCACATGAGTTGCAGGCCGATCTTGAAAAAGAAACAGTCGATTTCATCGATAACTATGATGGCTCGGAAAGTGAGCCAGGCGTCTTTCCCGCGCGCTATCCCAACCTGTTGGTGAATGGCTCATCGGGGATTGCCGTTGGCATGGCGACGAACATCCCGCCGCACAACCTGACTGAAATCCTCAACGCCACCATCGCTTTGATTGATGATCCGGATACGGACGACGAAACGCTGTTGGCGCATGTGCCGGGACCTGACTTTCCAACCGCAGGCATCATCAATGGCGCAGCCGGAATCCGTGAAGCGTATTTGACAGGCCGAGGCCGTGTGGTCATGCGCGCGCGCACTCATTTCGAAGAGGATGACCGTGCCTGCAAAGCCATCATCATTGTGACCGAGTTGCCCTACCAGGTGAACAAGGCGCGATTGATTGAACGCATTGCCGAACTGGTGCGGGAGAAAAAGATCGAGGGCATCACCGAGTTGCGCGATGAGTCCGATAAGGATGGGATGCGCATCGTCATGGAGTTGCGCCGTGGCGAGTTGCCCGATGTGATGCTCAATAATCTGTATCAGCAAACCCAGATGCAGAGTGTCTTCGGCATCAATATGGTGGCGATTGTCGATGGGCAGCCGCGCACCTTGGGCTTACGCGATATCTTGGCCGTATTCTTGCGCCATCGCCGTGAAGTCGTGACCCGCCGCACCATCTTTTATCTGCGCAAGGCTCGTGAACGCGCCCACATCCTCGAAGGTTTGGCCGTAGCCATGGCGAACATTGATGCGATGATCGCCTTGATTAAAGCAGCGCCAACGTCGAATGAAGCGCGCACCGCATTGATGGCACAAAACTGGGACTCGGGCCTAGTCCACACACTTTTGGAACGTGCGGATGCGGCCGCCTCCCGACCGGAATCTCTGGCGACCGATTTCGGCTTGCAGCCCGATCAAAGCTATCGGCTCTCTTTGGAGCAGGCGCAGGCCATCCTCGAAATGCGATTGAACCGCCTCACCGGTTTGGAGCAGGAAAAAATCGTCGAGGAATATCGCGGACTGCTCGAAAAGATTATCGATTTGCTTGATATTCTCCGTTCTGAAACACGCCTGATGCAGGTCATTCGTGACGAGCTAGTCGCTATGATTGAAGAATTCGGTGATGCCCGTCGCACTGAGATCGTTTTCGATTATGAAGACTTATCCATCGAGGATCTGATAGCAGAAGAAGATCGCGTGGTTACTCTTTCGCGTGAAGGGTATATCAAGACCCAATCGTTGACTGAATACCAGAGCCAGCGTCGGGGCGGACGTGGCAAGTCTTCAACCCGCATGAAGGATGAAGATGTGATCGAGCAGATGATGGTAGCCAGTACCCATGCCTGGGCACTGATGTTTACCAACCTGGGTCGGGTATACTGGCGTAAAGTTTATCAGTTGCCGCAAGGTGCCCGAGGCGCGCGTGGTCGACCGATTGTGAACATTCTTCCCTTGCAGGAAGGCGAGCGGGTCAATGCGTTGTTGCCGGTACGTGAATTTGTTGATGATCACTACATTTTCTTTGCGACCGCAACGGGCCAAGTCAAGAAAACGCCGTTGGTCGATTTCTCGCGCCCACGTCAGGCCGGTATTATTGCTATTGACCTGCGCGATGATGATCAACTGGTTGGGGCCAGACTCACCGATGGCTCACGTGAACTGATGCTGTTCAGTAATGCGGGCAAATCCATTCGCTTTGCAGAAGCCGATGTGCGCTCAATGGGACGCACAGCTGGCGGTGTGCGTGGTATCCGGATGGATGCGTCGCATCGTGTTGTCTCGCTGATTGTCGTTGACGAGGGCCAGGTTCTTACAGCCACGGAACACGGGTACGGCAAGCGCACGCCTATTGATGATTTCCCGTTACAAGGGCGTGGTGGGCAGGGTGTCATTGCGATCCAGACCAGCGAACGCAATGGAGCACTGGTGGGTGCGGCTCTGGTGCAGGATGAGGACGAGGTCATTCTCATTTCCGATGCCGGCACATTGGTACGTACGGAAATCAGTCAAATCTCATTGGTTTCCCGTAATACGCAGGGTGTCATTCTAATTCGCTTGAGTGACGGTGAAAAGTTGGTGCAACTGGCACCAGTTGCGGCGATGTCTGTAGATTCGAATACAGATATTGAAGAGACAGCAGCTGAAGAAGACGGTCCGAAAGAGACTGAATAATCACCAGTCGATGGATTTTTATGGTTTTAATTAGAAACGGTTGGGAGTAATCATGGCGCGAGTATTTAATTTTGGCGCAGGTCCAGCGATGTTGCCTGAAGATGTGCTGATTCAAGCACGTGACGAAATGCTGGAATGCGATGGCACCGGTATGTCCGTTATGGAGATGAGCCATCGTGGTAAAAAATTTATTGCCATCGCCGAGCAGGCGGAAGCAGATATACGTCAGCTGATGTCGATTCCGGACAACTACAAGGTGTTGTTCCTGCAGGGCGGGGCATCGGCTCAATTCGCCATGATTCCGTTGAATCTGAAGGCGGCGCGTGGTGACGGCTCAGCGGATTATCTCAATACCGGCCACTGGTCCGAAAAGGCCGTTGCCGAAGCGAAGCGATTCCTGAACGTAAACGTGGTTGCCGACACCAAGCCGAGCAAATACACCCTATTGCCTGCAGCCGATGAGCTGAAGTTCAACCCGAATGCATCCTACGTGCACTACACGTCGAATGAGACCATAGCAGGCGTCGAGTTCGGCTACATCCCTGAAACGGGCGATGTACCGTTGGTTGTCGATATGTCCTCCACCATCCTCTCGCGTCCTGTAGACGTCTCCCGGTTCGGCCTCATCTATGCCGGTGCGCAAAAGAACATCGGTCCTGCCGGCTTGACGATCGTCATCGTGCGTGACGATCTCATCGGCAATGCCGGTGCGGATGTCCCCGCCATGTTTGACTACAAAATACACGCCGATAACGGTTCGATGTACAACACGCCGCCTACCTATGCCTGGTATATCGCCGGTCTGGTATTCAAGCGTCTGTTGGCGAATGGTGGATTGGAGCAAATGAAACAAATCAACGAGCGCAAGGCGAACAAGCTCTATGCTGCCATTGATCAAAGCGGCGGTTTTTACCGTAACCCGGTTGCTGTCAATGCCCGCTCCTGGATGAACGTACCCTTTATCCTCAAAGATGACGCTCTGGATAAACCATTCCTTGCCGAGGCTGAAAAAGCTGGCCTTTCCGCACTGGCCGGGCACCGTTCCGTCGGTGGGATGCGTGCAAGTATCTATAACGCCATGCCTGAAGCCGGTATCGACGCACTGATTGCGTTTATGCACGATTTCACTCAGCGCCACGGTTAATTTTCAGGCTAATTCCAGATTCGAGAGGTTTTTCATGTTTAACATTCACACACTGAACGCTATTTCCAACAAGGGTACCGATCGCTTGCCTGCGGATAAGTACAATGTCGGCGCGCCGATCGATTCTGCCGATGCCATTCTGGTTCGCTCGGCCAAGATGCACGATTTGAGCCTGCCTGAATCCGTATTGGCCATCGGCCGCGCGGGTGCGGGCGTTAACAACATACCTGTCGACAAGATGAGTGAACAGGGCGTTGTGGTCTTCAACGCACCGGGTGCCAATGCAAACGCAGTGAAAGAACTCGTCGTGGCCGGTATGCTGATGTCGATCCGCAACCTGGGCGCGGCCTGGGATTTTGCACGTGGTCTGAGTGGCACCGATGAAGAAATTCATAAGGCCGTAGAGGCGGGCAAGAAGGACTTCGTTGGTTTCGAATTACCCGGTCGTACTCTGGGCGTGATTGGTCTGGGCGCGATCGGCGTACGTGTAGCCAATGCCGCCAAAGCGTTGGGTATGCGTGTCATCGGTTTCGATCCGGGCATCAGCATCGAGCGAGCCTGGGAACTGTCTCCTGAAGTACATCAGGCGAGCAGTGTGGATGAAGTGCTGGCCAAGGCCGATTTCGTCAGTTTCCACGTGCCGTTGATCGATGCTACCCGCAACCTGATCAATGCGGAACGTCTGGCATTCATGAAAGAGAACGTAGTTGTTTTGAACTTCGCTCGCGAAGGCATCGTAGACGAAGCGGCCATGGTTGTTGCACTCGACGCCGGTAAAGCACACGGTTATGTTTGCGATTTCCCGAGCAACCTGACCAAAAACCATCCGCGTTGCCTGACGTTCCCGCATTTGGGCGCATCAACCGGTGAAGCGGAAGATAACTGCGCCATCATGGTTGCCGACCAAATCAAGGATTACCTCGAAAACGGCAATATCCGTAACTCGGTCAATTTCCCCGAAGTACGTATGGCCCGTTCGGGCGTTCAGCGTTTGGCGATCGCTAACCGCAATATGCCGGACATGGTTGGTCAGATATCTCATATCCTCGGTCAGTCAAACGTCAATATCGAACGTTTGATGAATGAATCGCGCAAACAGGTCGCTTATACCCTGATTGATCTTGATTCACCGGTTTCAGACGATACCTTGGCCGCTTTGCGCGGTATCAACGGCATCCTGCGTATCCGCGTTCTGTAAGGGTGCCTCGGTGACAGACGCTTTGGGTGAAGCGGGTTTTGGTTGGCCGGATCGACGTTTGACGGATCAGCCTCTGCCCAGCACGCTGGCCGAAGTCCGGCAACAGATCGATTCACTGGATTCCGAATTGATTGCATTGATTTCCAAGCGTGCCCGCCTGGCCGAGCGCGTGGCGCAAATCAAGCAGTTGTCGAACGAACCTCAAACATCCTTTTATCGTCCCGAACGAGAGGCTCAGGTGCTCTCACGCGTGCGAGAACGCAATCCGGGGCCGCTTTCGGGCGATATGATGGTTTGGCTGTTTCGTGAAATCATGTCGGCTTGTCTGGCGCTTGAGCAGCCACTTTGTGTGGCGTGTCTCGGACCTTCCGGCACATTTTCCGAGCAGGCGGCGCTGCGCGCGTTTGGCCACGGAGCCCGGCTTGTTCTTGAGCCGGGTATTCCCGAAGTTTTTCGTGCCGTTGCGGCAGGTTCCGTCGATTTTGGCGTTGTACCCGTTGAAAATTCTACGGAAGGCAGCGTGTCCCAAACGTTGGATGCCTTGGCATTCGGGGCGACGGGTGGTGCCCTGAGCGGAGCTTGGGCGGCCGGGGATGTTCGTATCTGCGGCGAGCTGTCGCTCAAGATAGACCAGCAGTTGATGGCCCGGCAGGATGCACGCGATGTGCTCCCGCAGCGTATTGTGTCTCACGCCCAGTCATTGGCCCAATGTCGGGAATGGCTGGACGTTCACTATCCCGGCGTTGAACGCATTGCCGTACAGAGCAATAGCGAAGCGGCCCGGCTTGCCGCTGAATCACCACAAATCATGGCGATCGGCCCCACATTGGCTGCAGAGCAGCTTGGTCTGGAAATTGTCGCGGCTAACATCCAAGACAGTGTATTCAATACCACCCGATTCGTCGTGATTGGTCGGGATGCCGTACCGCCCTCGGGCGCGGACAAGACCTCCCTCGTGCTTTCCGTCAACAATGTGCCCGGAGCGTTGTCGCGTTTGCTTGCACCGCTGGCGGAAGCGGAGATTGACGTCATGCGCATCGAATCCCGCCCGGCGAGGGAACGTGCGTGGGAGTATGTGTTTTTCATCGATTTCGAAGGACATGCAGACGATGAGCGCATTCGGGCGGCCTTGACTAAAATGCAACCGTTTTGCAGTTCTCTTCGGGTTTTAGGTTCCTACCCACGCGCGGTCATGTCTGCATCAAGTCCCAACGCAGCGGGTGGATCAACAACGAACAGGATCATGTCATGAGCGCGTACGATCGCATCGGTCAACAATTGTCGGATCAGGCGCTGGACTACGTTCGTGCCATTTCCCCGTACGTCATCGGCAAACCCGTTGATGAAGTCGCGCGTGAATTCGGTCTGACCGACATTATAAAGTTGGCTTCCAACGAGAATCCCCTGGGTGCCAGCCCGCGCGCGCGCGCGGCGGTACGGTCACTGGACGATCTGAATATTTATCCCGATGGCAGTGGCTACGCACTCAAAACCGCTATTGCGAAGAAGTTTGATCTGGCGCCGTCTGCGATCACTCTGGGCAATGGTTCGAATGATCTGCTGGAATTGGTTGCGCGCGCGTATCTGGCGCCGGGGCGTAATGCCGTGTTCTCGGCTCATGCCTTTGCGGTTTACGCTCTGGCAACCCAGGCCACGGGTGCGCAGGCTAAAATTGTGCCTGCGCTATCGCCCGATCATCCGACCATGCCTTATGGTGCGGATCTGCCTGCCATGGCTGCCGCCATTGATGCCGACACCCGTGTGGTTTTTCTTGCAAATCCGAACAATCCGACGGGTACGTGGGTTGATGAGCCTTCTTTGCGCCAGTTTCTTCAAACCTTGCCGAGCGACATCATTATGGTGCTCGACGAGGCTTACAGCGAGTATGTCGATCGTGCATTTTATGCCGATGGCCGTTTTCCCGATGGCTTGGCATTGGCGTGCGAATTTCCTAACCTGGTGGTGACGCGAAGCTTCTCCAAAATTTATGGATTGGCAGCGCTGCGCGTGGGTTTTGCGGTTGGTCATCCTCAGGTGATCGCCATGCTCGATCGGGTGCGGCAGCCATTCAACGTCAACAGTCTTGCGCTCAGGGCGGCTGAAGCTGCGCTGGGTGATGAGGATTTTATCCAGCATAGCCGCGCGGTGAATGCTGTCGGGTTGGCCTTCATGGTCGATGCCTTGGCGTCACGGGGTCTGTCTGTTATTCCATCGCTTGCCAATTTCGTCACCGTAAATACAGGTTTGCCTGCCGGGCTCGTGTTTGATGCCTTGCTTCGCGAAGGCGTGATTGTGCGGCCTTTGGGCGGCAAAACCGATACCGGTGGGCTTTCGTGCCATATCCGGATCACGATTGGCACGCAGGCTCAGAATGAACGCGTACTGGCGGCGATGGACCGCGTACTGACGTCACTTCGGGCAACTACGGGTTAGATTCGGGTGATGATCAACCGTCTGGCACTTATTGGTCTGGGTTTGATCGGCGGTTCCTTGAGTCTGGCACTCAAGGAACGGGGCTTGGTCGGTGAGGTGGTGGGCTATAGCCGTCAATTGCAGACCCGGCTTCGCGCGCGCGAGCTGGGACTGATCGATCGGCCTGTCGATTCTGCCGCTGAGGCGGTGCGTGGTGCCGATGTCGTGTTTATTGCCACGCCGGTGCAGGCAATGGCTTCGGTTTTCGCAGAAATTGCCCCGGAACTCGATCCTCACGCATTAATCACCGATGGCGGCAGCGTGAAAGGCTCTGTGGTGGTGGCAGCCAAATCGGCTTTGAGCCCGGCGCAGTGGGGGCAGTTCGTTCCCGGTCACCCGATTGCCGGTACCGAACGCAGTGGCCCCGATGCGGCGTTCGCAACCTTGTTTGTCGATCACCGCGTGATTCTGACACCCATCAATGAAAATACCCCCGAGATGGTTACTCGTGCCGTCGATCTTTGGCAAAGTGTTGGTGCCATCGTCGAGCAGATGAGTGTCCAGCACCATGATCATGTGTTGGCAGCAACCAGTCATTTGCCTCATCTGGCGGCCTTCGGTCTCGTATCCGCCTTGTCCCGCCTTGAAGAGCGGTACGAGGTATTCCGTTATGCCGCAGGCGGATTCCGTGATTTTTCTCGCATTGCGAGTTCCGATCCGCAAATGTGGCGCGATATCTGTGTCGCAAACCGAGATGAATTGCTGCCGATGCTGGATCATTATCTGGTCGAGTTAAATCGACTGCGGCAGTTGATCGAGGCGAAAGATAGTGCCGGTGTCGAAAAGCTATTTGCTGACGCCAAGGCCGTTCGGGACGCACTGTACTGTCCTGCAACATCCCAATCCTGATTTTTTTGAGTGTCTGACATGAATGTTGCTACAAAACCAGCACCTTCGGCGGTGACATACATCACGCAGCCCGGACGGGTGAAACTCGTGGGCTCTCTCAGGGTTCCGGGTGATAAGTCCATCTCCCACCGATCGATCATGCTGGGTGCGCTCGCCGATGGCACGACCGAAATTACCGGTTTTCTTCAAGGTGAAGATAGCCTGGACACACTGCGCTGTTTCCGCGCGATGGGCGTTGAGATTAGCGAGCCTGTTGACGGACGAGTGCGTGTCAGTGGTGTGGGTTTGCATGGTTTGAAAGCCCCCGAACAACCGTTGTATGTGGGGAACTCAGGCACATCAATGCGTTTGATGGCGGGGATTCTCGCTGGGCAGTCGTTCGATAGCGTGTTGGAAGGCGATGAATCCCTTTCACGGCGGCCGATGAAACGGGTGATTGATCCGCTGACCCAAATGGGTGCGGTCATCGAGTCGGCTGAGGGTGGCCGTTCTCCACTAACAATACGTGGCGGTCAACGTCTGAAGGCAATCGATTACACCCTGCCGATGGCCAGTGCGCAGGTCAAATCCTGTGTTCTGCTGGCCGGGCTGTATGCAGAAGGCAAGACCTGCGTGACAGAACCGGCGCCAACGCGGGACCACACCGAGCGTATGTTGACCGGGTTTGGTTATCCGGTGGTGCGCGAGGGTTCGACGGCGTGTCTTGAAGGTGGCGGCCAACTCATTGCCCGTCAGATCGATGTGCCCGCAGATATTTCATCGGCTGCCTTTTTCATGGTGGCGGCCAGTATCGCGCCAGGGGCCGATATCACGCTCGAACATGTGGGTATGAATCCGACGCGTACCGGCGTGATCGATATTCTCAAGCTCATGGGCGCAGACATTACCCTTCACAATCCACGTGAAGTGGGTGGAGAGCCAGTCGCGGATGTCCGGATCAGAAGTGCGAAGCTGCGTGGTATCGACATACCCGAAGCGCTCGTGCCGCTTGCCATCGATGAGTTCCCGGTGTTGTTCGTTGCGGCGGCCTGTGCCGAAGGGCGAACCGTCCTGACGGGTGCCGAGGAGCTTCGCGTGAAGGAGTCTGATCGTATTGCCGTCATGGCCGATGGGCTCAACAAGTTGGGCGTCAGGGCCACCGCCACGCCGGACGGCCTGATTATTGAAGGGAAGGGGGCAAACAGCCTGCCCTTTGGTTCTGCAGAAATATGGAGCCAGGGTGACCACCGTATCGCCATGTCCTTCGCCGTGGCGGGCTTGCGCGCGGCAGGCACAATCACGATTCATAACTGTGAGTTCGTCGAAACCTCATTCCCCGGATTTGCGGATCTGTTTCGTCGCTGTGGCGGTGGTCTGATCGATCAGCTGGCTTCGGAGGAACGCGCATGATTCCGGTCATTACGATTGACGGGCCCAGTGGCTCTGGCAAAGGCACATTGGCAAGGCGTCTGGCCGAAAAACTCGGCTTTCATCTGCTGGATTCCGGTGCACTGTACCGCTTGACTGCATTGGCAGCCCGGAAGCGGAACATTGATCTGGATGAGCCCGAAGTTGCTGCCGTCGCGCAGACTCTCTATGTGCGTTTTGATCCAGATGGCGCTGCCTACCTGGACGACGCGTGCGTCGACTCGGAGTTGCGGACGGAACAAACCGGCGCAATGGCTTCAAAAATTGCAGCGCGGCCCGACGTGCGTGCGGCGTTGCTGGCGCGTCAACGGGCGTTTGCAGAAGCACCGGGGCTAGTCGCCGACGGCCGTGATATGGGCACTGTCGTCTTTCCGGATGCGCCTGCCAAACTTTTTTTGGACGCCAGTGCACAAATTCGGGCGCAGCGGCGTTATAAACAGTTGATCGAGAATGGTTTAAGTGCTAATTTAACCGCCCTCATCGAGGAGATACAGGCTCGGGACGATCGGGATCGCAATCGGGCGATAGCGCCCCTTGTTCCTGCCGAAGATGCCCTGGTGGTTGATTCCACGCATCTGTCGATTGAGGCCGTTGAAGCCCGGATGATGGAATTCATTCGCGCGCAAGGTGTTGTTTGATTTAACGCAACTGCTCGGACTGCCAACCCAGGGACGCGGAATGGTCAGCCTTTTAACCACCACGACAGACAGTCATTCGGAGCGTCTGGTCGTATTTTTTGGAACGAAGTATTCATGTCAGCTCAAATTGAAAGTTTTGCCGATCTCTTTGAAGAGAGTCAAAAAAATGCAGTAATGCAGCCGGGAGCCATCATCGAAGGCACCGTAGTTGCCATCAATGGCGATTTTGTCGTCATCGACACGGGCCTGAAATCTGAAGGTGTGATTCCCGCAGCCGAGTTTCTTGATGAAAACGGCGAGTTGACCGTTAAAGTTGGCGACAAGGTCGATGTCGCACTTGAGTCGGTTGAAGATGGTTTCGGCGAAACCAAGCTCTCACGCGAAAAGGCATTGCGTGCCCGCGCGTGGACAGCGCTTGAAAAATCATTCAAGAACGAAGAAATTGTTACCGGTCGCATCACTGGCAAGGTCAAAGGTGGCTTTACCGTCGAGATGGGCGAAATCCGTGCGTTCCTGCCGGGTTCACTCGTCGATGTGCGTCCGATCCGCGATACCACTTACCTCGAAGGTAAGGATGTCGAATTCAAGATCATCAAACTCGATCAGAAACGCAACAACGTAGTGGTGTCACGCCGTGCCGTTGTTGAGCAAGAGTACAGCGCCGAACGCGATGCACTGCTCGATCAGTTGCAGGAAGGCATGGTTCTGCGCGGCGTAGTCAAGAACCTTACCGATTATGGTGCGTTCCTCGACCTCGGTGGCATCGACGGTCTGCTGCACATTACCGATATGGCGTGGAAGCGCGTCAAGCATCCTTCTGAAGTGGTGAACATCGGTGATGAAGTCGACGTTAAGGTATTGAAGTTCGATCGTGAACGTAACCGTGTATCACTGGGCATGAAGCAAATGGGTGAAGATCCGTGGAGCGATCTGGCTCGCCGCTTCCCGATCGGCAGCCGCCTGTTTGGCAAAGTGAGTAACTTGACTGACTATGGCTGCTTCGTTGAAATTGATAACGGTGTTGAAGGTTTGGTACACGTATCCGAAATGGATTGGACCAATAAGAACGTAAATCCAGGCAAAGTTGTTTCTGTTGGTGATGAAGTCGAAGTCATGATTCTGGACATCGACGAAGAGCGCCGCCGTATTTCTCTGGGCATGAAGCAGTGTCGGGCCAATCCTTGGGATGCCTTCGCTGCGACACACCAGAAGGGCGACAAAGTTAGCGGTCAAATCAAGTCGATTACTGACTTCGGTGTATTCATTGGTCTGGATGGCGGCATCGATGGCCTGATTCACCTGTCTGATCTCTCTTGGAACGAAGCGGGTGAAGAAGCCGTGCGTCAGTTCAAGAAAGGCGAGGAAATCGAAGCAGTTGTTATCGCGATTGATCCAGAGCGCGAGCGCATTTCTCTTGGCTTGAAACAGCTCGAAAGCGACCCGATCGGTGACTATGCTGCCGATAACCAGAAGGGCAAGATCGTTAACGGCACCGTTCGTGAAGTTGATGCCCGTGGTGCAGTGATTGATCTGGGTGAAGGCGTCGAAGGTTACTTGCGTGCCTCAGACATCTCCCGTGACCGTATCGACGATGCACGCACTGTCCTCAAGGAAGGTGATGCCGTCGAAGCAAAGGTGATGGGCGTCGATCGCAAAAACCGTATGGTCAGCCTTTCTATCCGTGCCAAAAATTCTCAGGAAGAGTCCGAGGCCATGGAAGAACTGAGTAGCCGCGCCAGTGTCAGTAACCCGACCCTGGGTGACCTGCTGAAAGAACAGCTCAATCGCTCTGAATAAGAGAACGGATTAGCTTGAAGAAAAGGCGCCATCTTGTGATGGCGTTTTTGATTCATTAGTTTGGGTTTGTCCATTGAAACCCAAACCATTTTTTCAAAGCAGATTTTATTGAAACATTCTTCTTCGACAAAATGTATCGTACTCAACGTGGTCAATAAAACCAAAATTACAGGATGACTGGCATGACAAAATCAGAGTTGATCGACCGCCTGGCGGATCGTCAGAAATATCTTTCACTTCGCGATATAGATACATCGGTAAAACTGATGCTCGATGAGATGATCTCCTCTATGGCTCGCGGCGATCGGATTGAGATTCGCGGTTTTGGCAGCTTTTCCCTGAATTACCGCAAGCCGCGTATCGGCCGTAACCCGAAATCGGGTGAGAGTGTTGCTTTGGATTCCAAATTTGTGCCTCATTTCAAGCCCGGTAAGGAATTGCGCGAACGGGTCAATGAACAGGCCGGTCAAGCTATTCGGGGTTAATAAGACAAATCCATGGTAGAGATCACTGCTCAACCTCAA
Organism: Halothiobacillus sp.; assembly: GCF_027346185.1. Taxonomy (GTDB): domain Bacteria; phylum Pseudomonadota; class Gammaproteobacteria; order Halothiobacillales; family Halothiobacillaceae; genus Halothiobacillus. Next base: position 14,816 of record NZ_DAIESY010000032.1, read on the forward strand.
CTTTATATTGCGCTGGATTTCGCCGATCTGGGGTTGGTTGAGCCCTTTGTCGATCGTTTGAATCCCGCTGACTGCGGACTCAAGGTTGGGAAAGAGCTGTTTACTAGGGGCGGGCCTGATCTGGTTCGTCGTTTGGTCCGTCAAGGCTTCCCTGTTTTTCTGGATCTCAAGTTCCATGATATTCCGCATACAGTCGAGCAAGCCTGCAAGGCAGCCTGTGATCTGGGTGTGCGTTTGGTCAATGTCCATGCCATGGGTGGGCGTGCCATGATGGCTGCTGCGCGTCGTGCGGTGTCGCAATCACCGGATTCACCGGCCCTTATCGCTGTAACGGTGCTGACATCAATGGACCAATCCACTCTGGCCGAGGTGGGGATTATCCGGCCACTGGCGGAGCAGGTGTCCATGCTCGCGAGTTTGGCTCAGCAAGAAGGATTGGATGGTGTTGTCTGCTCTGCCTGGGAAGCAAATAGGATGCGTCAAATTTTCACGCAACCTGTGCCCGCAATCGTCACACCGGGCATCAGGCCGACTGGGGCAGCGCTTGATGATCAATCCCGTGTGGTGACGCCGTCGGAAGCTATCTTAGCTGGCGCAACGTCCATCGTGGTGGGTCGCCCGATCACGCGAGCTCCTGATCCCGCCGAGGTAGTTAGTGACATCCTCGCCAGCATGTCCTCATGCGACTGATTCACTCAGATCAAGCCCGATAATTCCTCTCTGCAACATTTATCGACATGAGTGACGTTTTACCGTGACTACTGTTTCGCATCTTGAATGAGGTTATGTTGAGTTTCGACCCAGATCATCAGGTCGTGCAATGCACGAATGTTCTCGACATATTGGATTGTCTCTTCTCCACGGGCATACCCATTGCGTAACTGCCGGTAATACTTTGGATTAGATAACAGAGCCAGCCGTTCTCGGATGTCTCGCCACCGATTCGGATCTCCGCCCTGTATCTTGGTCAACTTGATGGCATCGGTCAGATGGCCGATACCGATGTTATAGGCCGCCATGGCAAGATAGGTGCGGTCTGGTTCCTTCGCGTCGTCCGGTAAGAGTGCGCGGAGTTGGTCCAGGTATTTGGCGGCAGCCATGATGTTCTTCACGGGATTGGTTGGGTCGATTAGACCGATATCCTGTGCGGTGGATGCCGTGATCTGCATGATGCCATTGGCACCTAAGAGGGAACGTGCCTCTGGGTCCCATTTTGATTCCTGATACGCCATCGCCGCCAACAAACGCCAGTCAATATGGTATTTCGTGCCGGCAGACTTAAATGCAGCGAGATAAGGTGAAATCCGGTTGTCCACATCTTCGATGAACTGTTGCGCCAATTGCTGATCAAGCTGTTCGAACTGGGCGTAATGACGATCGATCAGGTTCTTGAGTTCATTGTTGGTTCGTATTGTGGCGAAGAACTGGCGTGCCTTGTCCAGTAGGGATTCATCCGCAAGGCGTGAAAAGGCCCACGCAAAAGACACGGGGGGGCCAAGGTCAGTTGCCACCTTGATCTTGTCCGATAATTTCTGCCCGAGCATGGCTTCATGCGACAACACGATGCCGTAATCGACCGTACCCTTTTCCAGTGCTTCCAGTGTGCCGAGACTGCTCTGTTCCAGTTTGATGCGGATGGTATAGCCGTCGTTTGGCGTAGCATTGTCATCAGATGGGTTGGCAAGATCATGTGATGCGATATTGAGCAGACCATCCTTATTGTGCTCATCAAGCCAGTGTTGGTTGCTGGAACCTTGTTCCACAGCAAGGGTGGCGTTGCCGATATCCTGAAGACTGTTTGGTTTATCCACGCCTTGACGATAGATGAGTTGCCGTCGAACCGATAAATAACTCGGACCATAGCGAAATTTGTTTTCTCGGGCGAGATTAACCACGAGTCCTGCGGCTGCGAAATCGGCTTTGTTTTCGGTGACGAGTTTATAGGCATTATCAATGTTCTTGGCAACAATAAATCGAACACCCATTCCTAGGCTGGTAGCAAACCGGGTAACAAGGTCGTATTCCAGTCCTTGGGTCTGATTCTTGTCCGGTACGTAAATTGTGGGGTTGATCAGGGTGGCTACGCGCAGAAAACCTCGACTACGTGCCTGTTCAAGTTGGGGTGTCTGTTCAAATGAACGGCTGAGCCGCTCATCCATGGCTGTTGTGCCAAAGGGAGAGGGGGGGTAAGCATTCAGCCACCAGATCAGAGGTGCGACAACCAGTGCACAGACACCTAGAATCCGTAACCACCAAGGCTGCCTTGGTGGTGCTCGTGTCTGTTCTGGTTGAGTCACGGAAAGTCCTGGGCTATGGTCGACCGGATGCGCCGTAATGCCTTATTCGTGGCTGACATCGTCAGTATTTGTAGCCGATATGAAGCGCCACAACACCCAGCGTCAGATTCTGCACGTCAACGTGGTCAAAACCCGATTCGATCATCAATGCTTTAAGTGCCTCCTGATCGGGATGCATGCGAATGGATTCGGCGAGATAGCGGTAACTATCGGCATCTTTGGCCAGAATTTTTCCAAGCGCGGGCAGGGCGGTGAATGAGTAGAGATCGTAGGCTTTACTGATCAGTGGCGAGAAGGGCTTGGAGAACTCAAGTACGACGACCCGTCCGCCCGGCTTGATCACGCGTGCCATTTCACGCAGCGCCATGCCTTTGTCTGTGACATTGCGCAGCCCGAAACCGATGGTCACACAGTCGAAATGATTGCTCGGGAAGGGAAGGTACTGCGCATTGGCCAGGCAATAATCGACGTTGCCGACAACACCGGCATTGTCGAGTTTGGCCCGGCCTGCGTGCAACATGCTTTGGTTGATGTCGGAGAGAATGACCAGTCCTTTCTCGCCAACCATGCCGGCCATTTTCAAGGCGAGATCGCCCGTACCGGAAGCAAGATCCAGCGCGCGCATTCCTGCACGCAATCCGGTATGCTCCAGTGCCACGCGCTTCCAGAGTCGATGAATACCCAGCGACATGGCATCGTTCATGACATCGTAACGGTTGGCTACGGAGTCGAAGACACGGCCGACCAGTTTGGCCTTCTCTTCGACCAGCACCTGACGATAGCCAAAATGTGTCTGTTCACTCATGCTGGACTCCAGAAATAACGCAAATGATCAATTTCCCTGATTATCGGCCAAAAGGTCTTTGATCAACAGGTTTTTGGGTGCTTTGGCTGTCGCACGTGAAAGGCCCACGGCTTCCAGGCGCTCAATATAGCGTTGCCACATGGCGTCCTTGTTCAGGCAGAAATCATGCAGCGTATTCCAGTCGTACAGGCCGCTATCATGGCCATCATCAAACACCAGTTTGACCGCATACCGTCCCACCGGTTCGATGGCCACGATCTTGACCTGTTCCTTGCCGATCACCAGCATGGCCTCGCCGCCGCCATGACCGCGCACTTCGGCCGACGGGCTGAATACCCGCAGGAATTCAGCAGAGAGCGTGCCTTCGGTGCCATCTGCGAAACGCAGGCTGATGGTCTGTTGGTGTTTGTGCCATTTAAGATCGGTGAGGCGCGTGTTGGTATGGGGTTGTGGCATGTTGTTCGCCCGAAGCTTTAAAGAATGAAGCGACTAAGGTCTTCGTCTGCGGCCAAGGCACCCAGACGTTGATCGACAAAATCGGCGTCGATATTCATCGACTCACCACTGCGTGTATCGGCATCGAAACTCAATGCTTCGAGCAAGTGTTCCATCACGGTGTGCAGACGGCGAGCCCCGATATTCTCGGTGCGGCGATTCACCACAAAGGCGATTTCAGCGATCCGGTGGATGGCTTCGTCACTGAACTGCACGTTGAATTGTTCGGCTGCCAGCAAGGCGGTATGTTGGCGAATCAGCGCCGCATCCGGCTCGGTTAGAATCCGCACGAAGTCTTTTGCCGATAAGGCTTCAAGCTCGACCCGGATCGGCAGGCGGCCCTGCAATTCCGGGATAAGGTCCGACGGCTTGCTCAGGTGGAATGCGCCGGAAGCGATAAACAGAATATGGTCGGTCTTGACCATGCCGAGCTTGGTGTTGACGGTCGAACCTTCGATGATGGGCAGCAAGTCGCGTTGCACGCCTTCGCGTGAGACTTCGCCGCCGCCGTACTCTCCGCGTTTGGCCACCTTGTCGATTTCGTCGATGAACACGATGCCGTGCTGTTCCACCCGTTCGAGTGCCTGCGCACGGACTTCTTCCTCGTTGACCAGATTGCCGGCTTCCTCCTCCGTCAGCAGCTTGAGCGCCTCGGATACGGGCAAACGGCGGGTTTGTGTTTTCCCTTGATTCACATTCTGGAACATGCCGCGAATCTGGCTGGCCATCTCTTCCATCCCCGGAGGGGAGAGAATATCGATGTTGCCCGCGGGTTGGCGCAGTTCGATTTCGACCTCTTTATCATCCAGTTCTCCATTTCGCAGCTTCTGGCGGAATTTCTCCCGGGTGTTGCGATAAGCTTCGTCACGATGGGAATCGGCCGTGCTGTTCCAGCCCTCGTCACGCGGGGCGGGGAGCAGGGCGTCCAGTACCCGGTTTTCGCCTGCAACCTGGGCCTTGTCGCGCACCTCGACCATTGCGATCTGGCGCTGCATTTTCAGGCCGATGTCGGCCAGATCACGGATGATCGATTCAACATCACGACCGACATACCCCACCTCGGTGAATTTCGTGGCTTCAACCTTCAGGAAGGGCGCATCGGCCAATTTGGCCAATCGCCGGGCGATCTCGGTTTTACCCACGCCGGTGGGGCCGATCATGAGGATATTCTTCGGCGTGATCTCCCCGCGCAGCGGTTCTTCCACCTGTTGCCGCCGCCAGCGGTTACGCAAGGCGATGGCGACGGCCCGTTTGGCTGCGGCTTGACCGACGATGTGTTTGTCTAATTCATTAACGATTTGTTGCGGCGTGAGGTTCATGCGTCGAGTACTTCAATCGTGAGGTTGTGGTTGGTATAGATGCAGATATCGCCGGCAATGTTGAGCGCGGCTTCGGCTATCGCGCGGGCTTCCAGCCCGGAATGCTGCATGAGTGCGGTTGCGGCTGCTTGCGCGAACGCCCCACCAGAACCGATGGCAATCAGGTCAGTTTCGGGTTCGATCACGTCGCCGTTGCCACTGATGGTCAGCATGTAGTTTCTATCGGCTACGACGAGCATGGCCTCCAATCGGCGCATGGCGCGATCGGTTCGCCACTCCTTGGCAAGCTCGACAGCAGACCTTAATAGATTCCCACCGAATTTTTCCAGTTTGGCTTCGAATTTCTCGAACAGGGTGAACGCATCGGCGGTCGCTCCGGCAAATCCGGCCAGCACGTCGCCGTTATAGAGTCGCCGTACCTTGCGGGCATTGCCTTTGACTACTGTGTTGCCCAGTGTGACTTGTCCATCGCCGCCGATGACGGTCTGGCCGTTTTTACGCACGCACATAATGGTGGTGCCGTGAAAGTTTTCCATGGGTTTGAACCTTGAGTTCGTAAGTGGAGCATTGCCTGAGTGAATCAGTGTTTCGTTTAATTTGGGTCAAGAATGGCAAATATCAATCGGAAATTTCGATTTTCTGTTCATTTTTTTCCAAATTGATCATGCTTTCCCCCTGAGTTTTTATCTGGTCTATTCTCTGGGCCCGAGGGTGGGCGGCCTCATAAACCTGGGCAAGTCGTTGAAAATCCAGATGGGTGTAGATTTGTGTCGTGGACAAGCTTTCGTGCCCGAGCATTTCCTGCACGGCCCGCAAATCACCCGATGATTCCAGTACGTGTGTGGCGAAGGCATGGCGTAACTGGTGTGGGTGCAAGGCCTGGCCCAAATGGGTTTGTTGGGCCAGGCGATTAAGGCGCATCTGTACCGAGCGGGTCGTCAGGCGTTTGCCGCGACGATTGACGAACAGGGCGGGTTCTGTCGCGTCTTTTAACAGTGTTTTTCTAATGGGAAGCCATTGAATCACACGGTCGAGCGCTTTGCCGCCCACGGGCACCAGCCGGGTTTTTTCACGCTTGCCGGTAACACGGGCAATACCTTCATTACGGTCGATATCGAGAACATCGAGTCGTACCAGTTCGGCAACACGTAGCCCGCTGCTGTAGACCAGTTCGAACATGCAGCGGTCACGAATGAGCAGAACGTCTTCCGTCAGGGGCTGATCCAGAAGCTGGTTCATCGTTTCGATGGCGGGCGCATCCGGTAATTTCTTGGCCGCTTTGGGGGATTTGAGTGCATCTGGGCTGGCGGGGCAAACAATGTAGGTTTTTTGCCAGCATCTGAGCAACCAGCGTGTGGCCGATAATTTGCGCGCGATGCTGCGGTTGTCGAGGCCCGATTCCCTGCAATGGGCGAGATAGCCGCGCAGGCGCCGATCATCAATCTGTTTGGGTTCAAGGATATCCTGATCGTGGAGATAGGACTGCAGTTGTTGCCAGTCACCGAGATAGGCCGACTGCGTTTTGTGGGCGAGTGTGGCGCTTTCAGTCAGCATCATCTTTGCGCGCTCGAAAGCGGCATGAAGGGCTGTTGAGGATGTGAGGGGGGCGGTTTCTGTCATCAATCGCAGGTTTGGGGGCAAAGGAAGGCCGCTGCCAGTTCGCCGATTTGACTCAAAAACAGAGTCCCTTGCGTGGGGTTAAAACCATCAGGAGCATGGCGACCAAGCGCCAATATCCAGTCGGGTTCTGCCGGATTATTGCCTACCGCAATCAAGGCCGCGGAGCCGGTCTCCGGGAAGTGCGTGGCGAATACCAATTGACGCTGAGTTTCGTTGAGGCGGCCGCAAAGAGGGGTATGGCTCTCCAGCCATCCGCGGAGTATCTGCTTGCTCTGTGTTTTCATGTCGGCAAAACACACCAGTTCAACCGCATCAACGGTGAAGTGCCGGTGGATCAGGACGGTCAACTGTTCGGGGGTGCGCTGCGCTGTACGGAGAAGATCAGAGGCGAAGTCATGCAAAACCTGATCGAGTCGGGCATTGTCTTCCGCGGTGGTGCGCAGCAGATTGATCTGACGTGTCAGCCGGGCAATCTGCTCCCTCTGGATGCGCAATTGAATGTGTGGCAACGAGGCGACACCATCGGGCGGTGAAGGCAGTTCGATTTCAGTCAGCAACGTGGGAGAGGATTCAAGCAAATCTTCAAGCACGGATCGCAATTGCGTCTGACAGTGCTCTGCAAGAAACCCGGGGTTCTGTTGGATAAAGTCTGCCACCGCCGCCTTATCCGGCGATTGATTGCTGCTGGCGTTTAGGGTGATGGCGGTGGCTTCGTTGGTCATGATGATTCTGATCTAATAGTTGTGTGCGATATGAGTGCTCGTTTGAGAACCATACCCCGAATGCCCATGCACCGCAATCAATCTAACCCCGCTAATTCGGGCATTGAGGCAGGCTCTTTAGACATATGCAGTGTAGATTGTCTTTGACGTGTTATTTGATTGTTTTATGATGCCGGGCTGTTGTAAATCGAAGGGTTCAGGATGGCTTGTTTTGTGGTCGAGCGCCGGAATCTAGTCGATTTGCGATTTCCCTGATTCGGAACACGTTGCCGGTTGACCGGCACCCCACCCGTATCGCCCCTGAAACATGCGGTTTGTTGTAGGAGCCGCCACTGCCAAAGGAGAGCGTCATGTTGACGATTACCCTGCCCGATGCGTCACAACGTACATTTGACCACCCCGTTACCGTGGGTGAAATTGCGGCCGATATCGGCCCGGGATTAGCAAAAGCGGCCATTGCCGGCAAGATTGACGACAAGCTTGTCGATTTGTCCCGTGTGGTCGATCACGATGCGCGCATCGCCATTGTGACAGCAAAGGATCCGGAAGGTCTGGAAGTCATCCGCCATTCAACGGCGCACTTGATGGCGCAGGCGGTCAAGCAGCTATATCCCAGCGCACAGGTCACCATCGGTCCGGTGATCGATAACGGGTTTTACTACGATTTTTATTTTGAACGCCCCTTCAATGATGAAGATCTGGCGGCCATCGAAACGCGAATGCACGAGCTTGCTGCGAAGGGTAATGAACTCGAGCGCCGTGTCGTTGATCGATCCGAAGCCGTTCAATTTTTCGATCAACTGGGTGAAGAGTTCAAGGTTGAAATCATCAAAAGCATTCCTGGAGAGGAAGAGCTGACCTTATATACACAAGGTGATTTCACCGACTTCTGCCGTGGCCCGCATGTGCCGAATACGAACCGCCTCAAAGTGTTCAAGCTGATGAAGGTAGCCGGCGCGTATTGGCGAGGCGATGCCAAGAACCCCATGCTCACCCGAATCTACGGCACGGCGTTTGCCAGCGACAAGGAGTTGAAGGTCTACTTGAATCAACTGGCCGAGGCCGAAAAGCGCGATCATCGCCGCATCGGCAAACAGCAGAATCTCTTCCACTTCCAGGAAGAGGCGCCGGGGCTGGTGTTCTGGCATCCCAAGGGCTGGGCCTTGTGGCAGGTGATCGAGCAGCACATGCGCGGCATCTATCGATCATCCGGCTACGACGAAATTCGCTGCCCGCAAATTTTGGACGTGTCGTTGTGGAAAAAATCGGGCCATTGGGACAACTATCAGGAAAACATGTTTTTCACCGAATCGGAGAAGCGCACGTTTGCCGTCAAGCCGATGAACTGTCCTGGACATGTGCAGGTGTTCAATCACGGCTTGCACAGTTATCGCGATCTGCCGATTCGTTATGGTGAATTCGGCTCCTGTCATCGCAACGAACCATCGGGTGCGCTGCACGGCATTTTGCGCGTACGCGGGTTTACGCAGGACGATGGGCATATCTTCTGCATGGAAAGCCAGATCGAATCGGAGGTTAAGGCTTTTCACGAGCAGGCGCTGTCTGTGTATGCGACCTTCGGCTTTACCGACATTCAGGTGAAAATCGCCCTGCGTCCGGACAAGCGTTTGGGCACTGATGCGGTGTGGGATGAGGCGGAAGCAGCCTTGCGCGGCGCCTTGAGTGCGGCCGGTGTGGCGTGGACGGAATTACCCGGAGAAGGTGCATTCTACGGTCCCAAGATCGAATATCACCTGAAAGATGCCATCGGTCGGACCTGGCAGTTGGGCACGATTCAGGTCGACTTCATGATGCCCGAGCGCCTCGGTGCGACCTACGTCGATGAGCACAGTGAGCGTCGCCATCCCGTGATGCTGCACCGCGCAATTGTCGGCTCGATGGAGCGCTTTATCGGGATTCTGATTGAGCACCATGCCGGTTTGCTGCCCTTCTGGTTAGCGCCAGTTCAGGTGGTGGTTATGGGAATTACTGATAAACATGCAGGCTATGTGCAGCAACTCACGGCCAAACTCAAGGTAGCCGGGATACGTGTGGTTGACGACCTGCGCAATGAAAAGGTCGGTTTCAAGATTCGCGAGCACACCTTGGAGCGAGTGCCTTATCTCCTTGTGGCTGGTGACCGGGAAATGGAGACCGAATCCATCGCCGTTCGTACGAGAGAGGGCGCTGACCTCGGCGTCATGACGGTGAACAATCTGCTGGAGAAGTTGCAATTGGAGTCCCGTGCTCCCGGCACAGTGTGATGATTCCATGAATCAGAATTGCTAAAAGGGCCGGTTTTGATCGTTTTATTGCGATTTTTGCTCCGGCAAACCTGCTGAAGGTTTCATTACGCAGCAATGCGTATTAACATGTTCGACCTGAAAACCAAGGCGTGTCCTGTGGTTATGCGATGCGGTGCTAAATAGTTCACCCCATCTGTTTTAAATGCAAGAGGATAAGAAGATAGCTCAACTCCGTGGACAAACCCCGCCGGCCAACCGTGATCCAGACGAGCCGCGTATCAATAACGAAATCACTGCACGTGAAGTTCGATTAGTCGATGAGAATGGTGAACAGGCCGGTATCGTCCGGACCCGCGATGCACTTGATCGTGCTGCCGAAGCAGAACTTGATCTCGTCGAAGTGGCTGCCAATGCCAACCCGCCAGTCTGCAAGATCATGGACTACGGCAAGTTCAAATTTCAGCAAAGCAAGAAACTGGCCGAGGCGCGCAAGAAGCAGAAGCAGATCGAAGTCAAGGAAATCAAGTTCCGCCCGGGAACGGAAGATCATGATTATCAGGTCAAGATGCGCAGCATTCTGCGATTTCTGGAAGAGGGCGATAAGGTCAAGATTACGCTGCGGTTTCGTGGACGCGAAATGGCGCATAAGGAAGTGGCTGGCATCCTGCTCGATCGAATCGAACAGGATCTGATCGAGTTGGCGGCAGTCGAGCAGCGACCCAAGATGGAAGGACGTCAAGTCACCATGGTGCTGTCTCCGAAGAAAACAGGTTAATACACCGGATATTAACTCTGAAGGCCCGCCGTGACGCTGGCTGGGCCTGATCTGGCGGTCAATTAATCTTGCTTGTTCCCCAATTTTCTAGTAGCATTTTGCGCCACTTTGATCTTGGTTGCCGGCTTGCTCTGTTTTGAATGAATTTTGGCTGGCGGCGACCAAGATAAAGAATTCCTCCGTGTGCGCATTGTGTGTACATTGACTCGAGATGGTTTTTCACTGTCTTGAGGTTTTGGGGAGACTTGGGAGGCTCTGAATAATTCCATCCTGGAAACCTCAGAGCACACAAAGCAAAAGGCGTGACTTTTGCTTTGCTTCATGTTCAATCACCTGCGTGTTGAACATGGTGGCACTTCCCTGTGCCGCGTGGAACCTCCGAATTAATCAGAGGTTCCTTAGCCTCAATGCGTTAATTAACTCCGACGTATTGGGTGTCATAAACATAAACAGTGAAACTGGAGTCGATATGCCGAAGATCAAATCCAATCGCGGTGCAGCCAAGCGGTTCAAAATTACCGCTGGTGGCATCAAGCGTAAGCAGTCGCACATGCGACATATTCTGACCAAGAAGTCATCCAAGCGTAAGCGTCAATTGGGATCACCTTCGTACGTTCACGAACGTGATGTTCCGTCGATTCACATCATGTTGCCGTACGCGTAAGGAGCACTGAACCATGGCTAGAGTAAAACGTGGCGTTAACGCCCGCGCAAAACACAAGAAAGTCCTCGATAAAGCGAAAGGTTACTATGGTGCCCGTTCGCGTACGTTCCGGGTTGCCCATCAAGCCGTTATTAAAGCCGGCCAATACGCATACCGTGACCGTCGGGCCAAGAAACGCGTTTTCCGCGCACTGTGGATTACCCGGATCAATGCCGAGGCTCGTAACAACGAGTTGTCTTACAGTCGCTTGATGGATGGTATTCACAAGGCGAATATCGAAATCGACCGCAAGGTTCTGGCTGATCTTGCCGTATTCGACAAGCCTGCATTTGCCGCAATCGCAGCACAAGCGAAGGCAGCCCTTGGTATTTGATCATTCTTTGATCTACATCATCGACGTGATGTAATCGGATACAATCGGGCGCTCGCAAGAGCGCCTTTTCGTTGGTGGGTCAATCATAGCGTGACGTGCCGGCGGATTAATCCATGATGTCAATCGTTTACGGTTATGATCCCGCTATATGGGTTGACTTCATCGATTAATCCAACCGATCGAAAAATCAGATTCGGTCATCAGGGCGTTATTGGGAGCAGATGCGTGGGTAATCAATGGGCTGACATTCAGGCAGAAGCGATACATTCGATCGAGCAGGCGATGGATGTCGCCGCGCTCGAAGAGATTCGCGTTGCCTATACGGGTAAGAAGGGCGTGGTGACTCAGTTCATGAAAGAACTGGGTTCACTGGATCCTGAAGCCCGCCGTGCAAGGGGTGCACAAATCAATGAGCTTAAGGAAGCCATCATTTCTGCCCTTAACATGCGGCGGAATGAACTTGAGCAAGTCGCTCTTGCGCAGAAGCTAGAGGCAGAACGAATTGATGTGACTCTGCCGGGCAGGGGGCAATCGCCGGGTGGCATCCATCCGGTGACACGAATGATTCGGCGCGTGGAGGCCATCTTCGGGTCAATGGGGTACTCCGTTGCTCAAGGGCCGGAGATCGAAGATGACTGGCACAATTTCACGGCACTGAATATTCCGCTGACCCATCCGGCTCGCGCCATGCACGATACCTTCTACTTCGATGCGGAACGTCTGCTGCGTACCCATACTTCGCCCGTTCAGATCCGCACGATGCAATCACAGACCCCGCCGCTCAAGATTCTGGCGCCGGGACGGGTATACCGTTGTGA
>NZ_DAIESY010000061.1:0-32849 GCF_027346185.1 Halothiobacillus sp.
AACCTCTGATTAAATCAGAGGTTCCGTGCGGCACAAGGACGTGCCGCCATTTTCAATCACGTAGGTGATTGAAAATGAAGCAAAGCATAAGTCACATCTTTTGCTTTGCGTGCTTTGAGAATTCCAGGATGGAATTATTCATAGCTTCCATAAGTCAGATAAGAACTCAATTTATTCCTGAAATAGCGTATTCTGACCGCTGTCATTAACTAATCATTCTGTTTTTCATGACCAGCATCGCCCTTCTTACCATCCTCGGATATGTTCTGGCCGCAGTCCTGCTCTACCTGGGTCTGCAGCAAGCTGACACGACGACAAAATTCCGCAAGGCCATGCTGATCGTTTCTGCTCTGGCAATGCTCGGCAATGGTTACCTGATCTATCAGAACGCCTATATCGAGCACGTCATGGGCCTGAACATGAGCATATTCAATGCGCTGTCGGCCATCTTCTGGCTATCTACCTTCATCACCCTGTTCACGAGCCTGCGCAGCCCAGTCGAGAACATCCTGCTGGTTCTGCTTCCGGTCACTGCGGTATCAGTCGTGCTGGCGCAATTCTTTCCCGATCACAGCATCGTGCTCCACGCGCGCAACCCCGCACTCGATGCCCACATCTTCATCTCACTGGTTGCCTACGCATTGATTACCCTCGGCGCCCTGCAGGCGCTCATGCTTTCCTGGCAACATCGCGCATTGCATTCGCGCAATCCATCCGGCTTGGTCAGTAAATTGCCGCCGATGGAGTCGGTAGAGGAGTTGATGTTCCGTTTTATCAGTGTGGGATTTCTTCTGCTCACGCTGGCGCTGGCCACCGGTTTTATCTTCATTGAAAATATATTCGCCCTGCATCTGGTACACAAAACCATACTGGCCGTGATCGGCTGGTTCATTTTTGCCGGATTACTGATCGGTCGACATGTTGCGGGTTGGCGCGGGAAAACCGCCGTGAACTGGACGCTGGTGGGATATTCAACCCTGGTTCTGGCCTATTTTGGCACCAAGGTCGCACTGGAATGGGTGTTTCAAATCAGGTGAGCCTTCGCAGCTTCCCGGAAGCAAAATTTCCTCAAATTTATTCGAACCCGGCTTCGATCAGGCACCGCGCAGATGCGCCACCAATTCAAACCCATCGATCTTGAACGCACGACCAAAACCGTTCACCAACCGCCCGGCACCGGGCACGATGCAATGCAAGTGAAAATCCGGTAATTGGGTCAGCACATCCAGAATCTTGCCATGGCGTACTTTCAGCGCGTCGAATAGGGTGTGTACGCGGCTGTCGTTCCGTTCGATCCGGGTAACATCCGCCCGCCAGGTTACGCGGGCACGGTTGTAGATGTTGTGCGTTCTGGATTCGTCTTCCAGCAACATGAGTTCAACCGTCGGGTTTTGTCGCACCTGGCGCGTATGAGGCGAAAGATCGCTCATCAAGACCCAGAACGCGCCCTCATGCCAAACAAAGGGCAAGGTGCTCAAACTCGGAAATCCGTCTTCATCGATCGTGGCCAGAATCAAAGCCCGCGCCTGATCGCGCAACGTAATCAAACGTTCGAGATCTGGCGTGGGCTGAGTGGGAAGGTCGGAAGAATCGCTCATGTCGTGGTCATCCAAGCTGCGTGCAAACTTCTTTACAGTATAGCTCTTAGAACCCCGGTTGAGCGTTCAATCCGACCCTGCCGATCACACGGTCGGATACGTGGTGCACTGGAATCGAACGACCTCGTTATGAACCGAGACTGGCAATCATCAACTTGCGCCGCAAAGTCATTCGCTTACTGTAGTGTCCTTCCATGCGTCCCAGCACGGCATTAAGAAATCTGAGCGCTTCGATAATGTGCGGCCCCTTGTTGAGCATGGCACATTCGGCACGGATGCTCATCGCCGCGTCGGTCACTTCCGAGCGTGTGGGTGAACCACTTTTCGCCATGCTTTCAAGAATTTGCGTCGCCCATATCACCGGCACATGCGCGGCCTCGCACAGCCACAGAATTTCTTCCTGCACTTCAGACAACCGTTCAAAACCCAACTCCACAGCCAAATCGCCGCGCGCAATCATGATGCCCAATTTGGGGCTGCGCATACCGGTCAACAACAGGCGAGGCAATTGTTCGAATGCCTGCCGATTCTCGATTTTCAGGACAATCCCGAGATCCGGGACGGCCAAAGCGTGTAAACGTTCTTGTAATAAGTGGACATCTTCGGGCTGGCGCACAAATGAAAGCGCCACGATATCAATGTAGGGTGCCAGAGCCGAAAGATCTGCATGATCTTTCTCCGTCAAGGCCGGCGTAAGAAAATCGGTCTCGGGGAAATTGATGCCTTTTTCCGCCTTGATCCGGCTCCCTTCCGGTGCGGCATGGGTAATGCTCAAGGTGATCCGCTCGCCATCGTTCGCCAGAATCAATGCGCCGATTCGGCCATCATCCAGCCAAGCCGACTGATCGGGGCGGGCCTCTTCAAACGCGGCCGACAGCGTGCAGTACAACTGTGCAGGTGCCACAACCTGACCCTGATCATCCAATCGCGCCGCGTGGCCGGGAATATCCGCACGGGTAAGTATCAGGGTATCGCCCACCTTGAGCCGAATGGTTTCTTCCACACCCGGCACGCCGATGACGCTCGCCACACAACCGTGGATAGATGGAAAACCAATCATCATGTTTTCTTCGATATAGGCCGTATGCGAAAAGCCCAACCATACGCCCTCAGCTGATTTTTCCAGCACCTTCGCTTCAATAGAACGACCACGCGCATCAGTAAAGGCTGCTATCGTGCCAGGCTCGATCAACGCGAAATCCCGAGCGCTCATGGTCAACGCCATTCCCTTTTCAGCGGAGGTATTCTGAAGGTCTTGCCCGTTTGCGGCGTATCGCAAGAACAACCGTGCCGGCTCAATGACTTCCCCTCTGAAATTTCGCTTGGGTTTGACCTTCAGCACCTGCCCCAAGGTCGAGATTGTCCCGGTTCTTGACTTCGGCCCGGCCAGATCGATTTGTACCCGGCATTCGCGACCCTGAGCCAATGATGCCTGACGAACCTGTTCGATCAGGTTTCGCCAGGCGGTAACATCGTCATGCGCGCAATTAATTCGCGCAATCTCCATCCCGGCTTCGACCAGAGCCGGAATAAGGCCACGATCGGTGACCGCCTCGCTGGGCAAGGTCACCATCACACGCACGTCTCGATTACCCTGCATGGTACCGAGCAGATCCCGCGTATGTTCTTGAAGAAGCGCGAGCCCGGTTTGCGGTGTCATTGGCACCGGCCGTGACGTGTCATCAGCATCCCCACGCATGTCTTGAAGGCGTCTTGCGACCGCACTCAACGAGGATTGAACATGCATTTCCAGCAGGCCGAATGACGAAAGCCCGAGGAAAGCCAGCTCTCGCTGCAAGTCCCGGATATCGTGCTGGCGCACCGCGAGATAATGCAGCAGGTTCCGGGCACTTTCACGGAATGCGGGGTGAATCAATGCCAAATCGGCCTGACAGAGCGTTTCCTGCTCGATACCGGCCTGCTCCAGCGCGCGGACTTCTTGGAGCAACTGACCTGCCAGATCCTTCTGGGAAAACGATTCAAGCTCCTGCAAACGATCAGATCGCCTGTCCTGAGATTCAGACATAAATTTTTGCTGCCTTTTTTGCATTTTGGTGGATTTATGCGTTCTTGTCCTTTTAACCGAAGTACATGACAGCGTTGTGTCGGGCATCGGATGCAACATCCGGTTCGTTCAGAATTTCTTGAGAACGTTATTTGCCTTTCTCATGGTATTCGGGCATATCATAACGATGTCATCCGGCAACGGTATGATATGCATGGATTTCGTCTTCACGAATCGCACCTCCGCCAATCTCGCAAAGGAAATCAGTCTATGAGTAGTGATATGAACCAAACCATGCATGACTTCAAAGCCGCCATGGGCATGATGAATCGCGAAGCGCCGGATACCATGCAGGCCTTCGGCGGCTTCATGAATGCGGCCTTATCCAAAGGCGCACTCGATGAAAAAACCAAAGAATTGATCGGCCTTGGGATGGCGATTACCGCCCGCTGTGTTTACTGCATCGGCATTCATGTGGAAAAAGTGCTGAAAGCCGGCGGAACGCACGCAGAAATTATTGGCGTGTGTGAAGTGGCGATTGTGATGGGTGGTGGCCCGGCATTGACCTATATCGCCGAAGTCAAAAAGGCGCTGGACCTGTTCGAGCAGCAAAAGGCAGGCTGATTGAAGACCGGTGCTCGAAAAAAAGCCCAGGTTAGTCCGGGCTTTTTTCTTTGAGGAAGGGGTTCCCGCCTTAGGCAATCAACATGGCGTACAATTGATCTTTAAGCTCAAGGCGCTGTTTTTTCAGCGTTTCAGCATGCTCGTCACTGATGGGCAGATCGTTTTTTTCGGCTTGTTCGATTTCGTTGTTGAGTTCGTGGTACTTGTCGAACAGATTTGCGAAATGGTTGTTTTCCATTTTCAAGGTATGAATACGGTCCTTGTGTTCCGGAAATTCGTGGACGAGGTCATGATGGTCAATTTGCATATCAAGAAGCTCCAGTGAGTGAAAATGCCAACCGGATTGGATGTGTCCGGCTGGATACGAATAGGGCGCCTCGAAAAACCCCATGTAAGGGGTTTTTCGAGGCGCCTAATAGTGTAACGCGCCAAGCGTTAAACCTTGTAGGCGTTTGGGTATTCCACCTCTTTAACGTTGATACAGAATGCGGGCACTTTGCACCCCGGGCGCGGAGCGGATGGCCTGCATGTTTTCGTCCGTCGGCGCTATTTTCCATTCGGGGCCGAGGCGAACGACAGCCTTGGCCAAGCCTGAGTAAACACGGCAACTCACAGGGACACCTTCAACGCGCATGGGGCGCATAAGCTCGATGAGCGCCTGCGCCTCGGCGGCATCGCAGTCGGCAGACAACGCCAGCAAAATCCCGCGTGCCTTTTCCAGTCGCGCCTGTTCCAATAGAAGCAGGCGTTTGCAGCGTACCCGTATGCCGCCGCTGAAGTTATCGAATACCGCATCGCCTTCGACGATCACCAGTTGATCACGCTCAACCTGCGCGCTGATTCGGTCTATTTCATCACCGGTGATACGAACTTCACAGCGGCCTTCGCCATCATCGAGCGTCAGGAACAACTGCCGATCGCCGTTTTGCTGACGCACGATGCGCTCGGCGATGTTCAATCCCGCAACTGTGACCGGCACGCCTTTAGGGAACGTGCCCGGCGCCGGAATATCCAGCTTGTCGAGCAGGCCCGATAGCGTGTCGGATACCAGGCTCTTGAGTTCGTCGCGGAAGGCGTGAATCGGGTGCCCGGTGAGGTACAGCCCCAGGGTGTCCTTTTCCTTGCGCAACTGTTCGGCATCTGGCCAAGGTTCGAGCTCCGGGATCGGCACGCGGATGGCCGTTTCCGGCGCATCTAACCCACCGAACAGATCGCCCATGCCCGCAGCCTCGGCCGCCTGAATCTGGCTTGCCGCCTTCATGGCATCGGGGATGTGTGCAAATAGACTGGCGCGATTCGGCCCCAAAGTGTCCAATGCGCCCGCCAGCACCATCGCTTCGAGCACGCGCTTGTTCAGTGCCTGGCTGCCGACGCGCTGGCAGAAGTCGTTCATGTCGACAAACGCATCCCCGGCCTCGCGGGTCTCCACGATTTTCTGGATCACGCCCTCGCCCACGCCCTTGATGGCGCCCAAACCGTAGACCACGGTCTGCTCATCCAGTGCCTGGAACTTGTAGGCGCAGTGATTCACATCCGGTGGGATGACTTTAAGCCCCATGCGCTGGCATTCGCCGATCAAACCAACGATTTTATCGGTGTTGTCCATATCGGCGGAAAGCACGGCAGCCATGAAGTGCGCCGGGTAGTGTGCCTTGAGCCAGGCCGTTTGATAGGCCACGAGCGCGTAGGCGGCAGAGTGCGATTTGTTGAAGCCGTAACCGGCGAACTTTTCCATCAAATCGAAGATGTAGCCGGCCTGCTCCGGGTTCACTTGCTTGGATTTGGCACCTTCAAGGAAAATTTCCCGCTGCTTGGCCATCTCCTCGGGTTTTTTCTTGCCCATCGCCCGCCGCAGCAAGTCCGCACCGCCCAGCGTGTAACCTGCCAGAATCTGCGCAATCTGCATGACCTGTTCTTGATACACGATGACGCCATAGGTCGGCTTGAGCACATCGGTAAGCCAGGGATGCAGGTACTCGATCTTCTGCTCGCCTTTTTTGCGCAGGATGAAATCGTCCACCATGCCCGATTGCAATGGGCCCGGCCGGAACAGCGCTACCAAGGCGATGATGTCTTCGAAGGTATCCGGTTGCAGTCGGCGAATCAGATCCTTCATGCCGCGCGATTCAAGCTGGAATACCGCGGTGGTTTCGCAGCGCTTGAGCAGGTTGAAGCTGGGCTTGTCATCCAGCGGGATGGCGCTGATATCGACCGGTGCCTTGCCGACTTTCTGGCGCGTGGCATTGATTGATGCCAAAGCCCAGTCGATGATGGTGAGGTTGCGCAGCCCCAAAAAGTCGAACTTGACCAGGCCAACGGCTTCGACATCATCCTTGTCGAGTTGGGAGGCGGCCGAAGCACCGTTCGATTCGCAGTACATCGGCGTGAAGTCGGTCAGCTTGCTCGGCGCGATGACCACGCCACCCGCATGCTTGCCGACATTTCGGGACAACCCCTCCAGCGCCATGCCCATATCGACGATGGCCCGGACTTCCTCGTCGCGCTCGTAAAGATCACGGAATTCCTGCGAAAACCGTTCCTGTTCTTTCTGTGAACGTTCGGTGCGGCCCAAAGCGTCTTCGAGCGTCACATCCAGCCCCGGCTTCATCGGAATGAGTTTGGCAATCCGATCGACAAAACCGTAGGGATAACTCATGACCCGCCCGACATCCCGCACCACCGCTTTGGCCGCCATGGTGCCATGCGTGGCGATCTGCGAGACCGCCGCACGGCCGTAGCGCTCCGCTACATAATCGATGACCTTGTCGCGCCCTTCCATGCAGAAGTCGATATCAAAATCGGGCATCGATACCCGCTCGGGGTTCAAAAAGCGTTCGAACAGCAAATCATAAGGGATCGGGTCGATATCTGTAATCAGCAGAGCCCAGGCCACCAGCGAACCTGCACCGGAACCGCGCCCCGGCCCCACGGGAATGCCCTGGCGCTTTGCCCACTGGATGAAGTCGGCCACGATGAGAAAGTAGCCCGGGAAGCCCATCTGGATAATCACGTCGAGTTCGATATTGAGCCGTTCCCGATATTCCGCATGCTGCTCGGCGGGCACACGCTCGAACCGATGCTCCAGGCCCTGCTCGCTCAGCGTGCGCAGGAAATCGGCTTCCGTTTCACCATTGGGCGTCGGGAAGTTGGGCAAAAAATTCTTGCCGAGCTGCAAGGTGACGTTACAGCGCTCGGCGATTGCGAGGCTGTTCTCGATCGCTTCCGGAATGTCGGCGAACAGCGCCTGCATTTCATCGGCGGGACGCAGGTATTGAAGCTCGGTGTAATCGTGCGGACGGCGCGGGTCATCCAGTGTCCGTCCCTGCTGGATGCACACCCGCACTTCATGCGCTTCGAAGTCTTCCCGATCCAGAAATCGCACATCGTTGGTGGCCACCACGGGCAACTGCGCCTGTTCGGCCAACTCGACGGCGGCGTGCAGATACTTTTCTTCGTCCGGGCGACCGCAACGGGTCAGTTCAAGATAGAAGCGATCAGGAAATCGTTCGGTCCAAAATTTGAGTGCCGCCTTGCGATCCTTTGCCTTCCCGTGCAGCAATAACTGACCGATTTCACCCAGATGCCCGCCACTTAAGGCAATCAGCCCCGCACATTGTTCCTGCGTGAGCCAATCGCGCCGCAGCATGGGGCGACCATCAATCTGCCCTTCGCAATAGCCGCGTGAGAGCAATTCGGTCAGATGGCGAAACCCCAGATTGTTCTGGGCCAGAAGCACCACGCGGTACGGATTACTGCCCGGCTCATCCACAACCAGGCAGTCCGCCCCAAGAATCGGCTTGATGCCGCTTTTGCGTGCCGCCTCGTAAAACTTGACCATTGCAAACAGATTGGCCTGATCGGTCAACGCGAGTGCAGGCAAACCACGCTCTTTGGCAGCGGCCAGCATCGGTTTGATGCGCAATGTGCCATCGACAAGCGAGAATTCGGTGTGCAGGTGCAGGTGAACAAAACTCATGCAGCGAATTTTTCCATAGAAGTCTTCGAGTCCATAAGCGAACGCTCGAAAAAAATTTCGCTGTGCCCATGCGCACAGCAGACAGGCCGAACGCATCCGGTTTATCAGCCCGAAACGGGGTGCCGACTCAGTATTGTTTCATGCCAGTGAGGTGACTTGGCGGATTTTTTTCACATACCAGCTTAAGAAATCATAAAAAAATTGTATGCTGCTCCCTTTGAATTGGTTGTATGCGGGTCTGCCAGCGGGTGACTGCGCTTTTGTGCTGATCATGCCGCTCCTGCGCCAACACTGTTATTCTTACGGGCGTCCATCGCTCCTCGATGAGGGCACCGGTGTCAATACAGGATTCTCCATTGTAAAATCCCTAAGCCACCAACCCCCATGCCGAAAAGCGTTTTTGTTTACCCCTGACCTTCGAGAGCGTGCAGATGTTTCGCCGAAACACGGTTTCCCCCGTTTCCCCTTTTTCCTTCCGCCCAACCCCATTATCCAGTTGGTCCCTCCGCTGGATAATGGGATTGGGCTTGCTCTTTCTGTCATTGACGATGACGGCACATGAAGCCTTCGCCTTTGGTTTCCAGGATGCGGTTATTCAGGCCAAACAACTCGCCAGTCAATCCTACTCGTCTGACCCGCAAATCCCGGAGGCCTTGAGGCAGATCGATCAGAACACATTTGAGCGCATTGCAATCAAACCCAGTGCATCCCTGTGGCAAACCGCCCGTTTCGGCATTGATCCGATTTCTGCCGGGTATATCTATGATCAACCGGTCGATCTCTACGAAGTCACGCCCGACTCCGTCGCGCCGATCACTTTTGATAAAACCAAGTTCGACTGGCCCAGCCAGGCCTTTGCGCAGACCGTACCGGCCAACCTCGGATTCGCCGGATTTTCCGTTCACTACCCGCTCTCTGGGCAAGATGCACGCGATGTGATGCTGACCTTTCTCGGCGGTGCTCAATTCAGTGTGGTCGCGGCAAATCAGGTGCCAGGTGCTCATGCACGCGGCGTGGCGATCGATACCGGACTGCCGCAAGGTGAGCAATTTCCCCGTTTCACCAAGTTCTGGCTGGTCCGCCCGAACCCGAGCGACCTGCAACTCACCATTTACGCCCTGCTCGATGGAAAATCCCTGACCGGCGCCTACGAGTTCGTGATTCGACCCAATGGTTCTCGTGTCGACGTTCATGTCACGGCGTCCCTGTTCCCTCGAACGGGCATCAGCCGTTTGGGTCTGGCGCCACTATCGACCATGTATTTTTACGGCCAAACCGGCCAGCGCCCGGCGGGTCAATGGCGACCGGCCGCCTATGAGTCCGATGGCCTGCTCATGCACACGGGTGAAGGCGACTGGATATTCCGGTCATTGCAGAACCCTTCGACGTTGCACGTCAGTGAATTTTCAGCAGACGGCATTCGTGGATTCGGCTTCATGCAGCGTCAAACCAGTTTCTGCCAGTTCGAGGATGCCATTTCACGCTTTGAACGTCGCCCCTCATTGTGGGTCACCACGGAGGCAGGTTTTGGCAAGGGAAAAGTTGTTCTGGTTCAGATTCCGACCAACAGCGATCTCCATGAGAATCAGATTGCGTTTTTCCAGCCAGCCGAAGTTGTGGATTCAGCCCATCCCGTCTCCTTTGCCTACACACTGAGTGCGGGCAACAGCGATGTGGCGCAAGAACCGCTGGCACAGGTTCGCCGCCCCTTGATTGGCACAGTAAAACTCAATGCCGAAGACAAAACCGAGAAAGCCTATCGGGTCAATCTTGATTTTTCTGGGGGCAGACTCAGTTTACTGGCCAATAATGAACCGGTTATCGCCCAAATTGATACTTCCGGCACGGCCAATGTTCAGGAGCAAGCGGTCATTCCCTTGCCGGAAGCCGGACACTGGCGTTTATCCATGTTGCTGGTGCCAACGGGTAAATCTGTCATTACCATTGATGCGTCGTTGGCTCTGAGCAAGAAAGTCATTTCCGAAACCTGGCGTTATGACCTCCCCTCAGATTTGACACGTTTCGGACAGATGAAATGAACGACACATCACCCGAAGTTAGCCCGGCTCCAGCGCCCGGCAACACTCAGTGCGAATACCCGGTCGCCATCTGCGCCCAATTGCGCTGGTTGCAGCGGCGCGTGTTCTATCAGTTTCTCCAAACTGGTTGCCCGACCATCGACCTGCAAGCGAATCTGGACATTGGTGACAATCAGGCCGATCTACACCAGCGCCTAGCCGTCCCGATTCCCGAACTGTGCGCCATGCCGTCGATCCTGCGTGGTAGCGTCAAGCACGCCCAGCCCAACGCCAAACACAACCGAAAGCCGTCATGACCGATTCCGTTCTGCCTTCAACAAAAGATGCCTTTCGCCGCATCGCTCTGGTACGCCGGTGGATTTTTACCGCGTTTGTGTTGCTACAGACCGCTCTTGGTATCTGGGGGATGATTCTCGTCTTGCCGTATCACGGCTCAACGGCCATCGAAAAAACCATTCTGATTACGTTCATCCCGCTATACGCCTTCGTGGCTGCGGGTTCGTGGATGGCGCTGTTCGGTTTTTATCTGCGGCGGCGGTATAAAAACAGGGGTGATGCGCACAGCCTCATGAGCCGCTTTGCCGACCGGCTACCCACAACTAAGCTTGTAAAAACCGCCGTCGCTTTGCCGATTTATCACGAGGATGTCGAGCGCGTCTTTCGCGGCCTGCGCGCCAGCATCGAATCGGTACTGGCAACCGGTCAGGGCGAGATGTTCGAATTCTTCATTCTCTCGGACAGCCGCGATCCCGAAATCTGGCTGGAAGAACGGGCCGCCTGGCTCGCGCTGTGCAACGACCTTAATCTGCATGGCCGGGTGCACTACCGTCGCCGCCGGGTGAACCTGAAGGCCAAAACCGGCAACGTATCGGATTTTCTGCGCCGATGGGGCAGAAACTTCAAATATTTCATCGTGTTCGATGCCGACAGCGTCATGTCGGGTGAAGCATTGGTCACCCTCGTCCGCCTGATGGAGTGCGAACCCAAGGCGGGGATGATCCAGACCGTCCCCCGCCTGTTTAACGCCCGTTCGGCCTTCGCGCGGATGCAGCAATTCGTCACCCATCTCTATGGCCCGCTGTTCAGCGAGGGGCTGGCCGCGCTGCAACTGAACGAAGCGGTGTTCTGGGGCCATAACGCCATTATCCGAACCGAAGCCTTCATGGCCCACTGCGGGCTCAAAAGCATGCGCGGCTTCGGCCTGTGGCGCGGCACCGTGCTCAGTCACGATTTTGTCGAGGCGGCGTTCATACGGCGCGCGGGTTATGAGGTTTGGCTGGAAACCGGTATCGAAGGCAGTTTCGAGGAATCCCCGCCTTCGCTGGATGACGAATTGATTCGGGACAAGCGCTGGTCGAAAGGCAACCTGCAACACCTGCGCTTCTTAGGTTTTGAGCGGGGTATTGCCACCGCGCACCGCATGGCTTTTATGAACGGGATCTTTGCGTATCTGGCCTCACCGGTCTGGTTCCTGTTCCTGCTGTTTTCCACCATCGAAGTCGCTCAATTCGCGGCGGGCGACATCAATTATTTCCCGGACACCCGCAGTCTCTACCCCAACTGGCCGCAATGGCACCCGCAGTGGGCCATCATTCTGGTCACCAGCACACTGGTCACTTTGTTTTTGCCGAAAGTACTGGCCTTGTTTGACTTGCTGCTCTTCGATACAGGCCGTCGTCAGGGATTCGGTTCCACAGCCAAACTGCTGCAAGGATTCTTTCTGGAGAACCTGTTTTCCATCCTGCTTGCCCCCATACGGATGCTCGCCCATTCGGCCTATGTGGTGCAGGCGATCCTGAATGTCACTGTGCGCTGGGCCGGACAGAACCGCAGTTCAGAAATCGGTTGGTTGCAGGCAATGATTCGCCACGCGCCGGGCATGATTCTGGCGCTTACCTGGTCGGGTATCGCTCTGTACCTAGATGACAACTTTTTTTACTGGACAATCCCGATCAGCTTGTCTCTGCTCTTGGCCGCACCGATTACCGTGTGGCTCTCACGATTTTCTCTGGGTGACCGCTGGGGCAGGCAGGGCATCTGGCGCACGCCGCCGGAGCAGAATCTGGGCGATCTGGTGCTGGTCGACTTTGCTGAACTGGATATGCCGCCACTCAAGCCTCAAAATGCGCCAAACTGGTTGAACTGGACGCTCTTGCATCCAAATCAAGCGCGCATTGCCGCAGCCCTCGCGCCACATCGCAGTGGGGCGGCGAAACGGGCATCGACAGAGCTCAAGGAAAAGCTCATGGTAGAAGGCTTGCAAGCGCTTGATCGCCGCAAGGCCGCCCGCATCCTGGATGATGCCGAGGCCGTCATGCAGCTGCACCAACATGCGTGGATGGCTCCACCCGACGATCCTTGGGGCCGTCAGGTCGACCACCTCACCCGTCTAATTTGCATTAAATAATTTCGTCCGATCTTTACCGAGAATGTGAGACATGAACAAACCGACCCAAAAACAAGCCGAACAACAGCCGTCAGAACAAGCACAGTCCACCCTGACCGCACAGGAATATACCCGACGGTCTTTTCTGTTCACGCTTGCGAACATCAGTGGACTGGTTGCATTGGGATTTGGTGAGGCACAAGCCGCACAAGACTCAACGGCTACGCCCGGAAATGAGCCGACCACACCCAAAACGCCCGCGCCGGCAGCGGTCGCGCCCGAAAACGGGCTTAAGTTTGCACCGGCCAAGCCATTCTCTTATAAATCCTTGATCGCTCGCGCCGAAGAAATGGCCAAGAATCCGTATCAGGCTCCGCCCTCCCCGGCTGCCGACGCGATCAAGACCATCAATTACGATGCATCGGGCAAGATCAAATTCAACCCGCAATATGCCTTGTGGGGCAACTCAGGATCGGTTTATCCCATCACGTTCCGCCCCTTGGGTGAATACTTTCCCAAATCAGTGACTATGAACGCGGTCGAGGGCGACCAGGCACGCATGATCGAATACCGCCCCGACTACTTCACCATGCCGGAAGATAGCCCATTGCGTCAGGTGCCGGCTGGACAGTCCGGTATTTCCGGCTTCTGGGTGCAACGCTCGCGCCGAATCGGCGACTGGACGAAAAGCGAGCCGTGGGCCACCTTCCAGGGCGCCAGTTATTTCCGCGCCATATCGCGACAAGGCCAGGTCGGCATGTCGGCACGGGGCATCGCCATCAATACCGGCCTACCGCAAGGCGAGGAATTCCCCGATTTCCGCTCGTTCTGGTTTGAACCGGCAGCCAACGAAGGCGACCCGGTCGTGGTCTACGCCCTGCTCGATGGCCCGTCGATCACCGGCGCCTATCGCTTTGAACTGCGGTTCGATGGCGATACGGAAATGGTGATCGAAAAACACCTGTTTATCCGCAAAACCATCGATCAACTCGGCATTGCGCCATTGACGTCCATGTTCTGGTACAGCGAAACACCCAACAGCCACTTGCGCGGATGGCGCCCGGAGGTCCACGACTCCGATACGCTGGTCGGATGGCGTAGCGACAACGAACACTTCTGCCGCCCCCTGACCAATCCGCCCAGTCTGGCCTACTCCGCCTTCGTCGACGAGCATCCGCGCGGTTATGGTTTGCTGCAACGCGACCGCGACCCTTCGCATTACCTCGATGGGGTTGGTTACGAAAAGCGTCCGTCCGTCTGGGTAGAACCCATCGTCGACAGCAAAGGCAACAATAACTGGGGCAAGGGTTCGGTTACCTTGATCGAAATCCCGACCAACGACGAAACCTTCGACAACATCGTAGCCTTCTGGCAAATCAAAGGGCCGGCACTGGCGGGCTCAGCTCTTCAGTTCAAATACCGCCTGTACTGGACCGAGCACGAGCCCTTCTTCCCGCACGATCAACTGGCACGCGCCGTCGCATTGCGTGCCGGCCCTGGCGGCAACTTCGGCGGCTCACGCCCGGCCAACACTGTCAAGCTGGTCATCGAATGGGATAGCTATCTGTTCCAAGGGCATCAACCCAAAGATGCCGTGTTCACCATCACCAGCTCGGCCGGGAAAACGGACAACGTCTACATCGACTGGGTAGCCGGCACCCCCCGCTGGCTGACTCAGTTCGACCTGTTCGTCGACAGCGACGAGCCCGTGGAACTCAACGGCGTCCTGACCCTGAACGGCGAGGTCATCAGCGAAACCTGGCTTTACCAATTCCACCGCCAGAGCTTCGTTCAGATGATGGCGTGATGCATCAAATGGCAAACAGACCCGTGGTGTAATCAACCCTGCTGTCCAGATAGCGACGGGACAGCGCAGTTAGGAGGATGGCCACAATGGGTAATCATCCCAATTCAAAAGCAAGGCTGACCGGTTTGTCACTTGCGGCAACGGGCATAGTCTATGGCGATATCGGCACCAGCCCGCTCTATACCCTGAATACGATTTTCAGTTCGGTTCAGCACCCGATTACCTTAGCTGAAGTACATATCCTTGGCGTACTGTCATTGATTTTCTGGTCACTGATCATCGTTGTGTCCATCAAATACGTCATGTTTGTCATGCGCGCAGACAACCAGGGCGAGGGTGGCATTATGGCGCTCATGTCGCTCGCATTACAGTCCATAAAAGACACGCCGAGATTAAGGAACTCAATCATATTATTGGGAATTTTTGGCGCTGCCCTGTTTTATGGCGATAGCGTCATCACACCGGCAATTTCCGTATTATCTGCTGTCGAAGGCCTAGAAATTGCCAGCACAGAGCTAAAACCCTTCGTTATTCCAGTGACTCTCGGTATTTTGTGGGCGCTTTTTTTATTGCAGAGAAAGGGTACCGCCCGAGTCGGTTCTTTATTCGGACCGATCATGCTGGTATGGTTTTTGGTTCTGGGCATATTGGGCCTGCTTGGCATCTTGTCCGAACCCAGGGTATTGATGGCATTGAATCCCATTCATGCCGTGCACTTGTTGACTGAGTCCCCTTGGGCTGGTTTTCTGTCTCTTGGCGGGGTGGTTCTGGCTTTAACGGGTGCAGAAGCCTTATACGCGGATATGGGGCATTTTGGTCGCCTACCCGTACAATTGGCTTGGTTTGGTTTGGTTTTGCCAGCTCTGTTGCTGAATTATTTCGGCCAGGGAGCCTTACTGATGCTCCACCCCGAGGACATAACAAACCCTTTTTTCCGGCTGGCTCCAGAATGGTCGCTCTATCCTCTGGTTGCTCTGGCCACGACGGCAACCGTGATTGCCTCTCAGGCCGTGATATCCGGAACATTTTCAATCACCCGCCAGGCCATGCTGCTCGGATATATACCGCGCATGAACGTCTTGCAGACATCGGATGACATCAAAGGCCAGATTTATATCCCCGTGATCAACTGGATCTTGATGATCGTTGTTTTTTTACTGATACTCGGGTTTGAGAGCTCCAGCAAACTGGCTGCCGCCTATGGCATAGCGGTCACTGGTACCATGGTGATCACTTCGATTCTGGCGTTTATAGTGGTCAGACGGCTCTGGAACTGGAGCCCGCTCAAGGCAGGCATTTTTATAACTATCTTTCTGGGCATTGATCTGGCTTTTTTTGGCGCCAATCTGATTAAACTCGAAGAAGGCGGCTGGTTCCCGCTCCTCTTTGGCTTGGTGTTGTTTATTTTAATGACCACGTGGAAACGCGGTAGAGAATTATTACGCGATAAACTCAATCAGGAATCAATCGATTTATTGTCGTTTGTCCACAGCATGAGTCATGGAATATCCACAAGAGTACCCGGAACGGCTATTTTCTTGACAGGGAACCCAAAAGGTGTGCCTCATGCGCTCTTACACAATTTGAAGCATAATAAAATCCTGCATCAGGATGTCGTTATATTGAGCATCAAGTTTCTGGACATTCCCAAGGTGTCCTGGTCGGATAAATTAACTTATGAGGCGCTGCCAAACCATTTTCACAGAATATCCATATCTTTCGGCTTCAACGATGAAACAGATATACCCGAATCTCTGACTCTATTGAACAAGGAATATCTTGAGCTAAATAAAATGCAACTCTCCTATTTTATCGGCCGAGAAACCTTGATTCCAGGCAATGATGCAAACATGCCACTTTGGCGTAAGAAACTATTTATCAGCATGTTTCGAAATTCTGGCAGTGTCGTTAACTATTTCAGTATTCCACCCAATGCCGTCGTTGAGCTAGGTGCTCAAATCGTGCTGTAAACGAAAACTCTACATTCCCGCCGTCCAATCTGCCTGACAAAACGGAATGGTTTCACAAAGGATTCTCTGCACGAATCCATCCATGGCTTCGCGCAGAAACGGGCATACGCCAGCTGAATGCGAAGCAGGCGCAAGCCCGTTTTGTGCTCCGCATTTCAATGACTTGTGTCATTGGGCGGTAGGACGTCCATGCCCTTTGGGGAACCTCGAAAAACCCCTTCCATGGGATTTTTCGCTGACGTTCATTGCGGGATACCAACATCGTTACAGGAAGCAACGATGGAACGCCTTGCTTTTCCAGAAAGGCTGGATACCTGAATGTATCCAGCCATGCCGAACCCATTCTATTTCAATCGCTTGCGCGATTGATTTGAGTGCCGAACCCGCCTTTGCGGATGCAGATAGTGGATGACCGAAGGACACGAAAACAGGATGCGCGGTGACACATTCCTGTGGCCCACCCACGGGCGTCTCGAAAGTTTTTTCGAGGCGCCCTAAAATAAGACGGTGGTTCTCCAAACCAAAATCAAGGTGATGCTATGTCTGGAAATGAAAAAGTTTCTGTGCTTTTTGTCTGCATGGGCAATATTTGCCGCTCGCCGACTGCCGAAGCCGTTTTCCGAAAATACGTGGAAGACGCCGATTTAGCAGATGCGGTCGTAATCGACTCAGCAGGTACGCACGCCTATCACATTGGTAATCCACCCGATCAACGCTCGACTGCGGTGGCGGCCCAGCGCGGTTATCGAATGGATGTGCTGCGCGCGCGCCAGGTCAGCGCGGACGATATCGAACAGTTCGATTATGTTCTGGCGATGGATCACGAAAATCTTTCGATTCTCAGGCAGTTGGCCCCAAGCCATTTGCGGGACAAGCCTCGGTTGTTCATGTCGTTTGCGCCCGATTATGGACTGAGCGAAGTACCCGACCCGTACTACGGTGGCCCAAGAGGATTTGATCAGGTACTCGATATGATCGAGGCGGCCTGCGATGGTTTGGTTCAGGCCATCCGCCAGCAATCGGGCGGACGCTGAGCCAACCGAAGATAAGCCGGAATCAGGCCTTGGGCTCTGCCCCAAGGTGTGAGTGGCGATAGGAATAGGCGAAATAAATCACCATGCCGATGGCCAGCCAGCCGAGGAAACGGATCCAGGTCACAACGGGCAGGAACATCATCAAGGCCCCGCAGGACAGGATGCCCAGAATGGGCAGGGTGTAACCGAAGGGATTCTTGAACGGGCGTGGCAGATCGGGCTGACGCATCCGCAAAACAATCACACCGAGGCTGACGAGCACAAACGCAGCCAGCGTGCCGATGTTTACCAATTCGGCCAATTCGCCCAACGGCACCAGACCGGCAACGAGCGAAATCACCACGCCACAAATCACGATGATGCGCACCGGAGTCTTTGTATTGGGATGGACGCGCGCCAACTTGGCGGTGAGCAGGCCATCGCGGGACATGGCAAAGATGATCCGCGTCAGTGCGTAATACAGCACCAGCATCACCGTGGTCAGACCGGTAATCACACCCGTCGCGACCAGAGCCGAGGCCCAGTTGTACCCAAGCAATTGCAACGAATAGGCCACAGGCGAAGAAACATTGAGCTTGGTGTATGACACAACACCAGTGAGCAACCCCGAAACCACAATATAGATGAGCGTACAGATAATCAGTGAAGCGATAATGCCGATGGGCACATCACGCTGAGGGTTGCGCGCTTCCTCCACCGCCGTCGATACGGCATCGAAGCCCACATAGGCGAAAAACACGATCGACGCCCCGGCCAGAACCCCGATCGGTCGGCCATCGTCCGCGTGCTCGAACCAGCCAAACGGGATGAAGGGCGTCCAGTTCTCCGGATGCACATTGAACCCCGCTACCGCGATGAATACGGTGATGGTCAAAAGCTTCACGAATACCATGGCCACATTGACGCGCGCCGACTCACGCACGCCGATAATGAGCAGAACCATCAACATGAGGATAATCAGCGACGCGGGCAAGTTGATCATGCCGCCCATTGATGGCGCCTTGGTGAGCGCGGCGGGCAACCCCAATCCGATCGCCGTCAGCGCATTCTCGAAATACCCCGACCAACCGTTGGCCACCGCCGCGACCGAAACGGCATATTCGAGAATCAGATCCCAGCCAACAATCCAGGCGATGAGCTCGCCGAAAGCCGCGTAACTGTAACCATAGGCGCTGCCCGACCCACCTACCGAGGCAGCCATTTCGGCGTAGGCCAAGGCGGCGAAGGCGCTCGCCAGACCCGCCAGGATGAAAGAAATTATGACGGCCGGGCCGGAATAAACGGCGGCAGCGATACCGGTCAGCACGAAAATACCGGTACCAATAATCGCGCCGATGCCCATGAACGTCAGATCGAAGGCGCCCAGACAACGTTTCAGACCTGTATCACAAAAGGCGGCAGGGCTGGCAGGTTTGGTTCGGAATAAATTCATAAGGCAACTGGTTCCTTGAATCAAAAATGACCATTGAGTTAAAAGATGACCATCTGACGACAATCCCTGTTTCGTCCGATTCTAGCCCGAAAAACGGCGAATTGGTTCAATTATGTCCTGCAAGCCGCTAGATATCTGCCTTATAACAATCAAGGAATTATTCAGAGGTTCCTTAACGTCCACCCGGTTGGCAGCTATAATTGCCGATCCTCTATCATCGACCAGCAGCGAGATTCTCATGGCC
Organism: Halothiobacillus sp.; assembly: GCF_027346185.1. Classification (GTDB taxonomy): domain Bacteria; phylum Pseudomonadota; class Gammaproteobacteria; order Halothiobacillales; family Halothiobacillaceae; genus Halothiobacillus. Next base: position 19,116 of record NZ_DAIESY010000061.1, read on the forward strand.
GTCCGCAAAACCTCGACCGCCGCGCACACGATTGAAGCCGGGAATCCGGATGTGATCGCTCAATACGAACGCAGCATGAGCGAACTGGAACAGATCGTTGCTCGACTGGAACAGGGTGAAACCTCACTGGAGCAATCCTTGGCCGATTACGAGCGCGGAGCCCTTCTGGCCCGGCAGTGCGAACAGGCGCTCAAGGCCGCAGAACAGCGTATTGAAGCGCTCATGCAGTCCGACGAGGAAGAATCACCGAAGAAAAACGGCAAGAAAGACAGCCCAAAAACACAGCCCGACCTGCCGCCAGCCGATGCCTTCTTCGATGTTTGATCACCTCACGCTCGACAATGTCACATTCCAATCGTGGCAGCGGGACTTTCAGGCAGCATTTGAAATCCGGCTCAAACAACGGCTGGACGATACTCTGGGCGAATCCCCGCAGCGGTTGAAAGATGCCATCGGCCACGCCGTCATCGACGGTGGCAAGCGGCTGCGTCCGATGCTGGTGATTCTGGGTGCCAGTCTGGATAGCACGCCCGGCGGCCTTCCCGATCCGAACGATCCTCGGCTCGAACAGTTATGGAATGTAGCCGTCGCCATTGAGTTGATCCACGGCTACTCGCTCATCCATGACGACCTGCCAAGCATGGACAACGACGATCTGCGCCGGGGCAAACCCACCGTACATCGTGCTTTTGATGAAGCCACCGCCATTCTGGCTGGTGATGCGCTGCAGTCACTGGCATTCAGTCTGCTTGCAGATGCGCCAAAAACAGATGTTGAGACCCGTCTACACTGGGTTTCACTGCTCAGTACCGGCGCGAACCGGATGGTGTTCGGTCAGCAGCTTGATTTGAACCCACCTGCGCAGATTCCAGCACTGGCTGAACTCACCCGGATGCACGAACTGAAAACCGGCGCCTTGTTGTATGCCGCACTGATGATGGGGGCGAGTGGATGCTCAGCCGAAGATCGCGCAGCGCTGGAAGCGTTCATTCGCCCGCTCGGGCTCGCCTTCCAGATTCAGGACGACATCCTTGATGCCACCGGCACCGCAGAACAACTGGGCAAAACACCTGGCAAAGATGCAGCCGACCACAAATACTCGTACGTGACGGTGCTGGGGCTGGATGCAGCACGCGCCCATCTGAACGCAACCATGAGTGATGCGCTCAATGCCCTCGAACCCATGGGCGCACGTGCCTGTGGCCTGCGCGCCTGCGCCCGCTTTGTTTTGCTGCGGGATCATTGATGAGTCACGTGCCCAACGAACCGACCGATTTCAACCTGCTCGATCTGATCGACCAACCGGCCGACCTGCGCCGCTTGCCGAAGCGGCAACTTGTCCAGCTCGCCGCCCAGTTGCGCGCCGAACTGATCGAGCGCGTCGCGCAGACGGGTGGTCACTTGGCGGCCAATCTCGGCGTCATCGAACTGACCATCGCGCTGCATTACGTTTTCAACACGCCCGATGATCGACTGATCTGGGACGTCGGTCACCAGAGCTATGGACACAAGATGCTCACGGGGCGCCGCGAAGCCATGTCCGGACTGCGTACGCGGGATGGCATATCCGGTTTCACACGCCGTGCGGAAAGTGATTTCGATTCCTTTGGCGCCGGGCATTCCAGCACCTCGATCAGTGCCGCGCTCGGCATGGCAGTGGCGGCCAAATTGCGCGGCGAGGATCACCATGCCGTCGCGGTGATCGGTGACGGCGCGCTCACGGCCGGGCAGGCCTTCGAAGCCCTCAACCATGCGGGCGACATGAAGGCGAATCTGCTGGTCGTGCTCAACGATAATGAAATGAGCATCTCCAGGAACGTCGGCGCGCTCAATCAGCACCTCACCCGACTTCGCAGCAATCCGGTCGTGAACAAATTGCGTCAGGGTGGGCAGAACCTGCTGTCTCAAACCGGACCCTTGGGTGAAATCCTCAATACCACCCGCGTCGGCTTGCGCGATGGCATGAAACACTTGCTGGGCGTCACCAGCCTGTTCGAAGAGTTGGGCTTTGCCTACTTCGGCCCCATCGACGGCCACGACCTGCCGCTGCTTGTCGACACGCTGGAGAACCTCCGGCGCCAGACCGGTCCGCGCTTGCTGCACGTTGTCACTCAAAAAGGGCGAGGATTCAACCCGGCGGAACTCGACCCGGTCCGTTATCACGGCGTCGGCAAATTCGATCCGAAAAAAGTAATCAAGCTCGAACCGCAATCCGTCAGCCAAAGCACGGCTCACAAAACACCGCTACCCAAAACCTGGACAATGGCATTTGGCGACTGGCTCGATACGCAAGACAGCGATCCGTCGGTCGTCGTGATTACGCCCGCCATGATCGAAGGCTCCGGCCTGGCCGGTTTTGTCGCGCGTCATCCGCAGCGCTGCTTCGATGTCGGCATAGCCGAGCAACACGCCGTCACCTTCGCCGGTGGTCTTGCGGCAGAAGGCATGCGACCTGTCGTCGCCATTTACTCCACCTTCCTGCAGCGCGCCTGGGATCAGGTCATTCACGATATCGCGCTGCAGAACCTGCCGGTACTGTTCGCCGTGGATCGGGCCGGACTGGTCGGGCCGGATGGCGCAACCCATGCAGGCAGCTTCGACCTTGCCTTCGGACAGGCCGTGCCGAATCTGAAAATCGCCGTGCCCGCCGATGCCGCCGATCTTCGTGCCTCACTGGATTGGGGCATTGCTGCCGACACGCCCGTGCTCGTGCGCTATCCTCGCGGCGAGTGTCCGGCCGATCTCGGTGGCGAAGCCGCGCGCACCCCGCTCGGGCTACGCATCCGGCGACGGGCAGAAGATCCCCGGCGCAGCCTGCTGGTCATCGCGCTGGGCTCCAAGGTACAAACGGCATTGCAAGCCAGCGCCGATCTGGCGGCCACCGTGGTTGACCTGCGCTGGGCCAAACCCGTCGACTGGCCCGCCCTGCTGCCGCTGATTCAGGAACACGCCGCCTGGATGATTATTGAAGAAGGCAGCAAACTGAGCGGTATCGGCGCCAGCATGATTGCGCACACGACCGAACTGGGCCTGTTCACACCGGTCAAACACATGGCGCTGCCCGACACGTTCATCGAGCACGGAACTCGTGGAGAATGCCTTGCCGATTGCGGACTTGACGAACGTAGTCTAAACAGTACGATGTCGGATTTTTTACGGCAGGTACTGCCCGCATGAATATGATCGACCTAATGGACGCATCAACAGCCGCACTTGAACCGATTTTTGATCGCGTAAACAATCAGTTAGCCGCATCAAAAGGGCAGTTTTGCCTCACGGTCACCGTGGATTTCGCCGCCGCACATCAATTGCACGGCTACGAGGGTAACTGCGCGCGATTACACGGCCATAACTGGAAGATCATCGTCGAAGTAACCGGCCAAAAGCTCGATGACGTCGGCATGGTTGTCGATTTCAAGGCCATGAAAAAAGCCGCGCGGGAAGCGGCCAAGACCCTGGATCACCAGTTTCTGAACCAGATCGAACCGTTTGACCGGATCAACCCGACCGCCGAACACATTGCCGTCTGGTTCTTTGTGGAGTTGAGCCGGATGCTCAACCAGCCCTACGCCCGCGTGAGTGCCATTACGGTATGGGAAAACGATTATTCCGCCGTCACCTACCGTGCCTAAGCCAGATGTGATCCAACCCGCCGTTGCCGACACGAGCTCTTGACACGTTTGCTATCCTTTATCTCCATAGTCTTCACTTTACGAATCTGACAGGAATCTTCTCCCATGACCCAGAGCGCCATGCCTGATGTGCAATCTTCATTCGATCCACGCAATATCGTGATCGACCGTGTAGGCATCAAGGCCATCCGGCATCCGCTCACCGTGGTTGATGGCGATCATCGTCAAGTGACGATAGCCGAATGCGAACTGACCGTCGCTCTGCCCGCCGATAAAAAGGGCACGCACATGTCCCGGTTTGTCGCGCTGTTGAATGCCGAGCCACTGGTTTTGTCTCTAGCCACCCTGCCTGACTGGACACGCCGCATGGCTGAATTACTGCACGCGAATACCGCCGATGCGCACTTCAACATGCCGTTCTTCGTCGAAAAATCCGCGCCCGTCAGCGGCCAGAAAGCACTGATGGACTATCAACTGAGCCTGAGTGGTCATCTGGACGCTCAAGGACAGGTCGAAACCCGGATTGAGCTCATCGTCCCCGTCACCAGCCTGTGCCCTTGCTCCAAGGAAATTTCAACTTATGGCGCGCACAACCAGCGCTCGCACGTGACAATTACCGCGCGCGTGAAGGATCCGAATCTGTCAATCACCGACCTGATCGGCAAGATTGAGGATCAGGGCTCCTGCGCGCTTTGGGGGCTGCTCAAGCGCCCGGATGAAAAATACATTACCGAGTATGCCTTCGATCACCCCAAGTTCGTCGAAGACATGATCCGTGATGTGGCGGGGACTCTGGCTGATTACCCCGGCCTCGCCGGCTACCGCGTCACCGTGGAAAACTTCGAGTCGATTCACAACCACTCGGCTTGGGCTGTGATCGATCGCCTCGGATCATAATCGCGGGCTTCTCGATAGGTTTTCGAGGAGTCCCTAGTCTTTGTCGCGGCACTTGCGGCTATCGGCCACTCAACGCCCCCGGTTGCAGACGATCGCCGAACAGATCCTCCGCGTTGGCATCCAGCCGTTCCGCAAGCGCATGTACGTCCATCGCAAACAATTCGGCAAGCACATCGAGCTGCTCGACAATAAAGGCGGGTTCATTCGCATCGCCCCGGTGAGCATGTCCGGGCTGGTTCGGCGCATCGGATTCGAGCAGCAATGCCTCAACGGGCAAAGCGCTTAACATGGTCCGCATACGCGTGGCGCGCGGATGGGTGATTGCCGCGCCGACACCGAGATAAAACCCCTGTTCGATCAACTGCCGGGCCTGCTGCAACGAACCTGTAAATCCATGCACGACGCCCCGAAGCGCAGGATGGCGCCGGATGACGGACAGTAACTTATCCGCGGATTTGCGCTCATGCAGAATCACCGGCAGCCTGTGCTGCAAGGCGATAGTCACCTGCCCGAGAAAGAGTTCGGTCTGGCGTTCCGAATCTGGCATATTGGGTGCAAAATCCAACCCGATTTCACCGATGGCCAGCACCCGGTCGCCTTCCTGTTCAATCCAGCTCGCTAAAGCCTTCAGCGCGGCGCTCGGTTCGAGCCGATCCGCCCACCAGGGATGCACGCCATACGCCAGACCAACCGAAACCCCGAGGTTCCGGGCCATCTGCGCCACTTCGTTCTGTTTTCCCCACTGATCGGGGGCGACACCCACGCAAAGCAGGCCATCAACGCCTGCCTGTCGCATACTCGCCACCACGTCGGCCAATGATCGTGATGCAACCAGATCTTCAAGGTGACAATGTGTATCGAACATCAAATACCAGCCCTGATCTCTATTGAAACCATCACACCGGCACCCTCCACACATTCGGCTCAATAAATCGAGTATTCTGCAGATGTTAGGGAACAACCCTGTGATCCGTGAGTACTTGAAATGAGAGCACTGTAAAGGGCGCGTTAATTTTCGCGTTAAGGACAATATCCTCTTTGCCTCGGGTAATTCGGCGCTCTCGGCTGCCGGGATGCAATTGCTCAAACGTTTGGCTGACCGCCTCAAGGCGCGAGATTATCCCATCGCCGTTCAGGAACACACAGACAACATGCCTGTTCATACTCTGCAATTTCCCTATAATTGGGAACTCTCTGCCGCGCGGGCGGCGGCTGTGGTACAAGCACTGATCGCCAGTGGCGTTCAACCGGAGCGGCTTTCGGCCATTGGCTTTGCCGACACGCATCCGATCGCCTCTAACGACACGGCCAGCGGTCGAGCGGAAATTTGTCGGTCCGATCTGGAATTACAACTGCCCGCCAGCATGTTGTCCAAAGTTATAGCGGGGACCAAACCCACATCCACAAACCAGCCTGCAAGCCAGCAAGGAAAACCCCCATGATTCAGCAGACAGACAAGCCCCTCGCCAGCGGCACCTCCGACGCTGCCTGGAAACTACATCCTCAACTGCTGGCCGATTCCATACCGGTCACAGAACTGCCCATCTGCGCCGTACGCCTGCTCGACGATGCCCGCTTCCCCTGGATTATGCTGATACCGCGCATCGCCGGGCTCACACAATGGTTGGACATGCCGCAGGACATCGCTCATCAGGTGCTCGATGAGGTGCACGAAGCCCAACACGTTTTGCAGCAGATATTTAACCCCATTCGCATCAACTTCGCCACGATCGGCAACCGGGTGGACCAATTGCACATTCACTGCGTCGCCCGTTTCAGCAATGATGCAGCTTGGCCGGATGTTGTCTGGGGACACGGCACTCGCCGGAACTACAAGCCACTCGATCGACTGACCCGGGCAAACGCAATCGCCGCTGGACTCAAAATCCACTCTCGGCGAAACTCACCTCATTGACCTTACGCAGCGGGCGATGGCGGCGACACCCATACTTGCCTCGCTCCAACAGAATCGATCAGTCGTAAGACCCATAAGGACAACCGGTTATGCGCATCGTGCCTTTATCGCTCCAATTCCTGATGTTTCTCGGCCTGCAGGTTGCCTTGAGCTTGGGTTTGGTTTTCTATCTCAATATACTGGCCACCAATAACTACCAGTCGTTTCAGCGTGCCAGTTCCGGTTTTGTGGAATCCAGTAAAACCATTGAGATATTACGGAAATCCTTTGCCGCCACCAGCGCAGAGATTGAGCATATCACTAGCCAGTTTTCGGCGGGTAAGCGCGTCGACGTACGCGATCAGGTACTCGCGCTTCAGCAGGTTGCAGCGGCCATCCGTACAGATACCGCACTGGCCTTTCTGCGTGAAGCTGCGGGCTCACAGGTTATGGCCCTTTCAAAAAGCATCGATCAGCAGGCGCAAGCATTGATCAATGCCGCCACGGCAACAGCATCCGCTACGCCCGCCGAAGTCAAAGACATACAAAGCCAGTTACGCAATGAACGAAGCCGCATCCTGGTGGATGATTTCGGTGCGTTAATCAACGCCGCCAATCAGAATCTGGAGAACACCATGACTCTGTTGCGCGGTTCGACCAAATTGCTGAGCAGCCAGTACCAAACCCTGTTGATCCTGTTTATCGTGTTGCAGATCGCACTCATGATGACAGCGCTGTGGTACTTCAACCACCAGATCAAGCAGTTGGCCGATATTACAGAACGATTGATTGACGGTGAGGCCACCGCGGCCTTGCCTCAACAAAAACGTCACGATCAGATCGGTCGTCTGGCCCGGGCCGTACAGCATTTCCGGACAACATTGATCACGCTTTCCGACTCACGCGAGCAACTGAAAGCCATCCTGAAGAAACACGACCAGGAAACCCTGAGCCGTCGCAAGGCGGAACAGCAGCTCGCACTGACCGCTTCGGTGTTTGAAAACGTGCAGGAAGCCGTTCTCCTGACCGATATTTCAGGCTACGTGACCCGGGCCAACGCGGTGGCTCAGGAGATGCTGCACAGCACGGAGAAACAACTGGCGGCCAAACCCCTGCTCGAATTCCTGCTAGGACATGATGCCGCCGTGCTCGAACCGCTTTGGCGTCAGGTACTGGAGCAGGGTTACTGGTCTGGCGAGGTGGATTTCACCCCGGAAAATGCCCCCACCATCACAGCAATGATCTCGATCAAGCTCATGGGCGAGGCGCGTGAAGGCCGGGGCCATGTGATTTTCGTACTCAATGACCACACGGAAATTCGGGCGCGTGAAGCAAAAATGCGTTTCCTCGCCGAACAGGACACAGTAACCGGGCTGTTCAACCGACACTACTTCATTGCACAGGGCGAGAAACGGATAGCGAAGCATCCAAACTTGCCGTTCAGCATTGTTCTGATCGGTATCGACAATTTCAGGTCCATCAATGATGCATTGGGTCATCATGATGGCGATCAAGTCCTTGTCGAAATCGGGCGGGCACTTGCTGCCCTGTTGCCCGCAAGTGCGGTGCTGGCCCATATCGATGGTGATGAATTCGCCTTCTACTGGATGCCAAAAGATGAACACAAGCAGAAAGAAGAACTCCGCGAATTCATTGAACGTACATTGGCCGCGACTCGCGAGCCGCTGCACATTAACGGCTACCAAATCACACTAAAAGTCAGCGCAGGAACCAGCACCTATCCCAACGATGGTGAAACGATTGATGTCCTAATTAAAACCAGCCTAATCGCCTTATCGATGGCAAGATCAGAAGGTGGTGATCGACTCTATATGCAAGGCGCACAGGCTCATGACCTTGCACAGCGACGGTTCATGTTACAACAAGCTTTGGGGCAGGCTTTGAGCAATCGCGAGCTTCGCCTGGACTACCAACCTCAGGTTTCACTGGCAAACGGGCACATTAGCGGTTTTGAGGTGTTAATGCGCTGGCGCCATGGTGGCGAATGGGTTTCCCCATCTGAATTTATCCCGCTCGCTGAGGAAAGCGATACGATTGTTCGCATCACGGAATGGGCCTTTGTCTTGGGAGCCACCCGAATTCGCGAATGGCAGCGACAAACACAGGATACATTTTCGGTATCGATTAATTTACCGCCACGACTGCTGTTAATCGATAAAATTGACGAGCGACTATCCACCGCCGCCAAACAGACAGGTTTACCCCTTTCATCGATCACGCTTGAGGTTACTGAGAGCAGTTTTGGCAGCGATCCAGACCTGATGTCAGACCAACTGCATCGCTTGGCCATGCAAGGCTTCACTATTGCTATCGATGACTTCGGTACCGGCTATTCTTCCTTGGCCTATCTGAGCACGCTGCCCGTTTCCAAGATCAAAATCGACAAGAAATTTATCGATCCTATTAGTCAAAGTGCCGAAGCACGCAAACTCCTCAAGTCCATTTTCGCGATGGCCGAATCACTGGAACTCGATATTGTGGTTGAGGGAGTAGAGACAACAGAGCAATTGATTCTGCTGAAACAATTTAATGTAAGAATGAGTATTCAAGGATTTGTGTTCGATCAAGGGCAAAATGAAGACTTTTGGGAAGGTTTGTTCCTAAAAGGCAAACCTCATCTATATGATGTTCCGGATTTGCGCGTATCCAAACCGAAAACGGCTCCTGAAGACAACGAGCTGCAGGCATTCAATTAGCCGCGCATCCTGTTTTCGTATCCTTCGGTCATCCATGACCGAAGCCAACCAAGGCGGATGCGGCACTCAAATCAATCGCTAAGCGATTGAAAATACGCGAGTTCGTGCAGGTTCCCTGCAATGAACGTCTTCGAGAAATCCCATCAAGGGGGTTTTTCGAAGTTCCTTAGATTGAGTAGGGTTCGGACTGTTCACCGCCAAGAGTGAAACAATAAACTAATGCGCTTCGGCCCAACTTTTACCAACCCCCATACCTACCTCAAGCGGCACATTCAGTTTTGCAGCCCCTGTCATCTGTGCGCGGATGATCGGCACGATCTCGGCGACGTCAGACTCGGGCACCTCGAAGATCAATTCATCATGCACCTGCAAAATCATCCGGGCTCGCCCGGTCACCACCAACAGCTTATGCAAGGCGATCATCGCTATCTTGATGATGTCCGCGGCCGTACCCTGCATCGGCGCGTTGATGGCGGTACGCTCGGCGTATTGGCGTCGCTGCCCGTTGCGGCTGTGAATCTCCGGCAAATACAGGCGGCGACCGAATACGGTTTCCACATAGCCCATTTGACGCGCCTGTTGCCGCATCCGCTCCATGTACTTCGCCACGCCGGGATAGCGGGCAAAATACAGATCGATATAGGCCTGTGCCTCGCCACGTGAGACATCAAGCTGCTTGGCCAGGCCAAAGGCAGACATGCCATAAATCAAACCGAAATTAATGGCTTTGGCCGCACGGCGCTGATTGTCCGACACTTCGGCTTCCTTGACTCCAAACACCTCCGCCGCTGTGGCACGGTGAATATCTTCTCCGGCGGCAAAGGCCGAGCACAGACGCTCATCCTCGGACAGATGCGCCATGATGCGCAATTCGATCTGCGAATAGTCTGCTGAAATGAGTTTGTACCCCGGATCGGCGACAAATGCCTGCCTGATCCGCCGCCCTTCTTCACTGCGAATCGGGATATTTTGCAGGTTCGGATTGGATGAAGAAAGCCGCCCGGTCGCGGTCACTGCTTGATGAAAGGCACTGTGTACCCGTACGGTATGGGCATGGATGTCTTCGGGCAATCGGTCGATATAGGTTGATTTGAGCTTTGTCAGCCCACGGTAATCGAGAATCAATGCGGGCAAGGGATGGCTACCTACCAGCTCGCCAAGCGCCTCTTCGTCGGTCGACGGCTCGCCTTTTGGCGTCTTTTTGCCCACGGGCAGTTTGAGTTCATCGAACAACAATTCCTTGAGTTGTTTGGTCGATCCCAGATTGAATTCGCGCCCGGCCGCCTTGAACGCGACCTGCTCCACCGCGGCAATCCGCTCACCGATGGCTTTACCCTGAATTGCAAGCTCGTTACGATCCACCCGCACCCCCGCGCGCTCCATGGCCACCAGAACTTCAATCAGCGGTTGCTCGATGTTTTCGTACACAGACCGCAAACCAGGCTCGGCGGAGAGTTTCGCCCAGAGGCACAGCTGCAATTGCCGGGTAACATCCGCATCCTCAGCCGCATAAGGGCCGGCCTGCTCAAGGTGAATCTCGGGGAAGCTCAATGCCTTTGCGCCTTTACCGGCAATATCTTCGAAGGTGATGGTCGAACGCCCGAGGTATTTTGCCGCCAGTGAATCCATGTCATGCCGTGTGGCGGTAGAATCCAGCACATAGGATTCGAGCATCGTGTCGAATTTCACGCCACGCAGCGTGATGCCATGATTGGCCAACATGTGGGTGTCAAACTTGGCGTTCTGCATCACCTTGATACGGGATGCGTCTTCGAGCCAGGGCTTGAGATCGGCCAGCACCGTGTCCCGATCCAGTTGCGCCGGTGCGCCGGGATAGTTGTGCGCCAGCGGCACATAAGCCGCGTGATTGTCTTCAATCGAAAACGAAACCCCGACGATCCGGCCATCGAACAAATCCAGTGCATCGGTTTCGGTATCGAAGGCCACCCATTGTGTTTTCTTGTCCGCGTTTTTGATTTGTTCCAGCCAACGCTGCCAGTCCGCGTCCGTCAGGATGGTCTCGTACATCGGCAGATCATTCAGAGCCAATTGCCCATCATCCGAAGAAGTTCGCTTGGCATCCTGCCCGGGTGCAGGATCGGAAGCTGGGTCCGAAGGCGCTGGTGAAAACTGCCTGCGTAGCGTATTGAGCCCGAACCGCTCCGCCAGCGCCAGAACCTTGTCGACATCCGGGGCCTGCACGGCAAGATCGCTCAAGGAAATGGGCAAGTCGCAATCGGTACGAATCGTCACCAGATCCCGGCCAATGGGCAGAAAATCACGGGCCGCCCGCAATGCCTCGCCCACTTTGCCCTTGATCTGATCGGCATGGGCCATCAGGTTATCCAGCGATTGCCATTCGTTGAGCCATTTGGCGGCTGTTTTCGGGCCGCATCTCGGCACACCGGGGATGTTGTCGACAGTATCGCCGACCAGCGTGAGGTAATCGATGAACTGAGCAGCGGTAATGCCGTATTTCGCCTCGATGGCCGCTTCATCCAGCACCGTGTTGCTCATGGTATTGACCAGACGAATACCCTCGGTCACCAACTGCGCGAAGTCCTTGTCGGCGGTCGCCACCAGCACCGATTCGCCTTTCTGCCGCGCCTGATGCATCAGGGTTCCGATCACATCATCCGCTTCCACGCCCGGAACGCATAACAAGGGGAAACCCAGCGCACGCACCAGTTCATGCACCGGCTCGATCTGCACGCGCAGGTCGTCTGGCAAGGGCGGGCGCTGTGCTTTGTAGGCAGGATAGATCTTGTCGCGGAAGGTAGGACCGGGCGCATCGAAAACCACGGCCATGCGCTCGGGATTTTCCTCTCGCCGAAGTTTCAGCAACATATTGATCACGCCGTGAATCGCACCCGTCGGTGTGCCATCCGGTGCCGTCAGAGGCGGCAGCGCATGAAAGGCGCGGAACAGGAACGAACTGCCATCCACCAGAATCAGCGGACTGGATGGCGCTGGCGAGGCGGGCTCGGCCACAGAGGCAACTTGCGAGGAAAAGAGATCATTCATGGTTGGTCATCGAAATTTGGCTTCAAGGTCGGTACTATGCCACATGCTCTTGGGCATAGGCTGCTGCCACGGGCGATTCGCCCGAGACTGCTCATTGAACCGGGCTACAAATAAGCAAACCAGCTAAACACACCAGATGACATCCACGCATGAGTCCTAAAATACCCAATCACCCCTCCCGCCTCGATAAAAGCGAACGACTGAGCCTCGAATCGTGGAAAATTTTCCAGATCATGGCCGAGTTCGTGCAGGGCTATGAAACGCTGGACAGCATCGAACCTGCGGTCACTATTTTCGGCTCTGCCCGTTTTCCGCCCGACCACCCCCATTACCTGCTCACGGTCGAAATCGCCCGGCTTCTATCGGATGGCGGTTTCGCGGTCGTTTCTGGTGGCGGCCCCGGCATCATGGAGGCCGCGAACAAGGGCGCGAAGGAAGGCGGTGCGCCGAGTGTCGGTTTGAATATCACCCTGCCGCACGAACAGCACGACAATCCTTATCAGGATATTTCCCTTCATTTTCAGCATTTTTTTGCGCGCAAGGTCATGTTCGTCAAGTACGCATCCGCCTATGTCGTCATGCCGGGTGGCTTCGGCACGCTGGATGAAATGGCGGAGATTCTCACCCTGGTACAAACAGGAAAGTCCCGCCGCATTCCCATCATTCTGGTGGGCACAGCGTTCTGGAGCGGCCTGCTGGATTGGTTCAAACAGACACTGTTGACCGAGGGCACCATTGGCGAGGGTGACATGGATCTGATGACCGTTTGTGATGAGCCACAAACCGTGGTCAATACCATTTTCGATTTCTACCGCAACCGAAACCTGGGCGCGACCGCCGAAGAACAGAAGAAACTGCTCGATCTGTAAGCGACGGAATAGGACGAATCAAAGAAACCATTTTTCACGCGGGCGGTTTTCGCATACGCTGCCCGCAAAACCAAGGAACCGTCGAACTCGACGCGTCAACGTCTCGCAAAGACCCCAAGACCGGAACGAAAGACCATGTCGGTTTTCACCACAGTACACAAATATCAACTAAATCAATTCCTGACGCAATTCGATTGCGGTCAGCTTGTTTCCTTCGCGGGGATCGCGGCGGGTATCGAGAACACCAACTACTTCGTCACCACCGATCGGTACGCGCTGGTGCTGACGCTGTTCGAGCATCATCAACCGGATGAACTGCACTACTTCCTCGACCTGATGGCGTATCTGGCCGAGCATGACATTCCAACCGCCCACCCGATGTGCAGCAAAAGCGGCTCCTATCTCGGCGAACTCAATGGTAAACCCGCTGCACTTGTCCGCCGCCTGACGGGCGGATCGCTGGAACATCCCAATACCGAAGAATGCCGCACGATGGGTGCAGCACTCGGACGGATGCATCGTGCCTGCCCAGGTTTTGGCGGCTACCGCGCACCCGATCGAGCGTTGCCGTGGTTGCAACAAACCGGTGCAATCCTGGCGGCACATCTTGCCAAAGACATGGAAGGCGAAACCGTCGCCCTGCTTAAAGACGAGCTCGGCTTTCAGCAAAACCACCCGCGCGACCATCTGCCGCAAGGTGC
>NZ_DAIESY010000065.1:0-13754 GCF_027346185.1 Halothiobacillus sp.
ACACCTTGATGAGTTGCTTTTCGCCCCCCGCCGGATAACGGGTGGGGACGGAAAATACCGCAAAACGCGGATCCGAGCGGCTCGCTTCCAGCAGGGCGGCGATGGCCTCTGGCTTGTTGTCCTCGATGCCGATCAGACAGCGTTCCGCGCCGATCATGTACATGGCGATGGCAGCGCCGCGCAGGATATCTTCCGGTTGCTCACGCATGAGTCGATCATCGCAGGTGATGTACGGCTCGCACTCCGCACCGTTCAGGATGAGCGTGGGTACCCTGGTCTGGCCGGTCGCCATTTTCGCGGCAGTCGGGAAGACCGCACCACCCAGTCCGACGATACCCGCTTCACGCAGTCGCCCGCGCAGTTGTGCGGGCGAGATGTCCTGATAATCGACCCAAGGCGTCATCCGCTCGGCCCATCGGTCCTCGCCATCGGCTTGCAACAGGATCGACGGCGCGGATATGCCACCCGGATGGGCAATGGGATGAGGGGAAATATCAACAATGGTTCCGGAAGTGGGCGCGTGGACAGAAGCCGACACGAAGTCCGTCGCCTGGGCCAGCACCTGCCCTTTGCCGACTTGATCCCCCACCTTGACAACGGCCTGCGCCGCCGCCCCGATGTGCATATGCAAAGGCAGCACATAGCACGATTGCAAGGGCATGGCCTTGATCGGCTGATCACGGGTCAGCGCCTTGTTTTCGGGCGGATGAAGCCCGCCATGAAAAGCGTGAGGTGCCGGTATGGGCCGGGGGGCAGAATCAGACATGGGCTGGTTCCGCCAGAGTGGCCTGAGGTTTATCGTCCTGAAGCTTAGGCTCCGGGAAGCGGAAACCGGCCAAACCAGTATCCAGCGGCGCCATGTCGATACAGTCGACCGGGCAAGGCGCCACACACAACTCACAACCCGTACACTCGGAGGCAATAACCGTATGCATCTGTTTGGCCGCTCCCAGAATCGCATCGACCGGACAGGCCTGAATGCACTTGGTGCAACCGATACAAACCGCCTCGTCGATCACCGCGAGGAGCGGAACCGTTTTAGCTTCGCCGTTTTTGGCGTTCAGCGGCTTAGGCTCCACGCCCAACAGATCGGCCAGATTTTTAATGGTAGCCTCGCCACCGGGGGGGCACTGGTTGATATCGGCCTGCCCCGTAGCGATGGCTTCGGCATATGGCTTGCACCCCGTAAATCCGCATTGGCCGCACTGAGTCTGCGGGAGAATCGCATCGATTTTTTCCGCCAGCGGGTTGCCTTCAACATGGAACCACTGGGCCGCCACGCCCAGCAAAATGCCGAAAGCCAGCACCAAACCGGCCGCCACAAGGATGGCAGTCAACATCAAACTTTCACCATGCCGGCAAAGCCCATGAACCCCAGCGCCATCAACCCGGCTGTAATCAAGGCAATCGGCACGCCCTCGAACGCCAGCGGCACATCGGCCACATTGATGCGCTCACGCAAGGCTGAGAACAAAATCAACACCATAGAAAAACCGACCGAGGCGCCAAACCCATACAACGCCGATTCCACAAAATTATGCGCCTGCTGCACGTTCAGCAAGGCCACGCCAAGCACGGCGCAGTTCGTCGTAATCAGCGGCAGATAAATACCCAGTACGTTATGCAGCAACGGGCTGGTTTTGCGCACCACCATCTCGGTGAAATTCACGACCACCGCGATCACCACGATAAACATGATCGTGCGCAGGTAAGTGAGCCCCAGCGGTTCAAGAATGAAGGTTTCGGTGAGATAACTGGCAATTGCCGAGAGCGTCAGCACGAACGTGGTCGCCAGCGACATACCAATGGCGGTTTCGATTTTTTTGGACACGCCAAAGAACGGACACAAGCCGAGAAACTTGACCAGTACGAAGTTATTTACCAGTACAGTACTGATTAAAATCAAAACATATTCTGTCAAGACAGACCTCCGAGCCGATGAGCTCCGGCGAAAACGCCAAAATACAGATAGCCAGTATAAATAGTAAATTATAAATAACTTATCGTTAATCTACGAAAAAACTTATAAAACATCAGGGCATCCTGTTTTCCTGCCCATAGGCCAAGGCAGATGCTGCACTCAAATCGATCGCGCAAACGATTGAAATTGTGTGAGTTCGCCATGGGTTTCCCTCAACGAACGTTCTCGAAAAATCTCAGGGATAGGGCTTTTCGTGGTTCCCATCAGTCTTTTGGACTGGCAAATCCCAAACTGACGCCGAAGCTTGCAAACAGAAGCTAAGAGACAGTTGGCCAGGGCGCAGGTTCACCGTCTTTGCCCAATTTCAGCAACCACCCCTGATGTGCCGCTCGCTCTTCGTCACTAGCGGCAATGACGCGTAATCTCATCCGGTTGGTGGGCAAGCGGATGATTTCCCCCCGTTGTTCTTGATTGTCACCCTCACCATGGTCGGCTTCTAAACCGAGGGTTTTCTGCCCGCCCGTTAGCGCCAGATATACATCGGCCAGAATTTCAGAATCCAGCAACGCGCCATGCAGCTTACGCGCACTGTTATCAATGTTGTACCGACGGCACAAGGCATCGAGGCTATTGCGTTGGCCGGGATGTTTTTTGCGCGCAATGGCCAATGAATCGGTCACGGAACTTGCGACATCAGCCAATCGACCGCCATTCGCCAGCCGGGCAAGCTCCGCATCGATAAACCCCACATCAAATTCGGCATTATGAATAATCAGCTCCGCGCCCTCGATAAACGCCAGAAATTCATCCACCACATCGGCGAATTTCGGCTTATCCGCTAAAAACGCATCGCTCAAACCATGTACATTAAACGCGCCCTCATCCACCGGCCGCTCGGGGTTGAGGTAACAATGAAATGTTCTACTCGTCACACGACGCTCGATCATCTCCACCGCACCAATCTCCACCAACCGATGCCCATCGGCAGCGGGCATCCCCGTGGTTTCAGTATCCAGTACGATTTGGCGTTCTGTCATGATCGGTTTCCTGTCAGTGGGCTTGGCGAATTATCGAGCAAGTGTACTCTGGTCAAGGGCGCCTTGAAAAACCATGGTGGGCGGACGCAAGCGCTACATGAGCAGGTTTTCGATGCCCCCAAAAGAATGATAATACTATCGACTTGACCTGATTCTGATAGGACGCAAACGAATACCGGCACAGGCCTGATGGACCCATTTTGGCAGCTGTAGATAAATTCGTTGACAATTAATCTGTGAAATTTTAGGTTCCCCTAAACACGAACGAAAGAGAAGAACCTGATGAAAAACGGAAAGTTACACAAAGCCTCATCATTTTGGTCAGCACAGCCTGCCAGCTATCGTGTTGACTAAATCACGTTGAGCGTCAATCACGATCCGGATGCAGTGATTGACAGAACACTTGCCATAAAGCATCCATTCACCCAAAGGAGAATCGGTCATGCGAGTAGCGAAGAAAGATGTGGACGTCAGGATGGAAATCCCTGGCGCGGTGATCCGTCAGCGAACGGATTTCGGCGATGCAACTGGACTGGGAAAAATCAGCTGCGAATATTTCACCCTCTCGGCAGGTGTTGACACGAGCCCGTTATTCCAAGGGCTGGAAGGCAATTTGTGCCAATGCCCTCACTGGGGCTTCGTCCTGCGCGGCCAACTCACCGCAACTGACGCGGAGGGCACACAAGAGACTGTCAAAGCGAATGATCTCTTCTACTGGCCACCTGGGCACAACGTAAAGGTCGACGAAGACGCGGAAATCATCATGTTCAGCCCTCAGCGCGAGCACAGCCACGTCATTGACCACATGATAATGAAGGTCAAAGGTTAATGTCGGTATGGTCTGCATTGCGCCTAGTTAATGATATAAACCGAGATAAACCATGGTCTGCCCCCCTGTTCCATTAACGGTAGGTTGCTTCCTTCATGATCCAGCCCTTTGTTGCCTCGTTTACGGGCACGTCAGTCGAGTTTTTTGAGACGGTGGCGATTGCTTACGCCATTGTCAGAGCCGGTTATCCCCGAGAAGCACTATCAGCCTTGGTGCTGGGCCATGTACTTGTGTTTGTCTTGGCTGTGTTTCTGTTTCCACTCCACGAGTTCTTCCCAATCTTCTGGTTGCGCCTCGTGGCTGCCGTACTGCTTACGTCAATGGGGCTGCACTGGTCGATTAAGTCGTTAAGACGCATACGAGCGCACCAGCGGCCTCGCTGGGCAGAAGATCCTCTCGGAAAGGTACAGATCACCCCAACTTCATCAACGACGGAGGCTTTTTCACTTTTTGTATTTTTTGTCATGGGAAAAAGTGCAGTCGTTGAGGCTGGTGAGATACTGTTAGTCGTTTTCCCCATCGGGGCCGCAACCTCAGCATGGACTCAGGTTCTTTGGGGTGTGGCCGCAGGCATGGCCGCTGTGTCGGCAATTACATTGGCGCTTCATGGTAAATTGAAGAAAGTTCCAGAGGTCAAGTTAAAACTCGTCATTGGGATCTTTCTCACTGTTCTAGGCATATCGTGGCTGTTGGAGCTTTACCGTGACCACACAACCTAACCAGGCGCTCCAGCCCGACGTATTTGCCTTCGCTACGGCTAATCTTCGTCCAAGCTTGGTCGTTGAGACCCTCGCCCCCTGGGCAAGAAAATTCATGACCATGAGCAAAAACCGACTTCCCGAAGCGCTCTGTAATCAACTATCGTCATGCTGGGAAGAGTCAGGGCACCCCTTGAAAGCGACTAATTCTCCCCTTCAAGAGGTTTTTCTACAGCGTCGTTAGGCTTGAATAGACGCACGCGATATCGTACGCTTGCCGGAGGGGGTAGTACCATGACTATTTTCAATGCCACTGAAGCACGCGCGAAGCTCTACAGCTTGATCGATGAAACCGCAAAAACACACCAGCCTATTGTTATTACTGGAAAAAGAGGAAATGCTGTTCTCATCTCCGAAGAAGATTGGAGAGCCATTTCTGAAACTCTGCACTTGTTATCAGTACCGGGAATGGGTAAATCAATTAAGGAGGGTATGAGAACGCCCCTTTCTGAATGCTCCGAGGAACTTGATTGGTGATTTGGCAACCTGTCTACACCAAACAGGCGCAGAAGGATGCAAAAAAGCTTGCTTCATCAGGCCTCAAAGAAAAAACGCAAAAGCTACTTGGGGTTATCAAACAGAATCCATACCAAAATTCACCTCCTTACGAAAAATTGGTTGGGGATTTTTCGGGAGCTTGTTCGAGGCGAATCAACATTCAGCATCGAATCGTTTATCAGGTCTTGTAAGCCGATCAAGTCGTTAAAGTACTGCGGCTCTGGACGCACTATGAATGAAAAATAGGGTGCTATGAAAACCTTTCGAGGCGCCCGTGCGCCTCAGGGAAGTGGCGCCGCACATCCTGTGTACATGCCCTTTGGCTGTTCCCGACCGAAGCCCGCTAAGGCGGATGCGACTCTGATATAAATCGCGCAAACAATTGAAATAGCATGATTTACTCTCGGGCTTCCCGCGATGAACGTCCTCTAAAACCCTAGGAATGGGGTTTTAGAGGTTCCCATAATTAGACCCAGCCGACACACAAGTCCGCGCCGCTTTGTTGACTGTCTCCCGCTGCCCTGTGAAATTAACCCTTCGGTGTGCCCTGGTTGGCGAGTTGGTCGGCGCGTTCGTTTTCCGGGTGTCCCGCGTGGCCTTTGATCCAGTGCCAGTGCATGTCGTGCCGTTGGGCGGCTTCATCGAGTCGTGCCCAGAGATCGGCATTTTTTACCGGCTGGCCGTCCGCGCGATGCCAGTTCTTTTTGCGCCAGTTGGGCAGCCATTCGAGCATGCCCTGGCGCACGTATTGTGAGTCGGTGGTCAAGTGAACGGTGCAGGGGCGCTTGAGTGCCTCGAGCGCGCTGATGGCGGCCAGCAATTCCATCCGGTTATTGGTGGTATGCGCTTCGCCCCCGCAGAGTTCACGCTCCGTTGTGCCATATCGCATCAGGGCACCCCAGCCACCGGGCCCCGGATTACCCTTGCAAGCGCCATCGGTCCAGATATGAACGATCTGTGCAGCAGCCTGTGAATCAGCATCTTGCAGGGCATCCTGTGCCATTATTAATTGTTTGGTCATACTATTTCTTGAACAGGTTGATGGTTCGCCCGCTGAGCTGTTGTCTGGATGGGTGCGTCGTTTGGCAGGTTGTCTGATTGGCTACGGTTGCGCGGGTTTTGTTCGGTATCATTCGCGGCAGGCGAAACGCGGGCCGGATGGCTGTCGGGGTGCTCACGCGGCGCACGGCGTCGATCACGTAAAAACCCTGCATGAACCATAACCATTTGCCGCTCAAGGCGCGACAGCGGGTCATTTTGTCATAAAACCGTGGCCGGGTAGTAGGGCACACGCCGCCTAAGTGCTCCACGCTCTGTACGTCGTAACCCAGCAGGCGCAACCAGTCGACCACGCGCCAGGCCGCGCGATGCTGCCCGGCAAGATAACCCGTTCGCATCATTTTTTCCCTGCCGAGCCAGGATTTTTGCCAATGCCAGAAACTCACGGGGTTCACCCCGACAATCATCACCCGTCCTTCCGGTCGGATGATCCGATCCAGTTCGCGCATGATCTCATGCGGCTCGCGGGTGCTTTCCAGCACGTGCAGTGCAATCACCAGATCAGCCGACTCGGTTTCAATCGGCAGATAATCAAAATCGGCCTGCACGGCCATCAAGGGCGTTTCGGTCAATTCCTCACGCGTCGCAGCCACTTGCGTGCGCGCCCGAATACGCAGGCGCGGCTCACAAGGCAGCACGGCACCCACCATCACGGCGTGGTAACCGAAGGCGTCGTCGGCCAATCGACCAAGACATGCAGCCAGGTCTTCTGCCAGCCGGGCGCCCATCGGGGTGTTGTACCAACGGGAAATCAGTTCGGTGGGGTGACAAGCGTGCACAAGGTCGTCGTTACGCATTGCCCGTCCTCTCAATAGTGATCACGTTCAACACAAATCCTCGGGGGCCAAGGCCGGTCGAAAACCGGTTACATCCCATCCGTGAGAACCTCGCCCGCTGCAAACGTCGGTGCTTGATCCATCAGCCGACGACAGGTGAACCACATTACCCCCGCCAGCACAGAAACGAAAGCCATCGACAAAAAGGCGCCGGTTGCCCCGACATGCGTCCAAAAAAAACCCGCCAGCAATAACCCCACCGCCGCGCCGCCGCCATAACTCAAGCCGGAAAAAATCGCTTGTCCACGTGCCTGCATCGGGCCGGAAAACTGCTGATGCATTACGGCAATGCCCACCGCATGAGTCAGCCCGAAGCTTGCCGCGTGCAGAAGTTGGGCCAGCAATAGCCAGAACAGCGAGTCAATCAACGTGCCGATCATCACCCAACGCAGCGCCATCAGGCCAATCGCCAACAGGAACAACGTGCTTAACGCAAAACGTCCCAAAAAGCGCGGCAGCACGAAAAACAGCACAATTTCCGCCATCACGCCCAAAGCCCACAGCAGGCCGATCACCCCGGCAGAATACCCCTTTGAATCGAGATAAATACTGAAAAAAGCATAGTAAACGCCATGCGCCACATTCACCAGAAACTGCATAGACAGAAATCCCAGCATCGGAGGCCGGCGCAGATGGCGCCAGAACGCCGGCCAGAATTGAGCCGAACGCTCCGATTGGGCCTGCGTCGCCTTCGGTTCGGGCATCAACAGCAGCAGGATCAGCAGCCCGAGCAGGAAAAGCCACATGAACCCGGAAATCAATGCGGTCTTGTATTCGATAAAACCATTGAGCACCCACCCCAGACCCACCGAGGCGACGATGAATCCGATCGATCCCCACGCCCGAATCGCCGAATAAGCATGGCTGTCGTCGGCCACGAGGCGCAGCGTGAGCACATCCAGTTGCGAGAGAATCGGCTGCCAGACCAGGCCGAACAACAACAAGGCCACCAACCACCAGATAAAAGGCGCTGAAATCAGCGTCAACCCGATGATCGCGCTAAACAAGATAAGCGAAAAGAGTGCCGTGCTGCGCAAGGCCGGCATCAGGCGATTACTGTGATCCACCCACCAGCCCAATAAAAGCGGCCCGAATATCTTGGCGAACATCACGGCCGCCAGCAACGCCCCGACTTGTTGTGCGTTAAAACCCTGCGCCAGCAGATACTGGCTGAAGAACGGCAGGAAAACCCCGAAGCCGAGGAAATAGGCGAACAGAACGGTGCGCATCATTCTTCAAAGTAGTCAGAATCGAGCCTTTTGACCTCGTAGGTAGCCACTTTTGTGACTCCGACGCCGGTATCAATCATCAATCCCGCCAACTGCTTGCCATCGATGAGAACAATTCGGGTATCAATAAATGACGCATATTGAATGGCTTCAACACTGAAATTCGATGTCGTAAGAAAAATACCTTTTTTTGCCCTTTGCCCCTGCAAAGCGCCCGCAAATTTTTGTATCTCTGGCCGTCCAACCGTGCCTTCCCAGCGCTTGGCTTGCAGGTAAATCACATCAAGACCTAATCGATCCTCCTTGATAACGCCATCTATCCCACCATCACCGGATTTTCCAAGTGTTTGGCCGGCATCTTTCAGCGATCCGCCGTATCCCATTGAAACCAACAACTCCACTACTAATCGTTCAAAGAAAGCAGGAGAAGCGGATTTAATTTTAGAAATCAATTCCACTTCTATTTCTTGTCGGATCTTTTGATAGCCAAATTCGATTTGTTCGGAAGGCGTCATTTCATCCGTTTCATACGAATCTGTGGTCAAACTCGAAACAGATTTTTCTGCCTTCGAGCCTGACTTGAAATGATTGTATTCATCAAACTGTTGCAAGTGCGCGATGTTTATTGGCCCCACAGTATTGGCAAGTGAATCAAGACCACGCTGCGTAATACGGTACTTAGCCCGCGAAGGCGACTCAATAAGACCCGCGCCCTTTAAATGAGTTTTTGCCCAACCAATGCGATTATCAAAAAGTCGGGCGAAACCGCTTGGGAGCATTTCTGCCAACTCATCTTCCGAGAGCTGGAAATGTTGAGCCAAGTAATCATTGGTTTCCCGATTTCCATGCACCTTTCCATCGGCCAAGTGTTCGAGGAGTGGCCGCATAATGGATTGGAAATCAGGAATTGCCATGATTCAGATTAACTCTTCTTGGCCGGAATCACCGGCGTGCTGCTCTTCACACCGCCGCATTGGCCGCGATGGCGCAGGGCATGATCGAGCAAGGTGAGCGCCATCATGGCCTCGGCAATCGGTGTGGCGCGAATGCCGACGCAGGGATCGTGGCGACCGGTCGTGATCACTTCCGCTGAGGCGCCGGTTACATCCACGCTCTGGCCGGGCAAACGGATGCTGGATGTCGGCTTGAGCGCGATGTGGGCCACGATGTCCTGCCCGCTGGAAATGCCGCCGAGAATGCCGCCTGCGTGGTTGCTCAAAAAACCATCGGGGGTGATTTCATCACGGAACTCGGTTCCCCGCGCGGCCACGCAATCAAAACCCGAGCCGATTTCCACGCCCTTGACCGCATTGATGCTCATCAAGGCATGGGCCAGTTCGGCATCGAGCCGATCGAACACCGGCTCGCCCCAACCGGGTGGGCAGCCTTTAGCCACCACAGTCACCTTGGCACCGACTGAATCGCCGGATTTGCGCAAATCATCCATAAAGGCTTCCAGTGCGGGGATTTGCGGTGCATGGGGCCAGAAAAACGGGTTGGTTTCGATCACGGAAGGATCAAAGCCCTCTGCCTTGATCGGGCCGATCTGCGACAGATACCCCTGAATTTGTACACCGAACGATTCTCGCAGCACTTTGCGCGCAATGGCACCCGCCGCCACGCGCATGGCGGTTTCCCGTGCGGAGGAACGGCCACCGCCCCGATAATCGCGGATGCCGTATTTTTGCAGGTAGGTGTAATCGGCGTGGCCGGGGCGGAATTGATCGGCGATCTTGCCGTAATCTTTCGAGCGTTGATCGGTATTTTCGATGACCAAGCCGATCGGTGTGCCGGTGGTTTTGCCTTCGAACACGCCCGATAGAATCTTGACCTCATCCGCTTCACGCCGTTGCGTGGTGTGGCGCGACGTACCGGGTTTGCGCCGATCAAGGTCGATCTGCAAATCCGCCTCGCTGATTTCGATACCCGGCGGGCACCCATCCACAATCGCGCCCAGCGCAAGACCATGCGATTCGCCGAAGGTGGTTACCGTGAACAGTTTTCCAAACGTATTGCCGGACATGTGTGTCATCTCATTCTTGGGGCGCCAATCAAATCGATGCGATAGCGCACGCCTTGTTAAAATAAAAGTGCACCTATTATACGCACCCAAATCCCCATCCGACCGAGAACACACGCACCATGCCGCCCGACCTGATTGCCCGCCTGCTGCACCACGCTGAACATCGACCGCAGCGCATGGCATTGCGGGATGGCGACCGTGAACTCAATTACGCCGAACTCGCCCGTCGCGTGCTGGCAATGGCGGCGGCGTTTCGCCAAGTGGGCATCAAACCAAAGGCGCACCTGGTCGTGTGGGCGAACAAGCGGCTGGAAACAGTGGTGGCGCTGTTGGCGGCACTGGCTGCGGATATCGTCTTCGTGCCCCTTCATCCTGCCCTGCGCGCACCGCAAGTACGGGACATCTTCAATCGCGCACAGGCTCATGGGCTGTTGATGGATGCGCCGCACGCAGCGGCCTTGGGTTTTTCTGAACCCTTCACGGGCGAACTGAGGTTTTCGCCACATCCGGATCAAATCCCGCACGACTTGCCCGAAGCAGAGGCAAGCGCCCGTCCGCCGTCCCTGTCGAATGGCGATCCCGATCATCTCGCGGCCCTGCTGTACACCTCCGGCAGCACGGGTTTACCCAAGGGCGTGATGGTGACCCGCGCCAATCTGAACTGCGGGGCGAGCGCGGTAAGCCGGTATCTCGAATTGAACGCGAGCGATGAGTTACTCGCCGTTCTGCCACTTTCATTCGATTATGGCCTCTCGCAACTGACGACCGCACTGACCGTCGGCGCGGGCGTCACCCTGCGGGACTACCTGCTGCCGAACGATCTGAAAAAACCTTTGCTCGAAGACGGCATCACCGTATTGGCAGGCACGCCGGGCCTGCTGATTCCGCTGGCGCGTCAAGCATGGCTTGCCCAGATCCCAGCCCTGCGCTTGATGACCAACTCCGGCGGCAAGCTGCCCGTGTCTACCGTGCGCGCCTTGCGATCGGCCCGCCCCCAGACGCAGATTTTCCTGATGTATGGCTTAACGGAAGCTTTTCGCGCCAGTTACTTGCCGCCAGATGACGTAGATGCGCACCCGGATTCCATCGGGCGGGCGTTTGCTGGCAGTCATCTGGAACTGGTGGATGCAACCGGGCGCTTGCTCCCGGCGCACGAGGCGGGTGAAGGCGAACTGGTGCAAGGTGGCCCGCTGGTCACCGCCGGTTACTTCAATGATCCCGAAGCCACGGCCCTGCGCTTTCGTGAACCACCTGCCGGTTGGCCGCATGCAGGCGATGAGCGAGTTGTCTATTCGGGCGACCATGTCCGGCGCGATGCACAAGGGCGTTTGTATTTTCTGGGCCGCATGGACGAGCAGATCAAATCGCAGGGCATGCGCGTCAGTCCGGAAGAAATCGAGCACGTGGCCTTGCAGTTCGAGGGCGTGACCGAAGCGCTGGCGTTCGGGTATCAGACCGATGACGATAACACTCGGATCGGGCTTGTCGTGGCGCCACAAACTATTGATACCGAAGCGCTTGATCGCTGGCTCAAGACGAGGCTCGCCCCCTTCCAGATGCCCGCGGCCATTGTGGCCGTCCATGCCCTGCCCCGCTCAAACAACGGCAAACTGGATCGACAGGCGAGTCGCACGCTGTTTCTGGATCGACTCGCTACCCGCTTTGAAACACCAGCGCCAGGTCGAAATTCAGGCACACTGGCGCCATGAAAAATCAAGCAGCAAAATCCACTACCGGGCTCGATGTGCTCCAGCACTGTCTTGGCCCAGCCGCAGGTGCATGGCCGCAGGCAAACGGACGACTGATGCACGGCACGGAACCGCTGACGGAGTGGCTGAAGCGCACCGGCCAATCGACACCGTCCTATGTCTATCATCTGGCCGCCATCGACCGGCAGGTCGAGGCCGTTCGCGCCGTATTGCCCGCGGACCTTCACCTGCATTACGCGATCAAAGCGAACCCGCATCCGGAAATCATCCAGCATCTGTCGCGGCAGGTAGATGGCTTCGATTGCGCCTCGCTGACCGAGATGCAGCAGGTTGTCGCCATCGCGCCGGATAAGGCGGCGCAGGCCAGTATCGCCGGACCGGCGAAATCCGACGACGAACTGATCTTCGCCATCAGCCACGGCATCCTGATCAATGCCGAATCGGCCCATGAACTCAGGCGCATCGAGGCATTGGCCGCCCAGACGGTAAAACGCGCCCGCGTTGCCTTGCGGATCAACCCGCCCTTCGAACTGAAAGGTTCGGGTATGAAAATGGGTGGCGGCGCGCGGCCATTCGGCATCGACAGCGAAGACATTCCCGCCCTGATTCGCCACTGGCAGGCGAACACGTCAGAATGGATTGATCTCGCGGGCTTTCATCTCTACACCGGATCGCAAAACCGCGATGCGACGGCACTCGGCGCCGGTTTGCGTGCAGCGATGGATTTGATAATAGAATTGAGTCAGGGCTGCAACTTCACGCCACGGCATCTGAATCTCGGCGGCGGATTCGGTGTGGTTTATCATCCGCAGGACGCGCCGCTGGATTTGGCAGCGCTCCAACCGGTACTGCACAAGATCAGCGCCACCGCGCAAGGACTATGGCCCGGCGTGCGGCTGAATCTGGAACTGGGACGGTATCTGGTGGCCAGTGCGGGCATCTACCTGACGCGCATCGTCGATAAAAAAACATCCCGCGGCAAAACCTATCTGCTCTGCGACGGCGGCATGCACCACCACCTCGCCCTTTCAGGCAATCTGGGGCAGATTTTGCGCCGCAACTGGCCGATTGTGGCTATCGACCAGCTTAACGCGCCCTGCATCCATAAAGTCGATCTAGCCGGCCCCTTGTGCACCCCGCTGGATGTGCTCGGTCAGAATCAGGAACTGCCGGAACTGGCCGTCGGTGATTTGATCGGCGTACTGCAATCCGGCGCGTATGGCTTGAGTGCATCGCCCAACGGCTTTTTATCGCGCCCGACCTGCGGTGAGTATTTCTTCAAATAAGTAATACAGCCCCGAAGGCTCACGGCGCCCGCCTCACCTGAAAGAACGCTTGCAAGAGCGCCGCAGCTTCCTGCTCGCAAGGCCCCGTATCGATGATTACCGGATGGTGATGCCAGGGCGCGCGATTAAGATCAATCGCCCCGCCGCAGGCACCCGCACGCGGATCGGGCGCGGCAAAAACCACTCGCGCAATACGCGCATGACTAATGGCCGCCATGCACATGGGACAAGGCTCCAGTGTCACATACAGGGTGCAATCGTCCAGCCGGTAATTGGCCAGCGCCATCCCTGCGGCACGCAGCGCCAACATCTCGGCATGTGCCGACGGATCATTCAGACGAATCGGCGCATTTCGGCCCGTGGCGATCACCTTGCCTTGGCGAACCACCACCGCCCCGACCGGCACCTCGCCGTCCGCAGCGGCAAGACGAGCCTCATTCAGAGCCTGCTGCATGAATTGGCGGTCGACGCTTGAGGGTAGTTTCATATTTTCACAATACCAATTCAGATGCCTACCTTGAAGGAAACAATGGACTTAAATAGGAACTCAGCAGAGCCAAATGAAATTC
>NZ_DAIESY010000077.1:0-19020 GCF_027346185.1 Halothiobacillus sp.
GCCCAGTATGTCTTGCGGCGTGCGGCAGCCTTTCAGAAGCTCGTCGAGCAGGGCATCGGTCTTCTTCTGGGTAATGGTCATTGGTTCTCCTCCTTCTCGTTAGTCGCAGATAACCAGTTACACAGTTATTTGTACACCCTCATTGCTTGAGACATTCAACAAAACGGTAAAGCAGCAATCCAATGCCAAAGTCGAATTGTCCTTGCTTGTTATTGACTTGGACTTTTTCAAACGAATCAATGACCTGTATGGGCACCTCGAAGGTGATGAGGTGCTTCGCATCGCAGGTTCTCTCATACTCAAGTCCCTCCCTGAGGATGCGGTGGCTTTTCGCTGGGGCGGAGAAGAATTTCTTGCTGCTTTGCTTGGAACCTCTCTGGCAGAAGCAAGAGAAAGGGCCGAGAAGATTCGGCAAGCATTTGTGAACAGGGAATGGCTACCTGGTCTTAAAGGCGAGTGTGTCACCGCGAGTATTGGCATCGCCCACTACCCGAAAGAGGCGAGCCAGTTGATCGAGTTGATCGCCGTAGCGGATAAAGCCGTCTATCTGGCTAAGCGCCTGGGCAGGAATCGTGTCGAATCTCACATATAAGAGCGCAAGCTTATATATATAAAAAAACACCAACCGGAAGGAGGGTGTTCAATCATCAATATCTGAAAGTAATTGGCGTCCCCACGGGGATTCGAACCCCGGTTACCGCCGTGAAAGGGCGATGTCCTAGGCCTCTAGACGATGGGGACAAAAACAGGAAAATAGCCCTCCGTTTCGTGAGGCATGAAACGAAAAGCAGGAATTGGCGTCCCCACGGGGATTCGAACCCCGGTTACCGCCGTGAAAGGGCGATGTCCTAGGCCTCTAGACGATGGGGACATGGTGCGCCCGGAAGGATTCGAACCTCCGACCCTCTGGTTCGTAGCCAGATACTCTATCCAACTGAGCTACGGGCGCTTGGCTCCCTGAGCAGGACTCGAACCTGCGACCCAATGATTAACAGTCATTTGCTCTACCAACTGAGCTATCAGGGAATACGTCTTGCAACGTGGAGCGGCATATTAAAGATGAAGGTGGGTGTCGTCAAGGCCAAAAATCATCTTTTTTACCGCCAAGCCTCATTCTGTTGCGGCTTACATCAATTCAAGCTCAGACTCAACTACTTTGGCGCCGGCGCGCGCGCATTCTTCATCCGTTTTGCCTGAAGGGGCGCCAGACACCCCGATTGACCCGTAAACTTGACCACCAGCCTCGATTGGCACTCCACCCGCGCCGAAGAACAGCCCTGGAACACGCCCAAGTGCGCCATCGCCACGATCACCCAGAGCGGAAGTGGCGGATGTGAAAGAAATAGCTGTGTACGCTTTCATACGAGAAATCGTCAGAGTGAGATCGGGGGCAAGCACATCACGCAAGACGACCTGAGGGTTGCCGCTGCGATCCATGACCGTCACACCGATCTGTATACCCTTGGCGCGACACTCATGAATAGCGCCCTCGGCAGCCTTCAAGGCCATCTCCATTGACAAACGCTTGATGTTGATCGCCGATGGATCATCAGCGGCCATACTGGTTGATGCAAACACCCCCACCGCCAGACTCAAACCAACAGCGGACAGTTGCTTATTCAAAGATGATTTCATGGGAACTCCTCAAGGGGTTTAAACTTATTATCTATTCACTACTTCTAATTCAGCTCGTCCTTTTGCTATACGGGCGAGAATGATTCTCACCACCACCAGGCACGGATGCCTCATCTTCCAGCTAGAACACAGATCACTGTATTGTCGACTGCTGAATAAAGCAAAAATGATCGTGATTTTCAAATTCTGTTCGTATTTAGCGCCTCTGCTCACAATTGAAACTTGTTCAGATTGGAAGCCCTCGCGAATGTATTTCATACAATCAGCAGATTACTGGAGCCAGCAGGTGTCCAAGTGCGAATGAGTCGTGTGCGAACGAAAGGGTAGGATTGAACTGATCTGATCAGATGCAATCTCCACGCTAAAAGATTTTTTAGGTTACAGGTCAGGTAAGCGGTATGAAAATTGGCGAAATTTTCGTTCTAAGTTGCTGTTAGAATGCTGCGATTAATTCAGTCAAGCTAATACGAGGTGAGAAAAGGATGGCACTTGGCGGAGGCATGATTCATCACAACATTCCTGACAAGGATACGTTGTACCGTTCTTATATGCCGTTCATAAAGAATGGCGGCTTGTTTATTCCCGGCTACACTCAGCATGAGTTGGGAAAAGAGCTTTTTTTAACACTGACACTGATGGGACAGCCAGAGCGGATCGCATTGGCAGTTAAAGTCGTATGGCTAACCCCCGATAGTGCCCAAGGTGGCAAGACGGCAGGAATCGGAGTGCAATTTAGCCCGATGGATAAGGGGCAAACACGTGCAAAGATCGAAACCTACCTCGCTGGCGCACTAGATAAGGACACCCCTACCTCTACGATATAACGTAAAAAACTTTTCCGACTCGCAGCAACCCCAATGGCTTCTGACAAAGTATCCGGGCCTATGTCAAATTTTGTGTAATTACGGCCACCAGACAATCTCACCGCCAACTTCGTAGTTGCCAGTGCTCAATATCGTAGGCCAAACGCGCACTGTATCGCGCCAAGCGAAATGAGACCAACGAAATTGAAATCTCTCATACACCGAATCACAACAAATACAAACCCATGACTCAACACCGCTACGCACATTTGCTCATACTGGGTTTGGCCGTTTTCATCGGATTCTATGGCTATATCTGGTCCATGCCGTTATTCGATCTGGATGAGGGCGCATTCACAACGGCCACGCGTGAAATGTTTTTGCGGCATGACTTCATCACGCCTTACCTCAATTCGGTGCCCCGATTCGATAAACCCATTCTGATCTACTGGCTTCAAGCCATCCCCGCGTATTTATTCGGTTTTAACGAATTTGCCTTCCGCCTTCCCTCTGCGTTGGCTTCTACGGCTTGGGTATATTTGATTTACCGCTTCATGACTGAAGTAACTGATTCGCAAAAGGCTTTCTACGCCGCGCTTATCGCGTCAACGAGCCTGATGACAACGGTGGTGGGCAAGGCGGCTATTGCGGATGCAGTTTTGATCCTGTTCGTCACATGGGCCATGTTTGCAATTTTTCGCCATTGGCAAACCGAACGCGCAGCCTATATACGCTGGGCCTACCTCGCCATGGCGCTGGGTTTTTTGACCAAGGGGCCTGTCGCGGTTGTTATCCCGGGCGCGGTAAGCCTTCTGTTCTACCTTTCTACCGGTAAATGGTCGTCCTGGTGGCGCGCGGTGCTGGACTGGCGCGGTCTTGTCATCTTCCTGCTTGTTGCCTTGCCTTGGTATGTGCTTGAATACATAAGGGAAGGGCAGGCATTCATCGAAGGTTTTTTCCTCAAGAACAACGTGGGCAGATTCAATGCGCCCATGGAAGGGCATTCCGGTGGCTTCTGGTACTACCCGGTCGTTACGTTCATTGCGCTGCTTCCGTTCACCAGCCTGGTTGTGGTGGCCATCCGGCGCGGGGCGGGCGATTTGCGTTCATTTTGGGGTAAGCCTGAAAACGACCAAAAAGCACTGATCCGATTCGGCTGGATTTGGTTTCTGTTTGTCCTGATTCTATTTTCCTTTTCTGGAACCAAACTGCCTCACTACCTGAATTACGGACTGATCGGTTTGATCATGATCATGGCTGTGTATTTCCCCACGATTCACAATCGCTGGGCACATGCCTTGCCTGCCTGGTTATTTTTTGCTGTTTTGCTGGCACTGCCTTCGCTACTTGACGTGTTTTTCAACAAAATCAATCCCCCTTATGTTCAGGACATGCTGGCAGATAGAGCGCAATATTTTGGCTGGTCCTGGTATCTCCCCTTGGTTTTGTTTCTGATTCTGTCTATTGTCATGGTGTTCCAGAAACGCCGGTCGGCAGCGGCCATCATGATTCCGCTTGCTTTGTCCTTTTCGTGGATCGCCAATGCACAACTTTTACCGATTGTGGCTTCACTACAGCAAGGCCCGATTCGCGCGGCTGGTTTAATCGCACGGGGCCTTCCGGGTGACGCTGTTATGTACAAGATGAATACCCCAAGTTTTGGTGTATACGCGGGCAAAATTCTTAAGCGAAATCAACCTGTTGCGGGCGATTTGGTATTGACGCGGGTTGTCGATTTGGCCCAATTGCCAGGTGCGAAGGTGCTTTTTGAACAGGGCGGTGTGGCCCTGGTTCGAATGCGCTAAGATTAAAAAACAAGTCAGAATGAAGTATCAGGAGTGTCAGTATGTCGGATATTCTTAAAAATCGTCGTCAGTTCATCACGGCGATGGCAGGTGCCAGTTCATTGGCCCTCGGCGTGAAAAGCGCACAGGCGGCTGATGAATTGAGTTTTCCCGGAGACAAGCCCCAGCACCATCTTGTCTTTCAGTTGAATCAGGACGATACCGAGTACCAGACCCATATCCTCAATTCCATGAGTGCGCTGCTCACCGAGTTTGGCGGGAACATTCAGTTGGCCGTAGTTGCTTTTTCCAAGGGCATCCACATTCTGGCCAAAGATCCGAAACGCCCGGTGGACAAGCTGATTTACGAACGGGTACAGGGCTTCTCAGAGAACTATGGCGTGCAATTTGTAGCCTGTGGCAACACCATGCACACCGTCGGCTACAAGGATAGCGATATGCGCTCCTTCGCCAAGATTCGCCAGGTCGGTGCCGCTGCACTGATGGAGTATCAGGAGCAAGGCTGGGCGTACATTGCATGGTAAATGGCCCACTTATTTTCTTTAAGACCGAAGCTCCCTTATGAATGAACTTGTGATCCGGCAACCGGACGATTGGCATGTACATCTGCGCGATGGTGCAATGCTTAAAGCTGTCGCAGCATTTACCGCAAAACAATGCCATCGGGCAATCATTATGCCTAATCTGTTTCCGCCCGTGACAACCGTGGCCGAGGCTCTGGCCTATCGAGATCACATCCTGGCTGCCATTCCGGAAGGAATATGTTTCGAGCCGTTGATGACGCTGTATCTCACCGAGCAGACAACCGTTGAGGAACTGGCCGCAGCCGCTGCCTGCCCTTATATTCATGCCGTCAAATTGTATCCGGCAGGGGCGACAACCAACTCGGATCGAGGTGTGCGTGATCCATTAAGCATCGATCACCTGTTGGGTGAATTGGCTCGTTCCGGTTTGCCCTTGCTGGTTCATGGCGAAGTGGTTGATCCGAACATCGATATTTTCGATCGTGAAGCGGTGTTCATAGACCGTGTACTCACGCCCATTCTGAATCGATTCCCTGATTTGCGACTGGTAATGGAGCACATCACGACAACGCAGGCGGTCGACTTCGTCATGAGCCAATCGGAGCGGGTCGCGGCCACCATCACGGCACATCATTTGCTGTACAACCGCAATGCCATGCTTGCCGGCGGCATCCGGCCACACTATTACTGCTTGCCCATCCTCAAGCGCGAAACGCATCGGCAATCCTTGCTGAATGCCGCCACATCAGGCAATCCAAAATTCTTCATGGGCACCGATACGGCGCCACACACGCAATCTAGCAAGGAATCTGCCTGTGGTTGTGCCGGTGCATTTACCGGTTACGCTGCCCTAGAATTGTACGCCGAAGCATTTGATGAAGTTGGCAAATTGGATCAACTGGAGGCCTTTACCAGCCTGAACGGCCCGCTTTTTTACCAGCTGCCCATTAATGAAAAACGCGTACGGCTGACGCGAACCAAAACACAAGTGCCCGAAAGCTTTCCTGTAGATGACAATCAGCGCCTTGTGCCTTTACGCGCGGGTGAGTCAATCGCCTGGCGGTTCGAGCTGCTCGAATGAGTATCAGCTCCGGGCCACTGAATCAGTTGTCGTATCGCGGTGCTCCGCCCATTCTGAAAGGGCAGTTGAAACAGTCTCCAGCAGACTTCCGCGTTGATGAAATCCTCGGATTTGAACCGGATGGAGAAGGCACTCACGGTCTGTTTCTGATCGAGAAAACTGGAATAACCACGGGTCATATGCTGGGGCTACTGTCCAAATTGTCCGGTGTGGCTGAGAGAGACATCGGTTTTTGCGGCATGAAGGACAAACTCGCGGTTACCACTCAGTGGGTAAGCCTGCCTTTGGCGGCATCCCATTCATCAGAGAATCCGCCGGACTGGATCGATGCATTACCAGATCACGTGGTGGTACTTCGCTGGAACCTGCATCGCAAGAAGTTGCGCCGTGGTAATCATAGAGGCAACCGTTTTTCGATAACGATTCGCAATGTGATCGGTGATGACCCGGAATTTGTGCAACGGCTGGACAGGTTAGAAGAGCAAGGTTTTCCCAACTACTTTGCCGAGCAGCGATTCGGGCACGCTGGCGGCAACTATGCGTTGCTCGAAAAGCTGGGACGATTATCGAACGCCCGTTCAATCAGTCGCGCTGATCGAAACTGGGGCATTTCGACGCTCAGAGCTGAAATCTTCAACCGTGTCTTGTCCGATCGTCTGTCCCGGAGTACGGAAGCCACCGCGGAATCTGGGGATCTGGCTCGCCTTGCGGGCACGAATAGTTGGTTTTTAGTTGCTGATGAAGAATTGAACAACGCGCAGCAACGAATTGATATTAAAGATATTTGGCTCACGGGGCCACTTTGGGGCGAGGGGGCGAGTCCTGCCGGCGAGTGTGTTCAGGCCGAGGAAAACCGAATTGCGGCGGAGGTTTTGTCGCGTTATGGCGCTGAAAACTGGTCAAGCCATTTGCATGACTGGCGTGTTGATCATGATCGACGCGCTTTGATGGCACCGGTAACCGGTTTGCAGTGTGAAGAAAAGACAGAGGAGGGCGGCCGCATCCTCAATCTGTCGTTTGAATTGGAATCAGGAAGTTATGCGACCGCTTTGCTTCGGGAGATTATCGAACTAACTCAGACCTGATTGCCTTCTTGAGCTTTAACGGCAGCTTCAACCAGAGGTTGCAACTCCCCACGTTCGAACATTTCCAACGTAATGTCGCAACCACCAATGAGTTCGCCATTCACATAAACTTGCGGAAATGTAGGCCAATCGCGGTAACGGGGAAGGTTTTCAAAGATCTCCGGGTCAGCCAATACATTGACATAGCCAAATGGCACCTGACAGGCCTTTAACGCTTCAGCCGTGCGGCTGGAGAAACCGCAGCTTGGAAACTGCGGCGTGCCTTTCATAAAAATAATAACGGGATTTTGTTTAACGAATTGGTCAATACGCTCAAGAACGTCCATAGATACCTCGGTGTGAAAATTTCTAAACATTGTAGACCCATGATAGGGACATTGCGAATTCAGTCGGACGCTAAGGGAGACGTGCCAAGCGCCTCTTCGCTACAAACAACCCGATTTCTACCATTTGCTTTGGCCACGTACAAATGCTGATCAGCCGCTTCAATCAAAGATGTCAGGTCAAGAAAGCGTGGAAAACTCGCGATACCGGCACTGAACGTGCAGAACAGGTTGCTGCCGTTCTCTGTAAGCGTGCCTGACTGACCGAATTGCACTCTAAGCCGATTGATCAAATGCGCGGCTGTTTGCTCGTCTGTGTTTGGCAGGGTGACCATAAATTCTTCGCCA
The DNA here is from genome assembly GCF_027346185.1 of Halothiobacillus sp. Classification (GTDB taxonomy): domain Bacteria; phylum Pseudomonadota; class Gammaproteobacteria; order Halothiobacillales; family Halothiobacillaceae; genus Halothiobacillus. The sequence continues at coordinate 7,605 of NZ_DAIESY010000077.1, forward strand.
CCATAGCGCCCGACGCCATCGTACCGACGCAGCCGCGTATTCAATAGATTCGATAGCTTTCTGATGACGATGTCGCCCGCTTGGTGGCCATAGGTATCGTTCACGTTCTTGAAATGATCGATATCAATCAGAACAACAGACAACTGCTGATTCTGGCGGTTAGCGCGATCGATTTCAGCCTCGACCAGATCCTTGATGGCGTTGTGGTTCAGCAAACCGGTCAGAGAATCGCTGCGCTTTTCAGCCATTGACTGGCGATAGCGCAAAGCCCGGTAACGCACCATCTTAAGCAGATCGTCGATCGCAATCGTTTTATTCAGGAAATCGTCACCGCCTTGAATCTTGGCGTTCATGCGTCGGCGATCATTTTCCTCGGTCGACATGAATAAAATCGGCACATCCCGCAAACGAGGGTGCTCTCGGAAAATCTTCGCCAAATCAATTCCATCGATATCGGGCATATAGAGATCAAGCAGGATGATATCCGGCTGCATCTCCACGGCGCTGCGGTAGGCCTGTTCGGGCTTCGTTTCAAAACGGAAATTGATGTTTTGCATCTGAAAGTGCTTGCCCCAATAGACACCGGCCGTCACCATGTCATCCACCATAAGCACTTTCAGTGGTTTATTTTCTTCATCCAAAATACGAGAAGACTGCAATAAAGTATTGAGACGGCACACATCAAGTGGTTCTGTAAGGAAATGTGAGACTCCAGCCTTGGCGGCTGTGGCACGGATCTGAAAAGAGTCTTTGCTAGAAATCAGGAGCGATGTCTTATGCCGAAGTTCATTCTCGATCAACTCAAAGGGGATATCTAGGCTGGCTACAGACTCATCACCCTGGACCAAGAGCATGATCAATTCAGCCTCAGCTGCAAGCGCTTTTATCTTGTCATACTCAAGGGCTTGGGCATTGATTGTCCTGGGCGCAAACCCAGATCGAGACAAGGCATCTCTCAACACATCAGAAGGTTCCTGAGCACTGATAATCAATGCAACGGGCAGGGCATCCTTATGAGAAATAAGGAGCATGTTCTTGATAATCCGATCAATGTACCGAATCAGTCGAATCAGACGACTGAAATCCTCAGCGGGCGCAATCAATTCCTGCTGGATGGCGTGCAAAAGGCGATCCAATGCATTTGCCAACTGCGGCTGACGAAATCGACGCGCATCAATGAGCATGTTCTCAGTCTGAGCCAGCAAATCCACAAGACGGGTTTTGCGATGAGTAGAGGAATGGGAGAGAACGGACTCCATTGAAGCTACCGCGAGCTCCCAATTCACTGGCTGGTCTTCCAGTCCCTCTGATGAGGTTCTATGGTCGAATGAAAGCATGTCCATCGTTGTCACCAATCCTTGACATAAGTTCAGCTCTAAATTTTCTACGATAACCATGGTTTGGAAACAGTAGCTGCAATCATTATTACTATCTAACGGGTACTGAATCGTGTTGTTCAGTTAGAGGAGAAGTTTACTTCGAAACATCGGAACGGAGTATGGTGATAATTAAAACCCTACAAGAGGTGCAGCAAACCTCATCAACTATATTTAACATAATATCTATTATGCGAAGTAGGAATATAACCTAAGCACAGCATAGGTTTCTGAATCCTGCATCCTGCATCCTGGGCGGTCTTGGGTGAATGTACTCGATGTTCACCAACCCACTAACCGCTCTCAAGCATTAGAAATTCGAATGCACTTTGCTTGTAATCTGATCCAGGTCACGAACTGCACCTCGATCGGCCGATGTGGTCATCAGTGCGTACGCTTTCAGCGCCTGACTGACAATCCGATTGCGGTGAACGGGATGCCATGCCAGTTCGCCGCGCTCATGCATTTTAATTCTGCGCGTAGCCAGTTCCGATTCATCCAACGCAACATGGATACTACGGTTGGGGATATCAATCACGATGACATCACCTTCTTCTACGAGTGCAATATCGCCGCCTGCCGCAGCTTCGGGTGAAGCATGGCCAATTGACAGTCCAGACGTACCCCCAGAAAATCGTCCGTCAGTGAGCAAAGCGCATTGTTTGCCAAGACCTTTGGACTTGAGGTAGCTGGTTGGGTAAAGCATTTCTTGCATTCCCGGGCCACCTTTGGGGCCTTCATAACGGATAACCACCACATCACCGGCAACAATCTGATCTCCGAGGATCGCTTCAACAGCGGATTCCTGAGATTCGAACACACGAGCGCGTCCGGTGAATTGCCAAATCGACTCATCAACACCCGCCGTTTTGACGATGCAGCCATCACGGGCAATATTCCCGAACAGGACAGCCAGACCGCCTTCCCGACTATAGGCGTGCTCAATGCTGCGGATGCAACCCTTTTGACGATCTTCGTCCAGACTGGGCCAGCGTGTAACCTGGGAGAATGCCGTTTGCGTGGGAATACCCGCAGGTCCCGCTGCATAAAATGTCTTAACCGAGTCTTTTGCCGACGGACGTTTGATATCCCAATCATCCAACGCTGCGGCCATACTCGCGCTGTGTACCGTAGGCAGATCACTATTGAGCAGGCCAGCGCGGTCCAACTCACCAAGAATACCCATGACGCCACCGGCACGATGCACATCTTCCATATGATATTGCGGCGTACTGGGGGCAACTTTGCACAAATTTGGAATGCGACGACTCATCCGGTCGATATCACTCATGGTGAATTCAACTTTTGCCTCATGTGCGGCTGCCAATAGGTGCAAGACAGTATTCGTCGATCCGCCCATGGCGATATCAAGCGCCATGGCGTTTTCGAATGCACCGAAACTGGCAATCGAGCGAGGCAAAACCGACTCGTCATCCTGTTCATAATATCGACGGGCAAGTTCGACAATCAGGCGCCCTGCCCCCAGGAACAGTTCTTTTCTGTCCGCATGGGTGGCCAGTAGTGAGCCATTACCGGGAAGTGACAACCCCAAAGCTTCAGTCAAGCAATTCATGGAGTTGGCAGTGAACATGCCGGAACACGAACCGCAAGTTGGGCAGGCGGAACGTTCAATGGCTTCTACATCCGCATCGCTCACAGAATCGTCGGCGGCCTGAACCATCGCATCGACCAGATCCAGCTTGACTATTTCTCCAGCCAAACTGGTTTTACCCGCTTCCATCGGGCCCCCCGAAACGAAGACAACGGGGATATTCAGACGCAATGCCGCATTGAGCATGCCCGGTGTGATTTTGTCGCAGTTTGAAATACAGACCAGCGCATCGGCGCAGTGCGCATTGACCATATACTCGACCGAATCGGCAATCAGATCGCGGGATGGCAGGCTGTAGAGCATGCCGCCGTGCCCCATGGCTATTCCATCATCTACCGCAATCGTGTTGAATTCCTTGGCTACACCGCCCGCTTTTTCAATTTCACGCGCAACCAGTTGCCCCATGTCTTTCAGATGCACGTGTCCCGGAACGAACTGAGTAAACGAATTGGCAACGGCAATAATCGGTTTGCCGAAATCGCCTTCTTTCATGCCGGTGGCGCGCCACAGAGCGCGAGCGCCAGCCATATTGCGGCCATGCGTTGTCGTACGGGAACGGTAAGCGGGCATGGATTCCTCCTGGGAATAAATTGGTTTATATAAGAAATCCCTGATTTAATTTGAGATTCCGTTTTTGATTTTTGCCCTCTGAAAATTCTAGGACGGAATTATTCAGAGCTTACTTAACAATATCGACCAGTGTGCCGACCGGAACCTGATTGAACAATTCAATCACTTGTGTGTTGTTCATACGAATGCAACCATGAGACTCGGGTTGTCCGATCAACCCTTCCTCCGGTGTACCGTGAATATAAATATAGCGCGCATGCGAGTCCACACCCTTTCCTTCGTTGATGCCTGGCTGCAAACCCTGTAGCCACATGATGCGCGTGGTCACATCATCGCCATCGCCCTTGATGGGCTTGGTTTGAATGTCTGCCAACTGACCTGTTGGCTGCCGCGCCTTGAATATCATGCCGATGGGCTCGCCATCTCCAAATTTTTCGGCAATTCGATGGAGCCCCAGTGGGGTTCGGTTGCTGCCCGCTGCAGACCCGACACCGATAGCAGAGGTCGAAACGGGAAATTCCAACTTAAGCTGATTGCGTTCGAACAGATATAACCTTTGATCTGATGCATCAATGATGATGAAAGGCGCATCCGCTGCCCCACTGCTCATCAGCAGACCATGCACATGGTTTTGTGCCGTAACAACAGAAGTGGGAACAACTGTGGTACTTGGATTCATTGCCTTAGCCTGTGCGTCGAAGCCAGCGGTTAATAGAAGAAAACCCGCAAGCAACACGCGTTGCAGCGCACGACTAAACCGATCACTGAACATTGTATAAACCTACGGCAACAATATCTCTGGATTTCTGGCTCGTTGGATTCTTGGAATGATCATTTCGACGGCTGGACAGTAAATCAAGATAGTTCTGATCGATATCGCCGGTGATGTAATCGCCGGTGAAGCAGGAGCAATCGAATGATTTCAATGAAGGATTGCCCGCTCGAACCGATTCGATCAGATCATCAAGATCTTGATAAATAAGATAATCTGCTCCAATAGCCTGGCGAATCTGTTCTATATCTCGATCATGGGCTACAAATTCACTGGCTGTCGGCATATCAATACCATAAACATTGGGGTATCGAACCGGCGGCGCAGCAGAGGCCAGATACACCTTGTTTGCACCCGCTTCGCGAGCCATGCGGATGATCTCGCTCGAGGTGGTACCGCGAACGATCGAATCATCGACAAGCAGCACATTTTTACCCCGGAACTCGAGATCGATGGCGTTGAGCTTCTGGCGGACGGAACGCTTGCGCATTTCCTGCCCCGGCATGATGAAGGTGCGCGCAATGTAACGATTCTTGACGAAACCTTCGCGATATTTGAGATTCAAGTTGAATGCAATTTCAAGGGCGGCAGTCCGGCTTGTATCGGGGATGGGAATCACGACATCGATATCGTGGTCTGGCCATTCGCGCAGGATTTTGGTTGCAAGTTTTTCCCCCATGCGCATCCGAGCGCGGTATACGGAGACGTCATCAATGATGGAATCCGGGCGGGCAAGATAAACAAATTCAAAAATGCACGGTGTGTATTGCGAGTGCGTTGCGCACTGTTTGAAACTCACCTCCCCTTCCGGGCTGATGAAGATCGCCTCACCGGGGGCCAGGTCGCGGACCAATTCAAAGTCGCTCGCTTCTATTGCGACTGACTCGGAAGCGATCATGTATTCGGTCTTTCCCGATTCATGCTTGCGTTGGCCATAACATACGGGGCGTATACCCCAAGGGTCACGGAACGCAAAAATACCGCGACCAGCAATCAGACCGATAACGGCATAAGCGCCCTTGGCACGACGGTGCACACTGCTAATAGCAGAAAACACATCTTCGACCTTTGGCTCGTCACCTGCTACCGCAGAGAGTTCATGCGCGAACACATTCAGCAGGACTTCAGAATCGGAGTTTGTATTGATATGCCGGTGATCGGTCTTTTGCACCGATGCCCGTAACTCGTCCACATTGGTTAAGTTACCGTTGTGGCCGAGTGCGATACCAAAAGGGGCATTCACATAAAACGGCTGCGCTTCAGCTGACGAATCACAACCTGCGGTCGGGTAGCGCACGTGTCCAATACCCATGTGTCCATGCAATTGACGCATGTGACGAGTGTGGAACACATCTTTAACGAGGCCGTTCTCCTTACGCAAAAAGAGCCGATCCGCTTCACAGGTTAAAATGCCAGCGGCGTCCTGCCCCCGATGCTGCAGCAGCGTCAAGCCATCAAACAACATCTGATTCACTGGACCATTGGCCACGATCCCGATAATGCCACACATGATTGATCAACCCCGATAGAAAAATTTAGCGTCAAGACACACGAATTAAATCAACTCGTTACGACTTAAAATGTTGTGCAATGTCGGTAGGCAGCAATGCCAGTATCCAGTCAGATACGATCTGGAATTGAGGAATAAGTACTGAAGACTGCCACCAGCTCTCCTTAGGAATAGCGGTTAAGTGGGCAAACAAAACCAGAATGGCAATGATGAAAACACCCCGAGCCAATCCAAAAACCATACCGACAGAGCGATCCGTGCCACTTAATCCCGTTTTATTGACCGCGGTAGATACCGCCCAGTTAATGATCCCGCCAATAATCAGCACCAGAACGAACAAGGCAAGAAAGGCAAGTGCCACTCGGGCGGAAGGAATATCCACTGCCTGCGGAATATAGGCAGAAGCAGGTTGAGAAAAGCCAAGCGCGACACCAAAAGCCGCAATCCAGGTCAACAAGGAAAGAACTTCCTTGACGAAACCACGTACCAGAGAGATCAGGGTGGAAACCAGTACGACGGCAACAATGACCCAATCAAGAACAACCATAAATTACCTATCCATTCAGAAAATCAGCTCAAAAGGCCGTAGACTACTTTGGCATCACTAAGCCATCACGACCCAGTTTTTCACGGAGCTGTGTGGTCGCCTTAACCGCCGAATCGCGGCTTGCGTATGGCCCGACCCGCACCCGCCATACCGTCCCCTTCTTGGCGAAGAGCGGGGTAATTTCCACCTTGAAACCTGATTCAGAAACGGATCGTGCCAATGCCCTGGCATTGAGCTCATCCGAGAAACTACCCAATTGGACTACCCACAATTGATTACCGGCAACCGCAGCGGGGCTTGGCGCCGCTGGTTTTTCGGTATTGGGCGCCGGTGTTTTGGCAACTGGCGTTGCCGGCACCACCTGTGCTGGGATCGTGGGCTTTTTGGCAGGATCGCCTTGAACAGATGCTTCTGGCGTTTGCTTTGTTGAGGTCGTCGCAGTCGATTCCGCAGAGGTCGCAGGAACCTTAGACGGCTGTTGTACTGCACCAGAGGATGCCTGTGTGTCCGCTGGCTTCGGCTCTGTCTCTGGAACAGGTGAAGCGGGCGGGTTTTCCAGAATCTGCTGCTGGGCAGGCGGTGGCGTAGGAATAGTAATTTGCGCAGGCTGAGAAATGGTGGGTGCTTTCGGCACGGGCTGCACACTGGGTGTTTTCAGTCCGCCACCATCCAGCCACAAAGGCAGAAGCAACACGGCCAGAGCCAGCACGACCAAACCACCCACAAGCCGTTGCCTGAGTCGATTCGTGGATTTGGGCTGTTGTTCATGTTCAGACAAGATGCGCACCTGATTGACTCAAAACGTGTCTTATGGCGCTTACGGTGTAAAACGAACCGAAAGCAATAATCTGATCGCCGACTGTACTGCGTGCGAAGGCGGCATTATACGCGCTTGTGATACTCGTTTCACGGATTAGGGGGTGATCGAGCGCGGATGACAGCCTGGCGACCGATGCACTGCGAACAGAATCGAGCCGTCCGAGATACCAGTCATCGAATTCTGGGCGACAAAGTGAGGCCATCGCTTCTATCGGCTTATCATCAAGCGCACCAAAAACGGCAAACCGTCTTGATGGCGTGGCCACGGCATGCAGGTTATCGAGCAGGACTCTGACAGACTCCAGATTGTGCGCCACATCGAGTATGACCAGACGACCTTCGTGCAACCATTGCTCAAACCGCCCCGGATTCTTTGCAGACCGAAGCCCTTCTTCAATCGAAGACGAGCTAATACCAAGGGGGCTTTCGGGATGTTGTAGCAAGGCAACAACCCCTGCCGCGTTATCAACCTGAGCACGACCGAACATACCCGGCCGCGGCCAGTACGAAGTGTGATTGCCCTGCCCTAGCCGCCATTCCGTGGCATCAGCTTCGACCATAAAGCCCGTTCCTCGAACGAGCAAAGGGCAACCGATGGCTCTCGCATGTTCGATAACGGACTCAACCGGGTCGGTATCGGCATAGACCGCTGCGCGCCCTGCTCGCAGCACACCCGCTTTCTCGTAGCCGATTTGTGAGCGTGTATCGCCCAAATAAGCTTGATGGTCGAGTCCTATGTTTGTAATCAATGCAAGATCAGCATCCAGAATATTGACCGCATCAAGACGCCCGCCCAGACCAACCTCCAGTATCCATATATTTAGATTCACGGAGCAGAACGCAAGGAAGGCGGCCAGTGTGGCCCACTCGTAGTAGGTAAGCGCCTCGGAACCCTCCGTGGCTGCGAGCTGGTGCATGGCGTCAACCAGTTGATGGTCTGTTATGTCTGCACCCATGAGGCGGATGCGCTCGTTGAAGCGCTCGATATGCGGAGATGTGTACGCGCCGACGCGATAGCCTTCCGCCAGCAAAATGGCTTCGAGCAGGGCAACGGAAGAACCTTTGCCATTCGTGCCGGCGACGGTTATCACCTTCGGCACAGCCAGCTTGCCTTCCTGTTTGAGGGTTCGCCAGACTTCGGCGACCCGATCGAGCCCCAGCTCGATCCGTGTGGGATTTCTCGCCTCAAGCCACGACAACCACTCAGCTAAAGGCGCCTTTGGGGCGGGGGCAGGATTCACTGATGATGACGTCAGGCTTTCGCGACTGGCGCGTCACGATGCTGCATGATGGCGACCAGATCAGCGATTTTTTCCTTGAGTTGCTGCCTTGGAACGATCAGGTCGATCGCACCGTGCGCCAGCAGGAACTCGCTGCGCTGGAATCCGTCAGGCAGTTTTTCACGCACGGTTTGTGCAATAACCCGCGGTCCTGCGAAACCAATCAGTGCGTTCGGTTCGGCGATTTGAATGTCGCCCAGCATCGCCAGGGATGCGGAAACGCCACCCATGGTCGGGTCGGTCAATACCACGATATAGGGCAAACCTTCCTTGCTGAGCCGGGTCAGTGCTGCCGAAGTTTTTGCCATCTGCATCAATGAAAACAGCGCTTCCTGCATTCGTGCGCCACCGGAGGCTGTAAAGCACACAAGCGCAGTTTTTTGCTCGATTGCAGTCTGAACAGCCCGGACGAATTTTTCGCCAACCACAGAACCCATCGATCCACCCATGAAGGCGAAATTGAATCCAGCTACCACAACGGGCAATTCATTCAGCCGACCGCGCATCACAATCAGCGCGTCCTGCTCTCCGGTCGCTTTCTGGCTGGCAGAGATACGCTCGCGATATTTTTTCTGATCACGGAATTTGAGCATATCCACAGGAGAGATATTGGCGAACAGCTCTTCTCGTCCCGCTTCGTCCAGAAAATGATCCAGACGTTCACGCATCGGAATCCGCATATGATGTCCGCATTTAGGGCATACCTGCTGGTTCCGCTTGAGCTCATCGCGGTACAGTACGGCATCACAGCCTTCACACTTGATCCATAGTCCTTCCGGTACACCGCGTTTTTCTGCGCTTTGGATACGAATACGTGATGGCAATAATTTTTCCAGCCAGCTCATAGTATTTGCCTCAAGTTCAGTCCATTCACCAAACTGTTGTTAATTCTGTGTTTTTTGATCAAGCGCAATCCGAACCTGCGCCATGAAGTCCTGGAGTTTCTGGCGTAGTGCGGCCCAATCATCCGTGTTGGCGCCGGCTGCGGAATCAGCGATCAATTGCACCAACGCGCTGCCAATAATCACGGCATCGGCCACTTTGCCGACAGCGGCAGCCGTTTCTGCATTTCTGATACCAAACCCAACGCCAACAGGAAGGCCGCAATCGCTGCGGATTTCCTGCAATCGACTGGCCAACGCATCGGTATCCAGGTTGCTGGCACCGGTTACACCCTTGAGTGAAACATAATAAATAAAGCCACTAGCCACTTTCGCGATGTGACGCACGCGTTCGGCATGGGTCGTCGGCGCAATCAGAAAAATGGGATCGATGCCAACAGCACGATAGGCCTTGGAAGCGGGCTCGGCTTCCTCTGGAGGCAAATCGACTGTCAACACGCCATCGAGCCCCGCCGCTTGTGCCAGTTGGGCAAAACGATCCGCTCCCATGGCCTCAATGGGGTTCTGGTACCCCATCAGAATGACCGGTGTCTTTAAATTGGTCTCGCGGAAAGATTTGACCATATCAAGGACATGGATCAGACCCACATGGTGCGCCAGTGCGCGCTCATGCGCTGCGGCGATCACCGGGCCATCGGCCATCGGGTCGGAGAACGGGACACCGAGCTCGATCATGTCAGCACCGCCTTCGACCAAGGCATGCATGATACCAACCGTGGCATCAGGATGAGGATCGCCCGCGGTTATGTACGGGATCAGAGCGGTACGGTTTTGCTGCCGCAGTTGTTCAAATAACGGACTGATACGGCTCATAGGTTGATCCCTTCCATCTTGGCCACGGTATTGATGTCTTTGTCGCCACGACCGGACAAATTCACCAGAATGATTTTGTCCTTGCCGTATTGGGGGGCAAGTTTTTTGGCATAAGCAAAGGCATGTGCAGATTCCAACGCTGGAATGATTCCCTCATAACGCATGACATCATGGAACGCACTCATGGCTTCGGCGTCTGTGATCGCGTCATAGGTTACACGCCCAAGATCCTTGAGCCAGCTGTGTTCCGGCCCCACGCCCGGATAATCCAAACCTGCAGAAATGGAGTGTGTACCGATGATTTGGCCATTCTCGTCTTCCATGAGATAGGTACGGTTGCCGTGCAGCACACCGGGGCGCCCCGCAGTCAACGGCGCCGCATGACGACCGGTTGCTACGCCATCACCTCCCGCTTCCGCACCATAAAGTGCCACATCCTTATCGTTGAGAAAGGCATGGAAGATACCGATGGCGTTCGAGCCGCCGCCAACACAAGCAACGACGGCGTCCGGCAAACGTCCGGTTTTCTCAAGCATCTGTGCACGCGCTTCTTTGCCGATAACTGACTGGAAATCCCGTACCATCTGCGGGTAGGGATGCGGTCCCGCGACGGTGCCGATGATGTAGAACGTGTCATCGACATTGGTGACCCAGTCACGCATCGCTTCGTTCAACGCATCTTTGAGCGTGCGTGTGCCGGATTCAACAGGAACTACTTTCGCACCCAGCAATTTCATACGAAAAACGTTGGGCTGCTGACGGGCGACGTCTTCTGCGCCCATATACACAACACACTCAAGGCCAAGGCGTGCAGCTACCGTCGCAGTAGCCACCCCATGCTGACCGGCACCGGTTTCTGCGATGATGCGCGTTTTGCCCAAGCGTTTGGCGAGCAATGCCTGACCGATGGCATTGTTTATCTTGTGCGCACCGGTGTGATTCAAGTCTTCTCGTTTCAACCAGATTTGCGCACCATAGGCTTCACTCATGCGTGCGGCGTAATACATTGCCGATGGGCGGCCAACGTAATCTCTCAAGTCGGTTTCAAATTCGCGAATGAACTCTGGATCGTTGCGAAATTTCGCATACGCATCCTGAAGTTCCTGAATCGCGTCCATCAACGTTTCCGCGACGTACTTGCCACCAAATTCACCAAAGCGGCCGTGCTCATCCGGGTATTGTGCGAAATTGAAGGTGGCTGCATCAAAGGCCGCT
>NZ_DAIESY010000086.1:0-3814 GCF_027346185.1 Halothiobacillus sp.
TTGTGTCATATGCCGTCGAAAAGTCGAGCATTACACTGGGGATACCCCCGTCCCCCAGGCCAAACCATATACCACTTCATAGGTAAGCGGGATACCTTGAGCAGACCGTTGAGACTCCAGGCCCGCCAGAAATCCTTTCCACTTTTCTCGCCCGGTGAGACCGGCTGCACGCTCAAGATGCGTGTTTCCCACACCGACGCCACGCAATTCCCTAATCAACTCGACGGGGGTGGGGTAATACAGCGTCAGTCGCTCCTGATCCATCACCGGATCGGCAAAGCAACTGGCCAGCAGGGCATCTCCTACATCATGCATATCCAGAAATCCGTGCGTATGGACTGCCTCATCCAGACCCGACCAGGCTATCCTGCATTCCTGCAAGGTATCCGGCCCCAGGGTGGCGAACACGAAAACCCCACCCGATGCCAATACGCGCGCCACCTCTTGCATAACCACACGAAGATCATGGCTCCACTGCAAGGAGAAATTGGAAATGACAACGTCAAAGGTACCTGCTTTAAACGGCAACTGATGCATGTCTGCGCACACCACACGCCGACGCTTGAAGATACGACCTGTCTTGGGGATAACCGCCAGCATCTGTTCTGCCAGATCAAGAGCCACCACCTGGGCCGACGGATAACGCTTCTGCATTGCCCGTGTCATCTGCCCGGTTCCCGCGCCAAGATCAAGAATGCGCCGAGGCTCTATTTTCAACCATTCGAAACGCTCTTCAAGCCTTCTTCCCACTTCTTGCTGCACTGCAGCGAACTGGTCATAAGTTTCGTGCGCGCGATTAAACCGGGCGCGAACCTGTGCGTAATCAAACATCTTCAATCCCGCGAGCTGAATAGGTCAGCAATAAGTTCATCAAATAATCTTCATGGCGCCAGGGCAATGCGTGACCACCAACCTGCAAGGGCGTGAGTTGCTGACACGCCGAACCACAAGATTCTGTCCACGGTTGCGTCGGCAGCAGCGGATCATCGGAACCGAATACCCAATGGATGGGCGTCGTCGCGCGCGCCAACCAGGCGCGTTGATCGATAGTGGCCAACCAATCCAGCCCCTGCTGCAAAGCGCCTGCCTCCTGCTGGCGACCAAATCCGGCGGGAAGACCAAGCCAGGCATCAAACCCGTTCAACGCCGCCTCGGGTGAACGACCTACCTGTCTTCGCAATGCTTGCCAGTTTTTCCGAGACATCCCCAGCCAGCCTGTACGTTCATCCTGCAAGAAACGCGGGGAAGCTGACAAGATGACCGATTGGCGTGGTGACAATTTCTTTCTGGCCAAGGCTTCCAGAATCAGGGCACCACCAAGCGACCATCCAAGCCAAAGCGCATTTTCTCCGCTGTACATTTCTGCCACGGGACAATCTGCACCATCGAAAATCCAACGGCCGAATTCCAGCCAATCGAGAGAATGAATCACGGACCGGTCGCCGCCGCGCGCAACATAGCCATCAACCAAATTCCGCCACATGGATGAATCGAACGACCAACCGGAAACCAGCACAATGTGTGCGACCCCCTTCAAGCAGGAACCGTTACCACACCCCTCGACCAAACCATCAATCAATCCAGGCACCTTCTTTCATTTCTTTGCGTGTCGCCATTTCTTCATTTGCGCTTTGAACTTCAAAGTCGTGATAATGCACGGCATTCGCACCCACCCCTTACAGGAATATACCGTGGATTTCTCATCTGGACCGGCATTGGTCGGCATCGCCATCGTCAGCTATCTCATTGGCTCAATCGCCAGCGCCGTGCTTGTAGCGCGCTTGTTTCATCTTCCCGATCCACGCCAAGCGGGCTCCGGCAACCCCGGCGCGACGAACGTCCTGCGGCTGGGCGGGAAAAAAGCCGCGCTGTTGACACTGTTTGGTGATCTGGGCAAGGGCTTGCTGCCGGTGCTGATATTACGCGCCTTGAATGCCCCCGAAGTCGCATTGGCCGTAGCCGCCCTGGCCGCGTTCTTCGGTCACATTTTCCCCGTATTTTTTGGATTCAAAGGTGGAAAAGGCGTTGCGACCGCAGCCGGCGCCTTGCTCGGACTCAATCCATTGATTGGCCTGATTACCATAGGCACATGGATAGCCTGCGCCTTTATCACCCGCTATTCCTCGCTTTCCGCAATTCTTGCCGCGGTTGTAGCAGCTTCCAGCGCCCTGTATCTGGCACCACCTGCCACCATGGTAGCAGTCAGTATCATGGCCATCATGCTGATTTACCGGCACCACCGGAACATTCGCCGCCTGATTAACGGCGAAGAACCCAAAATCGGCAAAAAGACTGATTCGGGCAATCAACCGGAAAAACCGGTCTGAAAAGACAGGCAGTCACCCCGCCAGCGAATGGCTCAAGGAAACCAACGGCCAGCGAGGGCGAACCTCAAACCCCGCCGCCTCGTCAAGCTCGCCCCGCTCCAGCCGAAGCGCAGCGACCAAAGCGATCATGGCCGCATTGTCGGTACATAGTATGGGGGGTGGATAGAACACCTGCCCGCCACGCTCATCCATCATTTGTTTGAGACGCAAGCGCAACGGACGATTTGCCGCCACCCCGCCAGCCAGCACCACATGACGGTAACCGGTCTGCTCCAGTGCCCGCCCGATTTTGATTGCGAGCGTATCGATGACGGCCTGTTCGAATGAAGCGGCGATATCGGCGTGATCACCGCCCGTAGCGATGGCCAATGCCACTGCCGTTTTCAAACCACTGAAACTGAAATCCAACCCCGGTCGATCGACCATCGGTCGGGGGAAGCGGATGGCATCGCGACGTCCACGCTGCGCCAATTCGGAAAGCGCCGCGCCCCCGGGATAGCCCAAGCCCATGAGTTTGGCTGATTTATCGAAAGCCTCGCCCACGGCATCATCGATACTTTCCCCGAGCAGGGTGTAATCCCCCAGCGCCTTGACCGCAATCAACTGCGTGTGCCCACCGGACACCAGCACGGCCAGAAACGGGAATTGCGGGCGTTCTTCCTCGAGCAGGGGTGCCAGCACGTGACCTTCCAGATGATGCACACCCAGCGCAGGACGACCAAGCGCCCGCGCCAACCCCTTGGCAAAGGCGGCACCGGTCATCAACGCGCCCTGCAAGCCGGGACCGGCCGTGTATCCGATCGCATCGATCTGATCGCGACGAAGATTCGCCTCACTCAGTGCGGCCCTGAACAATAACGGCAACTTGCGTACGTGATCGCGCGCAGCCAACTCGGGGACGACGCCGCCATAGCGCGCATGCACATCGGTTTGCGAGTGAATCTGATTCGCGAGCAAACCGCAAGACGTGTCGTAGATGGCGATGGCCGTTTCATCGCACGATGTTTCGATGCCCAATACCCGCATGACGCGCCCATCTCCATCAAATCGTAGGCCCGAATCGTAAGCCCGTAAAATCAGGCCGGGGATGATAACGCATACCGACCTGACACGCGGGGATTGTTGGGTTATCGAGCCGATGCGGCCGAGCGTTTTTCCTCGCGGACAATCTGATCGATCAAGGCCTTGATCTTGGGCGTGTTCCAATCGATCGACGCATTCACCGAGTAACGGATACGCCCCTGGTCGTCCACCAGAAACGAGCTTGGAAAGGCAAACACCCCCCATTGGGCGGCCACATCCCCCTGTCGATCGATCAGAACCGGAAAATGCACCGAGAACTGCTTCATGAACGCCGTCACATGGGCAGGCGATTCCTTGAAGTTGATCGACAGCACACGCAACTGGCCAGCAGGGTAACTCTGAGCCAATTCATTCATGGACGGAATTTCCTCGACGCAATGCGGGCACCAACTGGCCCAGAAGTT
>NZ_DAIESY010000092.1:0-6218 GCF_027346185.1 Halothiobacillus sp.
AGGTACTTCTCGGCTCTTGTCACGTTTAACAAACGCCATTGCCTGATTGAAGGCGTTGTAACCGGCATTGCTCTTCGGCGCAATGGCGAGGTAGATAACCGCCTGCCCCAGCGCCAGTTCGCCCTCGGGTGAGCCGAGACGTTCATAGGTGGTGGCCGCATCGTTGGCGATTTGCAGGGCACGCGGGTCGGCCAAACCGATGTCTTCCCAAGCCATGCGCACAATACGTCGGGCGAGGTAGCGCGCATCAGCGCCGCCATCGAGCATCCGGCTCAGCCAATACAGTGCCGCGTCGGGATGCGATCCGCGCACGGATTTGTGCAGGGCGGAAATCTGATCGTAGAACTGCTCGCCGCCCTTGTCGAACCGGCGCGTACTCTGATTCAGCGCGTTATCGAGAAACGCTGTGGTGATCTGGGTGCGCTTCGACGCACTGGCGGCGGTGTTCAGTTGCTCCAGCAGATTGAGTAACCGCCGGGCGTCGCCATCGGCCAGTCCAATCACCGCATCGATTGCTTCCGGATCGAACTGCAAGTGCCCCAGAGCCTTGGCCTGCGCCCGCGTGAACAACAGCCGCAATTCATCGTCTGACAAGGACTTGAGCACATAGACCTGCGCACGGGAAAGCAAGGCAGAATTGACCTCGAACGACGGGTTTTCGGTCGTCGCGCCGATCAGCGTGACCAGACCCGATTCCGCATAAGGCAACAGCGCATCCTGCTGCGCCTTGTTGAAGCGGTGAATCTCATCGATAAAGAGCAAGGTAGGATGACCCAGCGCGAGATTGCGCTCGGCTTCATCCATCGCCGCGCGGATGTCTCTGACGCCGGAAAATACGGCAGAAAGGGCGATAAACGAGCTATCAAATGCCTTTGCCATCAGGCGGGCGAGCGTTGTTTTGCCCACGCCCGGTGGCCCCCACAGAATCATGGAATGCGGTTTTCGCGCTTCGAACGCCAACCGCAGCGGCTTGCCTTCACCCAACAGATGCGTCTGCCCGATCATCTCATCGGGCGTGTGCGGCCTGAGTGCCTCGGCCAGCGGCGGCGTGGGTTCGGTGTGGAAAAGATCAGACACGACAGGAATTACAGGCGTTAACGGCTGTTCACCACATCCACGCCCTTGGGCGGGACGAACTGGAACAACGCGTCATCAACCTTCTGGTTGACCTCGCGCTGGCTGAACTGGACGGTGGTACGGTTATCGAGCTTGTCGGTGAACACCATCGCCTTGATGCCCTTGGTATCCAAGCCGATTTGCACCTGATTGAAGTCGCTCTTCGCGGAGCGATCCTTCAGGCTGTACCAGTCAAGGCCATCGTTCTTGCCGATACTGCTGACTTCAAAGGCTTCCTGCAATGGCTGATTGCCGAGGAAAATGCCAATCGGCGCACCGCGATTGTCGGCCAGCGGGCTGCGCGTCACTTGGGCCAGATCGGGATCGTAAACCCACAACACGCCGTCGTTTGCGATCAGTTTCTGCACGTACGGCTTTTCATAAGCCCAGAAGAAACGGCCCGGACGCGTCAGCACAAAATGGCCGGATGAGGCGGGCTGCTTCTGCCCACGCACGTTCACCTGCTGCTGGATAAAATCGGCGGAAAAGGTTTTCAGCGTGTGCACAAATTCGGTCAAGGGATGCACATCAGCAACGGCGGTCGACGCACCGAGCGGGTAGGTCTGCGTTTCGGCCGCCTGAGTCACTGAACCCGAGGCACTGATGGCCAGAACGAGGCCGACTAACCCATTTCTCAGCATAAGGTGGCTCAACTTAAAGGGGTGCGACATAAAACCTGCCTGAAAAAATTAATCCGGGATTTACAACCAAAAAGACAATAGGAGCTGAAAGAGGACTCAGGCACGAGGCGGCGGCGGGGCTAGCACTTCACGGGAGCCATTCGCCTGCAACTGGCCGACAATGCCGTCGTTTTCCATTTCCTCGATCAGACGTGCGGCCCGGTTGTAACCAATCTTGAGCCGGCGCTGTACATAAGAAATGGAAGCCTTGCGGGTTTCCGTCACAATGGCTACGGCCTGATCGTAATATTCATCGACCGCCTCACCCGAAGCGGATACCGGCTTCTCGCCCGGTAACACAATCGCCGCAGCACTTTCTTCGGACAATACCGCATCGATGTAGTTCGGTTCACCCAGTGCTTTGAGCGCTTCGACCACGCGGTGCACTTCATCGTCGCTCACGAACGCACCGTGGACACGCATGGGCAGACCGGTGCCGGGGGGCAGATACAACATATCGCCATGACCGAGCAGACTCTCGGCGCCCATCTGGTCGAGAATGGTGCGTGAATCGATTTTCGAGGAAACCTGGAATGAAATACGGGTCGGAATATTGGCTTTGATCAGGCCGGTGATCACATCCACCGAGGGACGCTGGGTGGCCAGAATCAGGTGAATGCCCGCCGCGCGTGCCTTCTGCGCCAAGCGGGCGATCAGTTCTTCGACCTTCTTGCCGACCACCATCATCATGTCGGCGAACTCATCGACCACGACGACGATATGCGGCAAGCTTTCCAGTTCTGGTGCGGGTAAATCGGGGTCGAACGCCTCAGCCGGATTGTGGAACGGATCACGCAGCGGCTCACCTTTTTCAGCCGCTGCAGAAATTTTCTCATTGCAACCCGCCAGATTGCGCACACCCAGCGCAGACATGAGCTTGTAGCGCCGTTCCATTTCGCCCACGGCCCAACGCAGGGCATTGGCTGCTTCTTTCATGTCCGTCACGACAGGAGCCAGCAAATGAGGAATCCCTTCATAGACGGAAAGTTCAAGCATTTTCGGATCGATCAGGATCAGGCGAACGTCATCGGCGGTGGATTTGTACAGCAGGCTCAGGATCATCGCGTTCACACCGACCGATTTACCTGACCCGGTCGTACCGGCCACCAGCAGATGCGGCATGCGCGCAAGATCTGCCGTAACAGAAGCGCCCGCAATATCCTTGCCTAAAGCCATGGTGAGCGGTGAACGACTGTCGCAATAAGATTTCGACTCGATCAATTCCCGCAGTGCGATGATTTCGCGCACCTTGTTCGGAATCTCAAGACCCACGGTGGATTTGCCCGGAATCACCTCGACCACGCGTACGGAAACGATCGACAGGGCGCGTGCCAAGTCCTTAGCCAGATTGGATATCTGGTTGACCTTCACGCCAGCGGCTGGCTGCAATTCAAAACGGGTGATCACCGGGCCGGGCGTCGCGGCCACGACAGCCACCCGCACACCGAATTCTTCCAGGCGATCCTCGATCAAACGAGACATCGATTCGAGCATTTCCTCGCTGAAGCCCGACTGCCGTTGCGGCGCGAAATCGAGCAAATCCACGATGGGTTTACCGCCCGAAGTGCCCAGGACAGGCTGCTGTTTTGCTACCGCTTTGGCCGCGCGTACGGAGATCGGTTTTGCCTCAGGAATAACAACAGGCGCAGGCGAGAATACGTCCAGAACCGGATCGACAGGTGTTGCTTCTTCTATTTTCTTGTGTTTGCGCGCGAACGGCGCCACATAATCTGTCTGCACCGTGGGAATCGGTGACGACTCAGTCTGCTGCTCCGATGTTTTACCGACACGATGAACCAAACCGAATAGTGACTGAATTACTGAATCCACCCAACGTCCGACCAATTCGAACAACGCCAGCCACGACAAACCGGAAACAGCAGAAAACGCGATCATCACGAAGCCGAGCATCAATCCGGTTGCACCCAGCACGCCAAGATAACGAACCAATCCCTCAGCCAGAACCTGCCCGACAACCCCGCCCGACGAGCCGCTAGCAGCCAAACCGCCGGCGGTTTCCACTGTGGGTTGATGGATGGCAGCCAGCACACTGACGGCAAAAACCGTCAGCACGACACCGCTGATCTGAATCGCAAAGAAGACGTTGATGAGCCGGTCATCCGTACGCAGCCGCACGAACTGGCGCACGGCAAACACCAGCAACGTCGGTGGCACGGCATAAGCGCCGTACCCCAGCAGAAAACGCGAGAAATCCGCCAGCCAGGCACCGACCAATCCGGCCGCATTATGCACTGTCGATCCTTGTCCCGTGGTGGTAAAACCAGGATCGCTGGGCGAGTAGGTCCACAACGACAGGCCGTAATATCCAACAAGCAGAACCAACCCGAGCAAGACCATGTCGGCCATCATTCTGCGGGGCTGAAACAACATCGTATTTTTCGCTGTATTCATTAAAAACCAGATTCAGTTTCAGTTGATTAGAGTTAATAGCTCAAACTTTGGTTTAAAGATGTCGTCAGTATAACGGATTAAGACGAGCTGCAAAAACCGACTAGAAACTATGATTTAGACGTGTTCCCGACCGTACAGACAGCAACCACCGTTTGGGGATGGATATCCAGGCGAACCGGGTTATTTAACAATCCGCAACCGGGAAGTCTTGCCCTTTTTACCATTCGAGCGAGGTGGGGTCGGATCATCATCGGGCGGGCCATCACCTTCACCCAAAGAGTCGGCATCCGATGATCTGTTATCCGACGCACGACGCAGTGTCTGTACCTTGCCCGTATCGGCGAGACTGAGCTTGGGTGCGCTGTCCTGGGCGTCATCATCATCCATGAATTCCTCATCCGGCTCCGGTGGGAACTGCGCCCCACTGCCGGAATCCCGATCATAAATACCGATGACAGCCCGCATCGGCACAAAAATCGATTCCGCCCTGCCGCCAAAGCGCGCCTCAAAGGCAATAGCCGAGCGATCCATCGTGAAGTAACGCACGGCGCTCGGGCTGATATTCAGGTGAATCTGTCCTTCTTCGACATGCGCTTGCGGCACCTGTACCCGAGAAACCGTGGCATCAACCACGATGATGGGCACATGCCCCTGATCGACCGTCCAGTCGTACAGGGCGCGGATCAGATAAGGGCGTTTGGAAAGCATCGGCAAACCTTAGTAGCGGTCACGCATTTCGCGTTCGACTTCGGTCAGACTCATCTGGAAGGTGGGTCGGTCGAACATGCGCTTCATGTAATCGAGCACGGGTTTGGCGCTCGGGCCAGACAATTCGACGCCGTAGACGGGCAAACGCCACAGTAACGCGGATAGAGTCACATCCGTCAGGCTGTATTCATCACTCATGAAAAACGGCTGGTGACCAAACGCCGGTGCCAGGGCCAGCAGACCTTCGCGCAGGGTTTTGCGGGCACGGGAAACGGTTTTCTCGCCGCGCTCGAACTCGGGCAGCAGGCCGTACCAGTCACGTTCGATGCTGTAGAGCGCGGTGCGCACCTTGGCGCGGCTGACCGGATCAACCGGCATCAAAGGAGGATGCGGAAAACGCTCATCGAGGTATTCCATGATCACGCGCGCATTGGTGACGACAAGGTCACGATCCGCCAGCACAGGCACGGTGCCTTCCGGGCTCAAATCGTGAAAGTCTTCGGGTATTTCACCGACAGAAATATCGATGATATCGGCCGTGAGTTCTTTTTCCGCCAAAACGATACGGGTACGGTGGCAATCCGGGCTTTCTGGATTGGTAAACAAGGTCATGACCGAACGACGATTGACACTCGCCATATGGCGTCTCCTAAAAATTCAAGCGAAATAGATGCAACATGATAGCAAATCGCGCAGATTTAATGGGCAACTGTAGCCGGTCGTCGAGATTTTCCCTGACAGAACGCATGCGCACCGAATTCTATCTTGCGCACCCCGATCCCGGTAACGGCTGCATCGACTTGTCAGAATGCCGGTTGGGCAATCCTGCAATCATGAGCTGAGAGCAAATCACCGAACTCTGGGCTTCTTAGAAAACCAAGTTCTTCGGCGCGGGCCGGAGCAATCGGGTCATCCGGGCTAACATTTGCGAAATGGCCGGGATGACACATGATCACCGTGTTTTCTGGCGCCGCGCTCAGCCATTCACCCATCGGATGAGCATAGCCGTTTTGTGATTGGTCGAAACCATAAACCCCGGCGAACGCTGCATTGGTCTTCAGCCCCTGACGCTGCGCTAGCTGCCGCAATGTTTCTGCGCCCAAATGCTCGATCATCCAACCCTTTATGGCCGGTTTGGGTGCCATGATCGGTGCAGTAATGCGCATCCACGGGCGGGCGGCCTCCTTCGCCAGCAAGTCGAGCAGACAATCACGCACCACGGGCAACTGATGCACGTGCTGATGACCATCCACATAATCCGGAACCCGCCCCAATGCCTGGGTGAAGCGATCCCACTGGATT
>NZ_DAIESY010000105.1:0-7134 GCF_027346185.1 Halothiobacillus sp.
CCTGTCTGTGCGTCGATCAGCAACATCACCGCGTTGTTGTGTTCGAACATTTGGCGAAACCGCGCTTCGCTTCGCGATAGCGCCTCGGCGTTTTTGCGGGCATCGGTCATATCGATGCCGACCGTCACGAGGTACTCGGGCGCCATCTGATCATCCAACAGGAGCGTGGTGCTCCAGTCAAACTCATGCCGTTTACCCGACCGATCGAGCCAGGGCATATCAAGACGCGCGGGAATATCCTTGGCCAGAAAACGCTCGAACACCGCTCTGACGTCGGCTCGCTGATCCGGCGGCAAAAAGCGTTCCCAATAAAATGGCTTGCCGACGACTTCTTCGGCCGTACAGCCGGTCAATCTCTGGGCTTCGAGATTGAAGCGTATGATTTCGGCCTTGCGGTCGATCACCATGACGACACCCCCCGCCGAATCCAGAATCGCCCGATTGAAATTGCGCTCTTGTTTAAGATCGTGGGTGCGTGTTCGCACGGTATCCTCGATCAGCGCCTGCCTGCGTTCCCGCTGCCTCATGTACAAAGCCAGTAGCACTGAGAGCAATAAGCCCAGAATCAGAGTCGCCGTACTCGCCGAATGGTGAGTGGACAAGGCGGGCGACCGCCGCAGGGCCACTACCGTCCATGTTCGGTTGGCCACGGTCAATGTACGGGTCAGCCTGTGGGGGCTGGACAGCACCTGCGAGATATCGGCAGATTGCCCACCCGGATATAAAATCTGTGGACCACCTTTGGCCGAGTTATCGACGATCACAAGCCGCACCGCT
Source organism: Halothiobacillus sp. (assembly GCF_027346185.1). Lineage (GTDB taxonomy): Bacteria > Pseudomonadota > Gammaproteobacteria > Halothiobacillales > Halothiobacillaceae > Halothiobacillus. The sequence continues at coordinate 778 of NZ_DAIESY010000105.1, forward strand.
GGGTGGTAAGCGTCGTCCTTTGCCATCAGTCGATCAAGCCGGAATACCCCCAGAACAAAACCGCGCACCGGGGTGGTTCGATGCTCCGCCAAACGTGTAATGGACGAAAATACGGGCCGAAAAACCAGAAAGCCGTTTGCCTTGACCGAATCCTGAACCAGCGAGATCCGATCCGTCGCCACGGGCTTGCGCGTCTCGATCGCGCGTCTCATGGCGGCGCGGCGCAGCGAATCGGCCCAAAGATCAAAACCCAAAGCCGCTTCGTTACCATGGTAGGGGGCAAGAAAATACACCGGAAAATACTCCGGGCGCTTGGCGGCGGGAATCAATGCCCCGGAGGCGTCGCGCTCGGTAAATTCAAATGCCGGGAATCCATCCAGCCGTGCCGCGGCGGTCACGGCGGCCCGCTCTGCATCCGGCACCCGAGGGACCCATTCAAGCGCGGAGATGGGTGAACTGCCATCGAGAAAGGGTGAAGCCAGGCGCTGAAACAGCGCGCGGTCCACCTGGCTGGTTGCATCGAAATAAGCACCCAACGCGTCGAGATAATTCAGCGACAGGCGCATACTGCCGGCCAGGTCCTCTATCCGCTCGGATGCGTGAACCTCAAACTCGATATCGGCGGCACGATCTTCCTGCCCACGCAGCACAAAAAAGGCGGTCAGCGTAAACACAACCGCCAGTGCAAAACCAAAAATCCAGTGCATATTGGCGTGTAATTTCATACCCATAGATACCCGGGGCGGATTGATAACACCGATCTGAAAAATAACGTATAAATCACCTTTTGCCGTAAAAACCGAAACCAGCGCACCGGCCCGGCCGATTCAAACCAGACCCGACCGGTATTCACGCCTTATTCGGCCATATGGCAACCCATGCGGGGATTTTCACATAGATTTGCGACCAGTTGGCGACAAAAGGCGTGTCACAAGAAAAACGGAGGAACCCTGCGTTACGATCGGACTCCAATCAAACGCTGAATGTGCCATTCTGGCGCCCGGATCAAATCGGATACTTTTGCACAAACCTTATTCTGGCTTAACCTGAGGAGAGAACAGATGAACTATCAAGAACGCACCCTGTTGAACAACCTGCTCAATAACCTGCGCGAGGCAGCCCAAGGCATGACCTCCTCGGCACAAGACCCCGAAGCGGCACAAATGATCCGTGACACATTCACGGCAGCACCCGATGCGGCCTACCTGCTCGTTCAACGGCACCTGCTGCTCGAAATGGCCCTGGAGCAGGCCCAGGCCCAGATCAAGGCCCTGCAGTCGCAGGCATCCGGCAGCTTCCTTGGCGGAACAACCCCCCAGTCCATACCGAACAACCCCGTACAGACCAATGCGTACGGGCAACCTATCGGCCGCGCTGAACCTTCCCCCCTACCAGCAGCCGCTTCAGCCGCCAATTCAGCGGTGCCTTCCGCCCGGCCGGCCTTCGGTGGCGGCTCCTTTCTCGGCACGGCGGCGGCTACCGCAACCGGTGTTCTCGGGGGCGCCCTGCTCTTTCAGGGCATCGAACACCTGATGGGCGGTGGTTTGGGTGGCGGCGCGCTGGCGGGTAATCAACCCGTGGAAGACGTGACGAATATCACCGAAAATTTCTATGAAACATCACCCGGCACGGACATGAGTACAAGCGGCTGGGATAACAGCACCTCGCCATTTGATAACCCGGCGGCAGACCCGATTGACCCGATGCAAGCGGACAGCAGCGGAATGTTCGATCAGGGCGACTCGGGCAGCGGTTTTTTTGATGGTTTATTGGGTGACAGCGATGACGAGTGGGTTTGATTGGCATGCCGATTGGCTGCAAACCCGCGACGCCATGCGTCGGATTGCCCGCCAGCACATGAGCATGGCGGTAACCGAGGTCGAAACCAAGGCGGATGGCAGTTGGGTTACTGCCGTCGATCATGCGATTCAAGCCGCCGTTCAGGACTGGCTGGCCGAGCGATTCCCTGCCATCGGCTTTCTGGGCGAAGAGATGACCGACGAAGAACAGAATGCCGCCTGGGCACGCTGCCTTGCAGGAGAACAAGCGCTCTGGGTCGTCGATCCGCTGGATGGCACCAGTAATTTCCGTGCGGGCTTCCCGGTATTCTCGCTCACACTGGCGCTGCTCGACCGCGGTCAGGTCATCGCCGGGCTTGTCTATGACCCCGTGCGCGACGAGATGTTTCATGCCCGCCGCGGCACTGGTGCCTTCCTCAACGAATCACGTCTGGACGTACGCAAACTACCCGAACTGCCGTTGGCACGTTGTCTGGCCATCGTCGATTTCAAACGCCTGAATAAAACGCTGGCTTGCCGCCTCGCCGGGGACGCACCGTATGCCTCGCAGCGCTCCATCGGCTCGGTTGCTCTGGACTGGTGCTGGCTTGCCGCCGGGCGCGTTCAGGTCTATGTGCACGGCAAACAAAAACCCTGGGATTATGCCGCAGGGCAATTGATTGCGCTGGAGGCAGGCGCATCCTCGGCCGCGCTCGATGGCCACCGTGACGCGCTGGATGATGAACTCAAACTTGCGCCACGATCGGCGGTTGTGGCCGTTAGCGAATCGTTGATGGACGAGTGGCTTAGCGTGTTACTCAAAGCTTGATAAGCCTGTGATCAATTCAGAAGCTCCTGCAACGCAGGAATACCCCGTCATTTCAATGGTATCCAGCATTGAAGTACTCTTTGAAAAAACCAACGATCCCCCTTTTCAAAAGGCAACGCCACACCCCCCTTTGAAAAAGGGGGGCAGGGGGGATTTATGAATCCGTCCTATCTGTTGAATAAATTCCCCCTCAATCCCCCTTTTGCAAAGGGGGAGGTAGGATCTGCCCGAAATTCCCATCACCTTTCTCTTCCAGCCTGAGCCATGACCACGAAACCAATCCAACCTATTCAAAGCAACCGACTGTTATATTTAGATTTTCTCAGAGGACTCATGCTTGTCGGCATCACGCTTGGTCATTTTGGGCCCACATTCGAATGGCTGATGTGGCAACCCTTGGGATTCTTTAGCAATGCAGAGGGCTTTGTTTTACTTTCCGGCACCGTTTTCGGACTGGTCTACGCCAAACTCGAGCAACGTAATCCTGCTTCCATGGCCATCAAGGCCCGACATCGCGCGTGGGTCATTTATCTCAGCCATTTTGCGCTGTTGATGTTTGTCGCGCTCTACACCTTGATTACCCATGGCTGGGCGGATGACTGGCACAGCCACGCACAATTCATCGCCGAGGCGCCCGCGCTGGGGCTGATACTCGGCACGTTGCTGATCTACCAGCCGCCGCTGCTCGATATCCTGCCGATGTATGCTCTGTTCGTGCTTGTCGCGCCGGGGATCATCCGTCAATTAGTCGCCGGGCGCGTTTGGCTGGTATTGGGTGTCAGTCTGCTGGTCTGGTGGCTGTTTTCCCAGGAAATAGCCGGGGGCAACTGGCGTTCGGCCATCGCCAGCCACCTGGGTCTGGACTTCCCGTTTCAGGTCGGTGAATTCGATCCCCTCGTCTGGCAAATCCTGTTCTTCGCCGGCGCGGCGCTGGGCGTTCGCATGTTCCAGCAACGCCTGCCTCGGCAACCACAGATCGCGCTCGCGCTCATCGCTATGGTCGCGATAGTGGTTTTCTTCGGCCTGCGTCACGAGCTGATTCCCTTCCCGGCCTTCTGGAACCCCGCCTGGGTGGATCGACACCAACTGGCTGGTCTGCGGTTCGTCAATATCGCCGCGCTCGCCTACACGTTCTGGACGCTGCTGTATCTGGCACGCAAAGTGGACTGGCCCGCCTGGGCGCTGGCGCTGCCGAAACCGTTCGCCTGCCTCGGGCGCCACAGCCTCGCGGTGTTCAGCGCGCATGTGGTGCTCATCTACCTTACCATTCCGATTCAGATGACCTACCCGCTGTTCTGGCGTTATGTGATCGGCCTGAGCCTGATATTCATCCTGTTGGCGCTGGCTTGCGGACTGGATATTCGTGCCAGGCGGCAGCGGCAGGCGCAGTCCATCCCCACCCGGTGACAGCGGCGCGATTCAGGTACCGCAGAATGTCGTGAACGGTCCGAACGACGCGGGCGCCGGTTCGGCGTACTTCTGCCACTCGGGGCGATTCTCAAACGGATGCGTGACAGCCGTGAGCAATGCATGAAAAGGCCCAAAATCATCATCACGCACGGCGGCTTCAATCATTGCCTCCACCTGATGATTGCGGGGGATGATCACCGGGTTCACGGCATCCATGCGTTCGGCGCGCTCATCGGCCGTCCGTTTTTCCTGTGCCATGCGGGTATTCCAACGCTCAAGCCAGTCGGCAAAATCCGCCGAGCCATTGAACAGCGCCCGCAGCGGTTCTGCATTACCGCGCACCGCGGTCGACAGCAGGCGAAAACCTTGCGTGAAATCGACGTGCTCCGACTGCATTGCCGCCAGGAGCCAGTGAATCAGTTCCGTATCACCGCTATCGCTCACACCCGTATCGCTACTCAAACCGAGCTTGGGACGCATGGCCGCCAACCAGTGCCGGGCATAACGGTCAGGGAAATCAGCCAGCACGGTATTGGCTTGCGCAATCGCTGCGTCCCCATCCGTATCAATCAATGGCAATAGGGTTTCTGCAAAGCGCGCCAGATTCCAGCGCGCGATATTCGGTTGATTGCCGTAGGCATAACGCCCCTGCAGATCGATCGAACTGAAGACGGTTTTCGGGTGATAGGCCTCCATGAACGCGCAGGGGCCGTAATCGATGGTTTCGCCCGCAATGCTCGTGTTATCGGTATTCATGACGCCGTGCACGAACCCGACCGACATCCAGCGCGCCACCAGATTTGCCTGCGCATCGACCACCGCTTCGAGCAGCTCAATATAAGGCGAAGTGCTGTTCTTCAAGGAAAGATAATGGCGATTGGTGACGTAATCGGCGAGCTGTTTCAACCGAACGGCATCCCCACCGCGCGCGGCAAGAAACTCGAAGGTGCCCACCCGGATATGGCTCGCCGCCACCCGTGTGAGTATGGCGCCCGGCACCTCGCCCTTGCGCCACAGCGTTTCCCCGGTAGTCACCGCCGCCAGCGCACGCGTGGTTGGAATGCCCAAGGCGTGCATGGCCTCGCTGACCAGATATTCTCGCAGTACCGGGCCGAGGGCCGCCTTGCCGTCGCCACCGCGCGAGAACGGTGTTCGCCCCGCCCCCTTGAGCTGAATATCCCGCCGTTTTCCGTGGCGATCGACCACTTCCCCCAGCAGCAAAGCCCGACCATCGCCCAGCAGCGGCACGAAATTGCCGAACTGATGTCAGGCGTAGGCTTGAGCCGACGGTTCCGCGCCGGCAGGAAGGCGGTTTCCGGAAAAAATCTCCGCCCCGGCTTCATTGCTTGGCAAATCAAGCCCCATCTCGGCGGCCAGTAATTCGTTCCAGGCGATCATTCGCGGGTTCGGCACACGATCTGCTTGAGCGGGCAGACACAAGTCATCGACGGCATAGGCCAATGTCTGCTCTAAACACCAGTGCAAAGAATCCTGCTTGGGAGAAAAAGACATGAGAACCCTCGATACGAAAAGGCGATACAGCAAACAGTATGGCCTGATAAACAAAAAATCGGGAGGAAGGAGGAAAAAGATAGCAAAACCATCTAGTATAAGAGGTGCCTAAACAGCACAGAGGAGATTGAACATGAGTAATAATCGTTCTGACAGCGCTTCTGCGCCCACCCGTCGTCATTTTTTGAGCGTTGCCGTCAAATCGGCTGCACTGATTCCGATAGCCGGTATGGGTATGGCGCGTATGGCCGTCGCCGCAGACTTGCCTCATCTGTCGCCTTCCGACCCGACAGCCATGGCATTAAGCTACGTTGAGGTGGCCACCGAAAGCAAAAGCTCAGCATATAAGGCGGGGGACGCCTGCAATAGCTGCGCACTGTATCAAGGGGATCGCAAAGCCGATTGGGGGCCATGCGCCGTTTTCCCGGGCAAAGACGTCTCAGCTAAAGGCTGGTGCACCTCGTACGTGAAGATGAGCTAACGTCCAAGCCACACAACAGCAAGCGAATTCGCAAAATCTCGCATCATGTCAACAAAGCCCGCGCATTGCGGGCTTTGCTTGTTTTAACTTTAGGGAACCTCTGCACAAAAGCAGCGTTCTTTCGGGTAGCAGATATGACTCGGCAAATCCCCCCTGCCCCTCTTTCTCAAAGGGGGAGAATTAGCCCTTTCTTTTGAACGAGAGCGCCTTGTATGTTTCATTTTGCCCGATGGAACGTACATTTTATGTAAGATTCATTTGGCTCGGCATGACAGTTCGAAGTGCCTCTGGGACATCAAGCCCGTGGGGGAGCGATGAGCGTCCTGCCGATTTTTCACGATTAACCC
>NZ_DAIESY010000106.1:0-8798 GCF_027346185.1 Halothiobacillus sp.
GTGCCCGCATAACGCCCAAAATGGGTCGAATCGCCGCCAACCATGGAGATTCGGAGTAAAAACCGGGCAAAGCTGCTTGGAAAGGTAGCCGTTTGTTGTGGAATTTGAGCCGGATTCGGCCACAGGCATGATTCAGTGGCTGAATTCATTGAAAATCTCGGGTTATTCGAGCTGCCCTTCGTTGAACGGTTATGGCGCAGCGTCAAATACGAAGACGTGTACTTGAAGGGCTACCGCAACGCGATGGAACTGATGCTGGGTCTGACGGAATACTTCGTGTTTTACAACGACGAACGCCCACACCAGTCATTGGGCAATCGCACACCGGCAACGGTGTACGCGACGGCCAGCGGTGGCGGCGCAAGGATAGTGGACAAATTTAGCAAGAATGGGGCAACGCCATGCAGTTGCGAGACAGACGGACAGACCAGCTTAAATTAGACCGATTTCTGTCTTGACGGATGGGTCCCCTGTACAGGCACGCTACATGGGGCGGGCCAGAAATCAGGCGCGTGTCACCTTGATCGCGATGGCACACAATCTCAAACGGGGTGCAAACATCCAACGAGCCTGTGTGTAGGAACGTAGGATCATTGTGTCCAGAATGCGCAAAAACCGTGAAATACGAGGAAAAGCGAGATAAAAATGGCCAAAAATTGACCAAAAAAGAGAAAAAGGCTTAAAAAATTGCCTCATTTGGGTTTTGGCCAGAAAGGCGGTTGGCCGTGCAAAGGACTCAAATAGTCTGGAGATTTGCGGGCTGGGTCGTAATAGCCGCTTTCAGTTGATCAATGACTTGCAGAATGCTTGCATCCCCCCCCCGTCGTCGCGCTGGATGAAAGCTGGAAAATCTGCCCGGCTGGCTGATTAATGGCCACTGACTGCTGGTCGGAAATAGCCAGCTTGACCGTCCCCGCCGAATCCACGGCCGGATTGAGCATGCCGTTTGCATCATAGGGTATCTGACGAGCCGCCGTACCTGAGAAGAGATACTCCCCGCGCTCATCCGTGACATTCATCTGACTTGCCAAGGCTTGTTTCAACTGATCCAGCTGATCTGAAAGCACGGCCAAAGACGTGCAATTTTGCGCAGCGTTGTTCGCTTGAATAGCAAGATCACGCACGCTTTGCAGCATCGTGGCAATCGAACCCAAGGTCGATTCCTGCACCTGAATCTTACCGGTCGCATTGTCGATATTCGTGCTGTACTGATTCTGCTTGCTACTGAGCACGGATATATTCGAAGCCAGAATCCCCATACGTTGCGATTGGAACACCAATGCCTGCCCATGGATTCCGAAGACTGAATCACTCATCACGGTTAGCCTCCCGCTAATTAGTGAACAATGCAAAGCGATATCCGTGCCAACTCAAATAACCAACCTTGACGATGAATTCCCACTAGCCCGCGTTTTTTTCGTACACTAGAGCCCTGTTTGGCCACACACAGATCCTCCATTGAACGAAACACACCTTGGCGTGCTGATCGCGGCACTCGTTATTCTCATTTTGTTATCGGCGTTTTTCTCCAGTTCAGAGACTGCGCTCATTTCCCTGAACCGCTACCGACTGCGCCACCTGGCCAAGCGTGGGCACGGCGGCGCGGTGCGCGCGCAAAAACTGCTTGAAAAGCCCGACCGATTGCTCGGGCTGATTCTTTTGGGCAACAACTTCGTCAATATTCTAGCTTCGTCCATTGCCACGGTCATCGGCTTACGCCTGTTTGGCGACAGTGGCCTTGCCATTGCCACCGGCGTGATGACCTTCGCCCTGCTGATTTTCGGTGAAGTCGCCCCGAAGACAGCGGCAGCAGTGTCCCCCGAACGGTTCGCCTGGCCCTCCGCCTATATCTATAACCTCGTCATGAAGCCGATCCTGCCCTTGATCCAGCTCATCAACTTGCTGGCGAATGGTCTGCTTCACCTGCTCGGATTCAACACCAAGACCAAACAAGTTCAGGGCCTGTCGGCCGCCGAGTTGCAGACTATCGTACGCGAGTCCAGTCAACATCTGCCCGATCAACATCAGGAACTGTTGCTGTCGGTGCTCAACCTGGAACAGGGGCAGGTCGAGGACATCATGATTCCCCGAGCCGATATCATCGGTATCGACATCAGTGTGCCCTGGGAAGAGGTACTCGAACAAATCAAGCACCTGTCCTACAGTCGGGTACCGGTTTACAAGGGTTCCGTCGAGAACACCATCGGCGTGATCACGGTGCGCCGATTATTCGGGCCACTGATGGACGGCTCGCTCACCCTTAGCCGGCTAAAACGGCTGCTGCGCGAACCCTACTACGTACCCGAGGGAACGGCACTGACCACGCAACTGCTCAACTTTCAGAAAGAAAAACGCAGATCGGCGCTGGTGGTCGATGAATACGGCGATGTTCAAGGTCTCGTTACACTCGAGGATATCCTTGAGGAAATCGTTGGCGACTTCACCACATCGCCGGTTACCGATAACGACGAAATCAAGGCGGAGGCAGATGGCAGTTATCTACTCAAGGGCAATATGCCCATCCGGGAGATCAACCGGGAACTGGCCATCGAACTGCCCACACAGGAAGCCAGCACGCTCAATGGCCTGATCATCGAGCAGCTAGAAACGCTGCCAACCGTTGGCGCCGAAGTTGATCTGGGCGACATCCTGATTACCGTAGAGTCCGTCCGGAATCGAGCTGTCGACATCGCTCGACTCACCATCACGCACGAACCGGCGAGCGATCATTAATGGCGCGCGCCAGGGAGAAATCGGCCTTCGTCTGCCAGGAATGCGGTGCCGATTTCCCCAAGTGGGCGGGCCGCTGCAGCGAGTGCGGGGCATGGAACAGCCTCACCGAAATCCGCCTGCCCGGTAACGCATCGACTGCCAGTTCACCGGGTGTCAGCGGCTATGCCGGGGGCAACCCGCAAACCACCCTGATATCCGAAGTTCGCATCAGCGAAACACCCCGGGAATCCACCGGGCTGGATGAACTCGATCGCGTCCTGGGCGGCGGTTTGGTCGAAGGTTCGGTCATCCTTATCGGTGGCGACCCGGGTATCGGCAAATCGACGTTGTTACTGCAAACCCTGCTCACACTCCAGGCGCGTATGCCCTGCCTCTACGTGACGGGCGAGGAATCCCTGCAACAGGTCGCGCTGCGCGCCCAGCGGCTTGAGGCCGATCTGTCAGGGAAACAAGGTCAACTGACCTTGATGAGTGAAACGTCGGTCGAAGCGATTCTGGCGCACTGTGCCCGCCAATTGCCGCGTCTGCTGGTGGTCGATTCCATCCAGACGCTGCATACCGAAGGACTGACCGCCGCCCCCGGTTCCGTATCGCATTTGCGCGAAGGCACGGCCCAACTTGTACGCTTTGCAAAACGGCATGAAGTCACCATCTTCATTGTCGGCCATGTCACCAAGGAAGGTGCTCTGGCCGGGCCGCGCGTGCTCGAACACATGGTCGATACCGTACTTTATTTCGAGGGTGATCCCGGTGCGCGTTTTCGGGTGATTCGTGCGGTCAAGAACCGTTTCGGCGCCGCCAACGAAATCGGCGTATTCGCCATGACCGATCGCGGTTTGAAACCCGTCACCAACCCATCCGCCATTTTTTTGTCGCGCCATGAACAACCGGTTCCCGGTAGCGTCATTACCGTCACCCGTGAAGGCACTCGCCCTCTGCTGGTCGAAGTTCAGGCGCTCGTTGCCGAACACCCCGGCGGCAATCCCAAGCGGTTGACCGTCGGTCTCGACCAGAACCGGCTGGCCATGCTTCTGGCCGTGCTGCACCGGCACGGCCAGATCGCCCTATATGATCAGGATGTTTTTTTGAATGTGGTCGGCGGCGTGCGCGTCGCGGAAACGGCGGCCGACCTGCCCAGCCTGCTGGCGATCTTGTCGAGCTTCCGGGCCAGGCCCCTGCCGGAAGGATTGATTGTTTTTGGTGAAGTGGGGCTCGCCGGTGAAATCCGTCCGGTCAGTGGCGGGCCAGAACGACTTGCCGAAGCGGCCAAGCATGGCTTCACCCATGCCATCGTACCCAAAGCCAATTTGCCCGCACGACCGATAGACGGCTTGAACATCACGGCCGTCAGCCATCTCAATCAGGCGCTGGAACTGTTGTAACGCTCAGCATCTCCATAACAACCCCGCAATACAGGGGCTATAAACCCCGAGCTTAGCAGGCTGCTGAAATACTTGTTTCAGCGACCTGATAAGACGGGACATGGATATCCCGCACGAAAAATAGATTACGTAAGTGATTGATTTTCCGATACCGGGTCTGGACATGTACCGGACCCGGTATCGCTGAAAAACTCATGGATGAGGTTTTTCAGCATCCTGTTAGTGCTGCTTCTTCTCCTTGAGCGCCTCGCCCGATTTCTTCCAGAACATCCAAAATACATATGCAGGCACACCGACAATACCGATCATGGCCAGAATAGACAGCAGAACAATTTGAAATTCAATATGCATGATTCATGTCTCCTTATGAACAACCAAGCCCAGAGAATAGGGCAATAGACACACTTTATCGACAAGTTGTGTCAATTCAACCAAGTGAAACACTCATGAATATCGAACAGCATAGATCTGTTATCAATAAGCATAGCCTGGGATTCATTCGTAACGCTTGCTAGGCTATATTTATTACTTGCAGGCGCGTAGCGCGCCGGTTTAATCGACGGTTACACCGTCAAGATAGGTATGTTCATCATGTACGAATTCAGCTTTTTGACCTCCGACCGTGGAGCTGCTTTTATCGAACGGGTTCAGGCCCTCGGTCTTGAGGTCGTCAGCCGTCCGGATCCCATTAACGATGCCGTAACGAATGTGGCCATTCCGGACGATATCGACGAAGACCTGCTCGATCAGATCGAAGCATGGTACGAAGAGGAAACCTCCCGAAACGAAGCCGCTGCACGCGCACTGGAAGATGATGGCGATATCGTCTCTGCGGGTATCTGGGTGCAGTTGGAAGATGGAGGGTCAAGTCTTGCCCGGGTTGATCCGGACATCATGAACCGTATTCTGACTGTGCTGACACCGGACGAACTCGGTCACTTTGTCAGCGTGATTGCCGATGCCGTCGAGCATCCGGACGTAACGCCCATCTGCCACAACAAGAGCACCAGCAGCTGCGGTTGATCTGGCTGTAAATGTCACTCCTCGACACTGACCTTTTGATGACGAGTGCGCGTGTACCGCTGTCTGCTACCGAGCAGTCGCCGCGTTGGGCAACTCCATTGCAACAGGCTGGGCGAGACGGGTTGCTCTGCGCTGCTCTATCGCCTGTTTGATGGCAATCAGGATAGCAAGCGCCATGAACGCGCCGGGTGGCAGAATCGCCAACAGGAAGTGGGCTTGTTCCGGCAGAACATGAATCGTCCAATTGGCCGCCATCGGGCCGAAGAGTTGCTGTGCATTCGCCAGCAATGTGCCGAAACCCAGCAATTCGCGAATGACCCCCAGTGCCACGAGCACGAGACCGAAGCCCAGCCCCATCATCAACCCGTCATACAAAGACGGCAAAACGGGATTACGCGCCGCGAAGCCCTCTACCCTGGCAATCACGATGCAGTTGGTCACGATGAGCGGCAGAAAGATGCCCAGCACGTGGTAGAGCGTATTCAGATAAGCGTTCATCCAGAGTTCGATCACGGTCACGACCGAAGCGACGACCATCACGAACACCGGCAGTCGCACTTCAGGGCGCACCCAATGACGAATCGCCGAAGCCAAGCCATTGGAAACCACCATCGTCAAGATGGTCGCCATCGCCAATCCCAATGAATTGACCACGGTATTGGAGATCGCCATCATCGGGCACATGCCGAGAATCTGGACCAACCCCGGATTGTTTTTCCAGAGCCCTTGTACCGCAAGATCTCGATAGGAAACATCACTCATGGTTTACCTCTGTTGGTATGTGTGCCGCTTCTGGTTTGTCTTTTGACTCATCATCATGTTCATGTCTGGATGAGTGCGGCGCGTCAAACAATTCGTCATGATGCAAACGCACATACTCCAGCACCTGATGAATGGCACCGACGACGGCACGGGGGGTGATGGTGGCACCGCTGAACTGATCGAACACGCCGCCGTCCTTCTTCACGGCCCAGCCCTTTTCACCGGGGTCATCGAGGCTCTTGCCCTCGAAGCCGAATATCCAGCGGCCCTTGGCCGTTTCGATCTTGTCGCCGAGACCCGGTGTTTCGTTATGTTTGGTCACGCGCACGCCGGTGATTTCACCTTCGCGGTCGACACCGACGATGAGCTTGATATCGCCACTGTAGCCATAAGGCGTAATGACGGGGAGCACAACGGCGGTTACCTTACCCTCCTTCATGGCCCGGAATCCAACGATACCAGCCCGCACCGACGCCGACAATCGCTCGACCGGATCGCTGGGTTCCGGTTTCAGTGGCGGCAAATTCAACGCCTCAGGATCCGGCGGCAAAAAGGCGGTATCAGCCGGATTGTTATCGAAACTGCCTGGACGCAGCACTGCTGTGACCTGCCCACGCAACACCGCTAATTCACCCTGGGCAATGCGCTCACGCGTGGCTTCTTGCGTTACCGAAACCAAACCGACACCCACCACGGAAAAACCACCCAGCAACAGCGCGGTGATGATGATCCGGCTTTTATCCAGTGTGAGCAGGCGCTTCATGCCGTAGATCTCATTTTATGGGTTCTGACTTCTTATGGCCGAAAACCTTGGGCTGACTGTAATAATCGATCAGCGGCACACACAGGTTCATCAGCAAAACGGCAAAGGCAACGCCATCGGGATAACTGCCGAAGCTGCGAATCAGCACCGTCAACACGCCGATACCGAAACCAAAAATCAGACGACCACGAGGTGTAGTCGACGCTGTTACCGGATCGGTAGCGACAAAGAAGGCACCAAAAACGGTGGCCCCCGTGATGAGATGAAACAGCGGGCTGGCGTGGCGCGCCGAATCCAGCAGCCACAGGAACCCGGACATCACCAGCACACCCGTGATCACCGCCGCCGGAATATGCCAACGGATGACGCCGCGCCATAGAAGAAAGACACCACCTGCAAAGAAGGCCAGGCTCAACCACAAATTCCACGACTGAGCTAAGGAACTCCCGCTAAACAGGCTTTGTGTCAGGTTATGGAGGGTAGCACCGGTACTGAGTTGCTCGCGCGCATGATCAAGCGGCGTTGCAACACTCAGACCATCGTAACCGACACCACTAGGCAGCGCACCCGAGAAAGACCAGGCGACCGACTGCATGAAATTGAGCGCCGAACCCGAGCTGTCAATGGCCGGCCCCCAGCGCGTCATGGGCTCCGGGAACGAGATCAGCAATACGACATAACCGACCATGGCCGGGTTGAAGAGATTGAACCCCAGGCCACCGTATAATTGCTTGGCAACAACCACGGCAAAAACGGTGCCGAATACCGGCAGCCACCACGGCCCAAGGTTGGGCAGGCACAACGCCAGAATCCAGGCCAGCACGATGACCGAACCATCGCCAATGGCCGGCCGCATGGGACGGGCACGCAGGCTCAGCATCGCCGCTTCCGCCACCAAACCGGCGCTCACCGCCAGCAGGATGTTGATCAAGACCCCCCAACCCAACAAGGCAATCGCGACGATGGTACCCGGCAACATTGCCAACAACACCGTCAACATGACGCGGCGAACGTTATTGGATGCCTCGGGCAAGGGCGCAGTTTGCGGGGAAAATCTCATGGCGGATCGCTCTTGGAAATCTGTTCTTGTTGTGCCTGAACCGGTGTTTGTTCATTCGCTGCGGCACGATCAGCGTCCAAAGCTTCCCGTCGTGCCTTGGCGCGCGCCCGTGCGGCTTCGACAGCGGCATCCATACTGGCGGGTGCCTCGGCGCCGTTCGACGCGGGCTTATACGAACCAAACGCATCCGAAGAATCTGGTGCCGCACTGGCATCATCGGTAGCAGCCGTGGTCTTTGCCGCCAAAGCCTGACGTTTCTTGTTCAAAGCGGCTTCGCGCTCCGCCTTGATTCGCTCCAGCCGTTCGTTGCGGAATTCGAAACGCTCGCGTGCCTGATTTGCCTTGGATTTTTCACGTTCCTGCGCCCAGACTTCGGTTTTAGCAAAGCGATAATAATCGACCAGTGGCAAGTGAGATGGGCAAACCGCGCTGCACACGCCACATTCGATGCAGTCGAACAGGTTGTACTCCACCACGCGATCGAACTGCTTGGCGCGGGCGTACCAATACAACTGCTGCGGCAGCAGATCGGCAGGGCAGGCCTCGGCACAGAGACTGCAACGTATGCAGGGTTGAGGCGCGGGTTCGGCAGGGCGATCCTGCGGGCGCAAGGCCAACAGACAGTTGGTGGCCTTGACCACAGGCACCTCATCGCTGTGCAAGGCAAAGCCCATCATCGGGCCGCCCATGATCAGCCGATCGACCCCGGGGCGGTATCCGCCCGCCTCCGCCACCACATCGCTCATCAGTGTGCCGATGCGCACCTTGAGGTTTTCCGGTCGCGCGATACCCTCCCCCGTGACCGTCACGATCCGGTCGGTCATCGGTTCGCCAAAGGTGACAGCCCGGTGAATCGCCACCACGGTGGCCACGTTCAAGCAGAGCAAGCCGAACTCGCTGGCCCGACGACCGCGCGGCACTTCGATATTCGTCAACACCTTGATGAGTTGCTTTTCGCCCCCCGCCGGATAACGGGTGGGGACGGAAAATACCGCAAAACGCGGATCCGAGCGGCTCGCTTCCAGCAGGGCGGCGATGGCCTCTGGCTTGTTGTCCTCGATGCCGATCAGACAGC
>NZ_DAIESY010000121.1:0-4081 GCF_027346185.1 Halothiobacillus sp.
TGAAAGCCACTTGTGATAGTCATAAAGTGCCTTGGAAAATCTATCCGGACCGACATTTTATCGCCACCGAGAACCAGTTTTCAGACTGGGCAAAGGGCCGTAAATCCTTGCGACTGGAGTATTGGTACCGCCAGCTTCGCCAGCAGACTGCTCTTTTGATGGATGATGACCAGCCCATCGGTGGCACGTGGAATTTCGATGCGCAGAATCGTGAAGCCTTCGATGCACGCGGGCCTGGCTTATTGCCCACGCCTATCGGCTTTCCAGCCGATGCCATTACCCAACTGGTCATCGAAACCGTAGAACGCCATTTTCCGAAGCACCCGGGCGCATTGGACGGGTTCGACTGGCCGGTCACGCCAGAGCAGGCCGAAGCCGCCCTCGCAGACTTCATCACCCATCGACTGCCGCTGTTCGGTCACTATCAGGACGCGATGTGGACGGATGAGCCATGGCTATATCACAGCAGACTCTCAGCCGCGCTCAACCTCAAGCTCATCGATCCGGCTACCGTTTGCCGTGCCGCCGAAGCGGCTTACCATCAGGGGCAAGTGCCACTGGCCGCGGCGGAAGGATTCATCCGGCAGATACTGGGCTGGCGGGAATATGTCCGCGGGCTTTATGCCCATTATGGCGATCAATGGCTCAACATTAATACACTGGACGCCCGGCATGATTTACCGGATTTTTTCTGGACGGGCGACACACCGGCCTACTGTCTGAGCCAGACAATCGGCCAGACTTTACGTACGGGTTACGCCCACCATATTCAACGGTTGATGGTCACCGGTCTGTATTGCCTGCTGGCAGGCGTTCGACCTCGGGCTGTGCATGAATGGTATCTGGCTGTCTACGTCGATGCCGTGGAATGGGTTGAAATACCGAATGTGATGGGCATGAGCCAGTTCGCCGATGGCGGGATCATGGCATCCAAGCCCTATATCGCCAGTGGCAGCTATATCGATCGGATGAGCAATTATTGCAAGCACTGCCCGTTCAATCCCAAGGAGGCGGTGGGTGCGAAGGCCTGCCCGTTCACGACCCTGTACTGGGACTTTCTGGACCGACACGAAAAGCGCTTTGCCCAGCACCCCCGTCTTGCCCTGCAGGTCAAGAACCTGCAACGCAAATCGGCGGAAGAACGCGCCCTCATCCGCGCCCAGGCCGCGCGTCATTTAGCCGATGTGACGCAAAAACCTCAGACATGACATCCCTCGACGTCGATTCAGCGCGCTGAAATACTCAGGCCACGACCAATGCCGTAGTAAAGCCAATTATCTTCGGCCAAGCGCTTGGGATCATAGACATTGCGTCCATCGAAGATCAGCTTTTCCTTGAGCGCACTGGCCATTAGAGCGAAATCCGGCGCACGGAACGCCTTCCATTCTGTGCAGACAATCAGGGCATCTGCTCCTTTCAAGGCTGAGTCACGTGTTCCACACAAAAGCAGATCATCTCGTTGGCCGTAGATACGCTGGGTTTCTTCCATGGCCTCCGGATCATAAGCCTGAACTTTGGCACCGGCTGCCCACAAGGCGGCCATCACCTCGCGAGCCGGTGCGGCGCGCATGTCATCGGTATTCGGCTTGAATGCCAGCCCCCACAAAGCGAAGGTTTTGCCAGCCAATGCCTCCTGCCCGCCGTAATGGCGCACGATCAGATCGAACAATTTGACTTTCTGCCGGTCATTGACCGACTCGACCGCAGCGAGGAGTTCGGCGTTGTAGCCAACGTCACGGGCGGTGCGGTGCAGCGCTTGAACATCCTTGGGAAAGCATGAGCCACCATAACCGCAGCCGGGGTAGATGAAGTGGTAGCCGATGCGTGGATCAGAACCGATGCCGATCCGCACCTGCTCGATGTCGGCACCCAGGCGTTCCGCGAGATTAGCCAACTCATTCATGAAGCTGATCTTGGTTGCCAGCATGGCGTTCGCCGCATATTTCGTCAGTTCGGCCGAACGCAAATCCATCACGATCATTCGATCATGGTTGCGGTTGAACGGGGCGTACAGTTCGCGCATCCGCTTTTCACTCGCGGGGTTTGTGGTGCCGATGATGATCCGGTCCGGCTTCATGAAGTCATTGACCGCTGCACCTTCCTTGAGAAACTCAGGATTCGATACGACATCGAAATCGATGGACAAGCCACGTTCGGCCAGCGCCGTACTGATTTCCGCTCGGACTTTATCGCCTGTTCCGACCGGGACAGTGGATTTGTTGACGACGATCTTCGTCGAGGTCATCGCCTCGCCGATCGAGCGCGCCACAGCGCGAACATATTGCAGATCGGCGGAACCATCCTCATCTGGCGGTGTGCCAACGGCGATAAACTGCACGTCACCAAATTCGACCGCCTCACGCGCACTGGTCGTGAAATGCAGACGCCCCTGATTGAAATTATCCCGCACGATGGTTTCAAGCCCCGGCTCAAAAATCGGGATAATCCCCTGCTTCAAGCGCTCGATCTTGCTTTCGTCGACATCAACACACAGAACGTTATGCCCAACTTCAGCCAGACACGCGCCCGTGACCAGCCCCACATACCCTGTGCCAAAAATCGTAATCTTCATCGATCAGCGTCTCTTCGTAATCTTTTGTCAGGCATCGTGTCCACTGGCCTGTTCTTCCGTCTGACTTAAGGTATCCCGCACCAGACGAAACAGTTCGCGGAAATACCGGGGTGGTTTCTGCTCTGCCCGCTCCTTGGCGACCTGGCGCAGCAGATGCCGCAAAGCCTGAATATCCACCTGGGGATAACTTGAAATGAAATCCGTTACCGCAGCGGCATCATCCGACAATAAACGTTCGCGCCAACGCTCGCTCTCATGCTGCAAACGAATATTTTGGGGCGCATCCGGATCGATCCGGTTCAACTCGGCCTCAATGGCGACCACATCGTGCTGGCGCATGAGCTTGCCGATATATTGAAGATGGCGTTTGCGGGCGCCGTGTGCATGGATATTCCGCGATTCGCCAATGGCCGCCAGCAACGAATCGGACAGCGGGAAAGCCGCCAGTTGCGCATCGCTCAATGCACAAAGCTCAGCGCCGAGATCGCGGGCGGCATGCGCTTCGCGCTTGCGCTCAGTCTTGCTGGGCTCGAAGTCGGCATCTTCCGGCACATCCTGTTGATGCGCTTTCTGCTCATGCGCTTTTTTGGCCGCGTAAAAACGACGATCACTCATAAATGTAGGCGAGTAATAAAGTTTCATACTGAACACCTCTGAAAGTCATATTCTACTGTTAGAAAAATTACTCAAAAATGAATAAAGTTTCATACTAGATTTTTAACCTGACTCAATTTCAGTAAAATTATAGTAATAAAGCATCATACCTGAAATGATGTAATCGAAATTAGTTGACCGATCTGAGACATTCGATTTCCGATAGTCATTCAATATCAGGAGTCAATCTATCAGTACCTATTGGCGGGTAAGATGTATCTATCGAATTGCAGAAATTATATACGGATTCAAACGTTTAAAGTTCATCGCACGCCAGACTTTCACACTGTTCTTGGCCCGAACAAGATGACGGATGCACCCAAGAGGCATATCGAGGCACCGAGCAAGTCCCACCGATCTGGGCGTACCCCTTCTGCCAGCCATAGCCAGACCAGCGATGCTGCAATATACACACCGCCATAGGTGGCATATGCCCTGCCGGCGGAAGCGGAGTCGATCCGGGTGAGCAGCCATGCAAAGATCATCAAACTCACCACTCCGGGCAACAACCAGCCAGCCGATTTACCCAGGCGCAGCCACGCCCAGAAAGCAAAGCAGCCGACTATTTCCGCCAACGCCGCCATGACATAGATGCCGGCAGATATCATGATACCCCCGCAATCGGGACTGCCCGGATGATATCGCTCACATAAATCCACCCCGCCTCGGCTTGGCCGGTACGGGCGGTGCGTTTGATGATGTCCACCAATTCGTCCACTTGGTGATCTTCACAAATCAGCTCCAGCTTGGACTCGTTGATAACGGCCTCAGCCAGTTCGATGGAATAGTGTTGTTCCTTGGCATCCACTGCCTTGAGCAAGCTTTGCACCGAGATGACACTGAGGTTGCGACAGC
>NZ_DAIESY010000125.1:0-16100 GCF_027346185.1 Halothiobacillus sp.
GGGTGCCGGTTCTGCGGCTGCATGGGCTGATTCGCCCGCGGATTCAGTGGCGGATTCCATGGTGGCGATGGGGTCGCCCGTGCCGACCTGATCGCCAACCTTGACCAGCAGTTCGACAATCTTGCCGGATTTTGGCGCCGGGATCTCCATGGTGGCCTTGTCGGATTCCAGCGTGAGCATCGAGGTTTCGGCCTCGACGGTTTGCCCGGCTTCAATCAGCACTTCGATGATTTCGACTTTGCCGGACACGCCGATGTCGGGCAGTTTGATGGTTTCAAGTGATGCCATGTCGGTGTCCCTTGTGAGAATCTGTTTAGAGAAGCTCTGAATAATTCCATCCTGGAATTCTCAGAGAACGCAAAGCAAAAGGTGTGACTTTTGCCTTGCTTCATTTTCAACCACCTACGTGATTGAAAATGGCGGCACGTCCTTGTGCCGCACGGAACCTCTGATTTAATCAGAGGTTCCTTAGGACCGCCCCGATAGCGGTAATGATATGATCCTGCCATTGGTAATCAATTGTTGTTGAGGGAGTTGTCATGTCTAGTGATTCGGTGGCTAAACCGCGAAGTGCGGTGAAACACGTCGAGAGCGGGTTCGAACATTTCCTGTTTGCCAGCCGGTGGTTGATGGCACCGATTTATCTCGGCCTGGTCGTGGCGATGGGTGTCCTGCTGGTGAAGTTCGGCAAGGAGACCTGGCATTTGGTCTCCCATGCGACTTCAATGGACGAAGGACAGGTCATTGTCGGTGTGCTGACGCTGGTGGATGTGTCCCTGTTGATGAACCTGTTGATCATTATCATGTTTTCCGGTTATGAGAATTTCGTGTCCAAGATGGAAGATCTTCATGCGCATGCTGATCGGCCGGACTGGATGGGTTCGATCGGTTTCAGCGACCTCAAGATCAAGCTGATCGGTTCGATGGTGGCGATTTCGGGGATCGAGCTGCTCAAGGCGTTCATGAACGTGGATACATTGGCCGATCGCCACCTTGCCTGGTTGGTGGGAATCCATGTGACGTTCCTTTTCTCCGGTCTGGTTTTCGCCATCATGGAAAAATTGCAGAGCGGGGGGCACTGATTCTGTCAGCTGAGTTTTCAGCCATTCATCCGCCAATCTAGGAGATTGCCTGATGAATGTACCAGTCAACGACCCATTGGTGCTTCTGCAAAGCCTGGGCGTAGCCTTGGGGATTGGCTTGCTGATTGGGCTTGAGCGTGGTTGGCATGAACGTAGTGCCGAGGATGGGCGACGGGTTGCCGGTGTGCGTACGTTCGGCTTGATCGGCTTGACTGGTGGGCTGACGGGTATCTTGTCGGCTCATTTCGGCGTTTGGGTTCTCGTGGCCGTGGTGCTGGGCTTGTCGGCCATTCTGGTGACCAGCTATTGGGCCGCCAACCGGCAAGATAACGGGGTCGGGATCACGACTGAAGTCGCGAGTTTGCTCACCTTTATTCTGGGTGCTACGGCCGTAGCCGGTTATACCTACACCGCCGTGGTGTCTGCCGTGGTCATCACCATTCTCTTGGGTATGAAAGCGATTTTGCACCGCGGTCTGCTCAAGCTTTCCGAAGCCGAGCTGTTTGCGATCTTCAAGCTCCTGTTGATTGCGCTGGTCATTCTGCCGGTGCTGCCTAATGGCGATTTCGGGCCGTGGGGTGCGCTGAATCCCTTTGTTATCGGCTGGATGATTCTGTTGCTGGCCGGGTTGTCGTTTGTCGGTTACTTCGCCATGCGCATTCTGGGTTCGCAGCGGGGTTTGCTCCTGACCAGCGTGTTCGGTGGGCTCGTTTCTTCGACGGCATTGACCCTGGTGTTCTCCCGTCTGGCCCGCAGTGGTACCGGTGTGACGGCGGTTCTTGCCATCGGGATCGTGATTGCGTCTGTGACCTTGTTACCACGGGTGGTCATCGAGGTTGGCATCGTCAACCCGGCGTTGGCCTCCGATTTGATTCCCGTGCTGGGCGGGATGTTGTTGGTGGGGTTTGGTGGTGCCTTGTTGTGGTGGCGGTATGGTATCCGCCCGCAAAACAAAGGCATGGATGTGGAGCCTGTGCTGAAAAACCCGCTTGAACTGACGGCTGCTCTGCGTTTTGGATTGCTGCTGGTGTCGATCATGTTGTTTGCCCGTGCAATTCAGTACATGGCAGGGGATGCAGGGATTTATGCACTGGCTGCCATTTCCGGTTTGGCTGATGTAGATGCCTTGTCACTGTCTTTGGCCAAAATGGCTGCGGATGCTCAAGTGGCGCCCTCGGTGGCTACTGAGGCAATTGTCTTGGCGATTCTGGTAAACACGATGGTCAAGACCGCGCTGGCCTATGTGATTGGCGGCAAGGCATTGGGACTGAGCGTCGCCAGTGTGTTATTGCCCACTGTTGCCGTGGGCGGGGTGCTTGCTTTTTTTTTGCATTGATTGGTTGGGCACTTTGGTATCGGTGGGCGAATTTTCCCTTGAGTGTCGATGGTGACAAAAATCCACGCTGACCTGAAGTTGCTTCCAATAAAAAACCTGCCAATCGGCAGGTTTTTAACTTAAGCGGGATGTCGCTTATTTTTCGAGGCGGTTAATCCCGATGGCGCGCATCATGTACTTTTCGTACAGCGGTTCGGACGTGCCTTTCTTCATCTTGCGAATGAAGTATTTTTCGAAGGCGATTTTCGCCAGATGCACCCACTTACCGGCAGCAAACCAGTTAACGTTGCGCGGCGGGATTTGCGGCAGGGCGATGAAGGCCGCACCGCGGTCACCGAAGTCGGCCAGACAGATGGCCTGCCAGGTGCCCTTGGCATCGGGCTCGCCCTGACCGGTCAGTTCGGCTTTGATGTTATGTACGATCGCGGTGACCATGGACTCGATCATGTAGCCCGTTTTCGGCGCGCCAACAGGTACCGGGGTTTTTTCTACCGGAGGGATGGCGACGGCAACACCGGCTGAGAAAATGTTCTTGTATACCGTGTTACGCTGATATTCGTCGATTTTGACGAAGCCGCGCGGGTTACACATTTCTTCAACATTGGCCACGCAATCCACGCCTTTGAAGGCTGGCAGCATCATTGAGTGCTTGAATGGCAGCTCGTGCTTCTGGATGACTTCGCCATTGCGGTCGTATTCGTCCACGTACATCATGCCGTCTTCCACTTTCGTGGTTTTGGCATTGGTGATCCATTTGACGTCGTGCGCACGCAGTTCCGATTCCAACATCCCGTTGGAGTCGCCGACGCCGCCCAGACCCAGGTGCCCGATATACGGTTCCGGCGTGACGAATGTGATAGGCACTTTCTGGCGGATTTTCTTTTTACGCAGCGCGGTATCGAGTATGAACACATACTCGTAGGCCGGACCATAGCAGCTGGCACCGCCCGCTGCACCTACGATGACGGGGCCGGGGTTCTCGACAAGCTTCTTGTAATCTTCGTAGGCGTGTTCGGCGTGGTCTACGGTGCAGACGGATTGGGTAAACCCACCGTGCGGGCCGGTGCCTTCCACTTCGGAGAACATCAGTTTCGCGCCGGTAGTGATGATGAGGTAGTCGTAGGTAACGGTTTCACCGTTGGCGAGTTCGAGCCGATTTTCTGTTGGGACGATTTTATCGACGCGTTGGGAAATCAGGTCGATGCCCTTGCGCTCGAGGTAGGGTGCAAGTGGGAAGGTGATGTCATCGCGGTTGCGCCAGCCGACGGCAACCCAGGGGTTGGACGGAATGAATTGGAAGTAGGTATCGGCTGTCACGACGGTGACTTTGTGCTCTTTCCCCAGCTCTTGACGCACTTCATATGCGGCGGGCATGCCGCCAATCCCTGCGCCAAGAATAACAATGTGTGCCATGGTGCTAACTCCTGTGGTGGTGTCTTGGGTGTATTGCCAAGACCAAACAGATAATTTCTCCGGTATCGCGGTGGCTATTGGTCGGGCAATGGGGTCTCCATCAGGTGTCCAGCATATTTTTTGTGTATTTGTCTTATGCGCATAGCCAACCAAACGATAGTCGATTCTTGCGCGATTGCCAGGTGTTGGCAAGAAAATTAGGGTCAATTTTTCAATACAATGAGAGTGTGTATTCTTAATATATTGTTTTATTAGAGTTTTTTATTTTTTGTCGTTTATTAAAAAAAAATTAACCGCGCCAATTTGCCAGATCGGAATGGGCGATCATGAACAGGGCCGCTTCCTGATTGTGCA
This sequence comes from Halothiobacillus sp., assembly GCF_027346185.1. Taxonomy (GTDB): domain Bacteria; phylum Pseudomonadota; class Gammaproteobacteria; order Halothiobacillales; family Halothiobacillaceae; genus Halothiobacillus. The sequence goes on from NZ_DAIESY010000125.1 coordinate 4,186, forward strand.
TCTCGATCCATGAAAGCCGGTGCTGTGGCCAGATTTGGTCAATCAGCCGCCGGCCATTGCCAACTTCGACAAAAAGATAACCCTCTGGCGAGAGGTGTTCGCGCGCTGTATCGAGCATGCGCTCGATGAGGGCCAGGCCTTGATTCGGCGCATACAGTGCCATGGCCGGTTCGTGGTGATATTCCTGTGGCATGTCTTCGGCTTCCGCCGGATCGACATAGGGCGGGTTGCTGATAATCAGATCAAAGCGCAGCGGGGCGCCGGTTTCATCCTTCAGGTTATCCAGAAGATCCGATTGATACAGCTCGATACGGTCTTCGAATTGGTAGTCCCGCACGTTTCTGGCGGCGACACTGAGCGCGTCCATGGAAATGTCGCTGGCACCGATCTCGGCTTCGGGAAAGTGCTGAGCCAGCGCGATGGCCAGACAACCTGAACCGGTACCGATATCCAGAATCGATGTAGGTGGCGTGTCTGTGCCATACCAGGGTTCAAAATGCTGCGCGATCAATTCGGCAAATGGCGATCGGGGAATCAGTACCCGTTCGTCCACATAATAAGGTTGCCCCATGAACCAGGCGCGATTGAGCAGATAGGCGGTCGGGATGTGTTCGAGGCAGCGTCGGCGGATCAGGCCCGTGACAAAGGTTATTTCTCCGGGGGTGAGCTTGGCCGACCAATGGGCCGCATCCAGATCAAGCGGGAGATGCAGGCTGTCGAGCACGAGCCAGGCGGCTTCATCCCAGTAATGCTGGGTACCATGCCCGAGGAACACCTGTTGTTCATCCATCCGGCTGCTGGCCCAGCGAATCAGATCGAGAATGGTGACCAGTTGTCGCGTGTCCTCAATCAGGGGGTAGAGTGGATCGGTTTGGGCGTGACGCCCGGCAGGTTCCGAATGTGTGGATGCAGTCATATTTTGCGCTTTGTCGGCCAGTCAAATATAGGTTGGTCCATTGTGGCAGAACAGGCGGTATCATGTCCCTCATTCCCTAACAATGTGATCGATGATGACAGACCCTAACGCCACACCTGATGAAAACAAACCGGTTTCGCCTACCTTTGCCCAAAGTCTGTGGACGCTGGTGCAATATCTGCTGCCGCATCACCTGATCTCGCGCCTGGTCTTTCGCGCAACACGCTGGCGTACGCCGTTCACTACGGGTGTCATTCGTTGGTTCGTGCGTCGTTTCGGTGTGGATCTGAGCGAGGCCGTTGAGTCCGATCCCGCGGCCTACGCTACATTCAACCAGTTCTTCACCCGGGCACTGAAGCCGGACATCCGCCCCATGCCGGATGACGCCAATGTATGGGTAAGCCCCTGCGACGGCCGCGTGAGCCAGTTAGGTGCGATCCAGTCCGGCAATCTTTTGCAGGCTAAGGGTCGGGATTACACCGTGCAGAGTTTGCTGGGTGGAGATGCGGCGATGGCACACCGATTTGAGCAGGGGCAGTTCGCGACGATCTATCTTTCGCCCCGCGATTACCATCGCATTCACATGCCTTGCGATGGCGAGTTGCGGGAAATGATTCACGTGCCGGGACGGTTATTCAGTGTCTCGCCCGTCACTGTTCAGCAGGTGCCGGAAATTTTCGCGCGCAATGAGCGGTTGGTTTGTCTGTTCGATACCGCCCACGGTCCAATGGCGCTGGTGCTGGTCGGGGCGATCAATGTGGCGGCGATCGAAACCATCTGGGCGGGCATTGTGACGCCACCGGCCGGAGTTGAAGTCACCCGCTGGCTCTACAGTGGCGATACCGGGATGAACATCCGATTGTCGCGTGGGCAGGAGATGGGGCGCTTCAATATGGGCTCGACCGTTGTCCTGCTTTTGCCGGAGGGGTTGACGCTGGATTCGCAGTGGCATCCGCTGTCTGCTATTCAACTCGGAGAAATTTTGGCACGTCCAAAAGCACAGTGATCTTGAATACTTTGCCCTGGAACGGGTTGTATACGGAGCGGTCATCTCCAGAGTTTTTTGTTCGCGCGGCTAAAATGTTTTTATTTTCAACTGGTTCCATTATATCCACACAGGGAAAAGGATAGGATCGCCATGACGCAGCCAATGGACTTGCATGGTCTACTTGATCAGCTTTTGCTGCGAGAATCCCTCGATGCCGTCCGACGGTTAGGCGATGCGTTCGCGGATATCTGCTGGCAGGACCTGAGCGAAACAGAGATCAGCGCCATTGTGGTGGACTTCCTACCCTTTTTGACGCGTCTAGCAGGCCGGATTCGAGCCGATTTGCGCCAGTCTCCTTTGCCCTTGAGCGACAAGGGGCGTTTGCGTATTGACGCATTGCTTCGCGTGTACCGCTGTGCGCAACTGATGCTGAACCTTAAATTGAACTCGCTTAGTGAGCGTGTCGATCATGATTCCGGTCGCGAATATCTTGTTCGTACGCATCAGGATCGTGTCGATTGGGCGATCCGCACCGTCATGGATTGCTATCTTTCTTACGTGGATGTACCTAAATCACTATATGTTGATTTGCACCAGGTGGTCGAACTGGCGCGTAGCGAATTGCAGGAAGTGCAGCCTGTGGGGTGGCAGTCGATTTATCAGCATTACGTGGCCATTTTGACCCTCGCCGTCGTCAACCCCTATGGGCTGACCCGGGAAGAAATGGAAGATAGTTATTCCTGCCTGGTTCAGGTCGGCGGCGCGATTGAATTGGTACGCGATAAACCGACGCCGACCAGTCGGTTCATCGATCTGACTGGAAAGATCATGCCTCATCTGGCATTGACGACCCGAGGTGGCCTGACTGAATCGGGTGTTTTCCTTGACTTGGGAGGTTTGTATCACCCTGAAACGACGGCAGGTTTATCCCTTGTTTGCCGGTCACAGCTTTACCATCTACTCGATCATCTGAAGTTCTTCTTCGTCGGTCGTGGCGAGCGTGAAGGTCAGTCGACTCTACTGGGGCAACGCAAACAGCAAACCAGCCTGATTACCTTGGGTTTTTTGAGCGTGCATCATCGTCTGGAGCGTTTGAGCCAGAAAAAAGGCCACCATGAAAGTACCATCGCTTTGGCAGGGTTAGATTGGGAAGGCTTGGAACAACCGATTCGTGGGAAAGTGGCGCCGATCAGTGGCGTGGCTGATTTCAAAGTGGATATTCAAACCCCAAACTTGGGGGAGGAGGTAGACTGGTATGCGGGTGTCGGTGCCCGGCATGACGGTATTAAGCATCACCAGTCCCTAAACGAGCCAAGTACGTGGGACGTGGTTAATTTTTCAGCCAGTGGATTTCGATTCCACTGGCGGTTGTCCTCCAATAGTCATGCTGCGGTTGACGACTTATTGTTGGCGGAGTGGCCCGAACAGGATAAAGCGGGGTCAGCGATGACCATCGGGATCGTGCGTTGGGTGCGCCATATGGACGCAGAGCACAAAACCATTGATATGGGCGTACAACGTTTTTCTGGTACCTTGTTTGCCAGTTATGCACGTGTTTACCAGACGGGAGACACGCGTTGGAGCAAGCGTTGGCCTGTTATTGTTCAGTTGGATCAGCGGGCAGTCCCGGTACGGATTATTCTCGCGACTGCGCTTGCAGTCGAAGCACAGGAACTTTTGGTCATGCAGGAAGAAACGGAAATGCGATTGGCTCTGGGCTCGGTTTGCCAGACAGGGCAGGGTTTTTTGATGATGGAGGCGCAACGTGTTGATGCGTGAGGTAGCCAAACAGCGGGCTTTTGCAATACTTTACCTTTCAAATGAAATCAATGATGCGGTGACATTGCGCAGCCAGCTTCGCAACCACGGTTTTGCGGCCAATGTATTCCACGCGACTTCCTTCGAGGAGGCCCGGGCTCAGGCAGAAAAGAATGCAATGGATGTCGTATTGGTCGACTTCGGTAGCCACTCGGGCAGCTTGCTCGACACCATGTTGGAAGAAAACCACCGCCCGATTTTTGATCGACTGCCTAAACTCGTGATCGCCGATGTAGACGACGATGACCAGGTGTTACCGTTGTATGAGTTGGGTGCCACGGCAGTTGTGACGCATGAGTCGCGACTGATACCTGTGCTGGTTCGAGAGGTAGCTGCATCCATAACCGAGCAGGAAAGGACACTTTTTCAGAAAAAGCTGGCCAGTGCCGAATCGCGTTGCCAGAAACTGATCGATGGCTCCAACGAGGCGGTGGCCTACATTCAGGATGGTCTGCATATTTACGCCAACCAGGCTTATCTTGGTCTGATGGGATTTAACTCGCTTGAAGATTTGATCGACGAGCCACTACTGGATCGGGCCGTGGGCGATTGCGCTGCACGCCTCAAGTCTTTTCTCAAGGAAGATGAAGCCAGTGACGAGTTTGAATTGGAGACTGAGGGTGGAAATCGAATCAAGGTCACCATCACCTCATCGAAGGCGACCTTCGATGGCGAGGCCTGTTTGCAATTGTTTGTCGCCCCAAAACAGCAGAACCCGGCCGAAATCGAAGAGCAACTCGAATTCCTGTCTCGGCGCGATTTGCTGACGGGGCTGTACAACCGCAATTACTTCTTCGATCAGTTGCATGAGCGTCTTGATCTGATTCGGCAGAACGAAAACGAACAGGGTGTGCTGATGATGTTGGACATCACCAATAGCGAAGCCCTGAAGAGGATGATTGGAACCACCGGCATGGATAGTTTGCTGACCGAATACGGCAAGGAAGTGGAGGCGCTGGTTGGTGGCAAAGGGCTGGTGGCCCGCCACGGGGCATACTCGTTCCTGGTTCTGTTGGGTAAAACCGATTTATCTCATGCCGGGCAGGTAGTGGACAGTCTCTTGGGTTATACCAAGGACTATATTTTCACCAAGGGAAGGACGTCGGTTAGCGTCAATATCTCCATTGGGTACACGTTGCTGGATATCAACTCTCCTGCGAACGTTATGGAATTGGTCGATCGCGCTGAACGGGCAACCAACAAGGCATCGGAACGGGGTGTCAATCTGACCGAGTTCTACAAGCCTGATCTCAAAACGGCCAGTGACGCGGAGCAAGAAGAAATATGGGCTCGTCGAATCAAGGATGCGCTCAAGGAAAATCGCTTCTTTTTGGTGTTCCAGCCTATTGTCTCGTTACAGGGGCACCGCGATCTCAATCGGTTCGAGGTGTTCCTGCGGATGATTGATGAGCAGGGCAATCCGCTCAAACCGATGGAATTTCTCGGCAAGGCGGAGCGAGGCGATCTCATGGAGTCGATCGACCGCTGGGTCATTCTGAGTGCGATCAAGGAAGTCAATGCCGGATTGAAACGTGGCGAGAACATCAAGCTGTATTTGCGCATCAGTGAGCAATCGCTTCGGGATGAAGAATTCGCGCAGTGGTTGATAAATCGTCTGGCCAGTGTTCGTCTTCCCGACGTGCTTCTGGTCATCCAGGTTCGTGCCGATACGGCGGGTTATCTGCTCAAGCATCTCGAAAACCTGCGTGAGACCATTGCGCCGCTCGGCTGCGGCCTGCTGATTGACGGCTTCGGCGAGGGGGCAGACTCCTTCCGCCTGCTCGACCACCTCAATACCAAAGAGATCAAAGTTTCTCGTGCATTGCTGGAAAACTTCAGTCAAGAAGCGACTAATCAGGCAGCGGTATCGAAATTGCTAAATGAGGCCAAAGCGCGTGATGTCTCCGTGATCTTGCCCAATATCGAAGATCCGGCCACTTTGCAGTTGATCTGGCCGATGGGTGTGGATCTGGTGCAGGGTGATTTTATTCAGAGCCCGCGCAAGGGGCTTGAATTTGACTTTTCCCAGTTCTGATCAGGCGGGGATGGAATGAGTTCAGAATCATTGTCTGCCGGAGATTGGGACTGGATTGTCATCGACCAACTCGAATTCGATGCGATCATTGGCATCTACCCGCATGAACGCGAGCAGGTGCAACCACTGAGAATGGACATTCGGCTGGGCGTGGCACCCATCCACGCAGTTGCTAAAAGAGACGACATTTCGACCACTGTTGATTATCAGCGTGTTTGTGAAACCGTGATGGCATTGGTGCAGGCAGGCGCGTTCAATCTGGTCGAGACACTTGCACAGCGGTGTGTCGACGCCCTGTTTGCGGCATTTCCAATTCAGGCGATTCAATTATCGGTCAGCAAGCCATTGGCCCTGCCGTACACGCGGGGCGTCGGTGTCGAGATCTTCCGTCGCCGCCCGGTTGTCGCATTTGAGCCTCAATAAATCTACCGACTCGATTCAAAGCGATGATGTCTGAGCCCGATTTCTCTCTGCCCGTTCCTTCGTCCGAAGACCAGATCAAGAGCATGACATTGATCGATCACCTGCGGCGCAGGATGGTCGATGGGCAGTTATCCTTTTCGGACTATATGGCCGAGGTGTTGTATCACCCCGATTTGGGCTATTACGGCAGCGCTCAGGTGCAATTCGGCGCCGGTGGCGATTTTGTCACAGCGCCCGAGCGCTCGCCTTTTTTCGCGGCAGGCCTCGTGTACGAATGGCAACAGATCCAGCGCGATTACCCGGTGCGGCAGGTCTTTGAACTGGGTGCGGGTTCCGGCCAACTGGCCTTGGATTTCCTGCGTGCGTGTGAAACACGCGATTGTTTGCCCGATCAATATCTGATCTGGGAAATCAGCCCCGAACTGCGCAAACGGCAACAGTCGCGCCTCAAGGATGAGCTCAAACCCGAGCTATGGGCGCGCCTCGCCTGGGTGGAAGATAGGGATGCAAAAGACTTGGCGGACATCTGGGCCGGGGGCATGGTGATCGCCAATGAAGTCGTCGATGCCATGCCGGCCTGCCGATTCCGCTGGTGTCCCGGGCAGATCGATACGATCGAAGAACTGAAAGTCGGTTGGGTTGGCGAGCGATTCGGCTGGGTTGTCGATACGGCCTCACCCGAGTTGCGAGCCGCTCTGGCCGATTGTGCCGGGCTGTGGCCGCTGGACGATTTGGCGCCTGAACCGGTGGCGGCGGAAATCAATCTCGACTTGCCGCGGTGGTTGGCATCCATTCGTACACTGTTTGATCGCCCGAAAGCGGTAAGCATTCTCTATCTTTTCGATTACGGTGGATCTACTGCCGAAGTCTACCGTCCGGATCGCGTGGACGGCACCCTGCGTTGCCATTACCGCCATCGTGCGCACGATGATCCGTTCGTCTATCCCGGCTTGCAGGACATCACCACCTGGGTCGATTTTGAACGGCTTGCCCGTTTGGCACGGGAAGCGGGATTTGTCGTCGATGGTGAACGCAGCCAGGCAGCGTGGCTGCTGGGCACCGATGTACCGGACATGTTTTCCCGGCGGATGCAGGCCGCGACGGATCGGTCGGTCAGCGCACGCATTGCCCAGGGCTTCAAGGAACTCGTCATGCCCACCGAAATGGGTGAGCGGTTTCGCGTGCTGCGTTTACGAACGCCCGAGCCTTCATCACGGTGATCGTCGGGTTTATTTCGGGTTGATTATTTCAGGTTGATTTAAGGGGGCGCACGTGCCCACTGTTGTCTGTTGGCCTATCATGTCGGGCAACGTGTTTCGTTGTTGTCCCGCGATTGCGTCGGTGAACCACAGATTTTTCCGTTTATTGAGTCAATGTTCCTATGAACCTGTTCGATACCCATTGCCACCTCGACAAGCTCGATTTGACGCCATTTGACAATTCGTTCGATCAATTCATGATCGCCGCGTTCGAAGCCGGTGTGCGCCGCATGTTGTGCGTGGCGATTCATCCTGACCGCTGGGCGGATATGGCAGAGTTGGTCGCACCGTATGCGCACTCAGGCGAGGATCGTCCGCAAGTCTGGATTTCGTTCGGCATCCACCCTACCGAAGACCCCGACTATGCCCTTGAAGCCGAGGCAATCGTGTCGCATGTGCGCGCGAGTCCCTATTGCGAGCAGATCGTGGCCATCGGCGAGACCGGTCTCGACTACTTTCGCAGCGGCGAGGCCGAACGTTGGCAGCATGAGCGGTTCAGAGCGCACATTGCGGCGGCGCTTGAACTGAAAAAACCGGTCATCATCCACACGCGGGCGGCGGCCAAGGACACCATCGACGTGCTGCGGTCGGAAAACGCCCGTGATTGCGGTGGGGTAATGCACTGTTTCGTCGAAGACTGGGATACGGCGAAAAAGGCACTGGATCTCGGGTTCTATATTTCATTTTCCGGCATTCTCACCTACAAATCGGCTGCCGATCTGCGGGAAACGGCCAAGAAAGTCCCCCAAGACCGGATACTGATCGAAACCGATGCGCCTTATCTCGCACCCGTGCCGCATCGCGGCAAGCCCAATACACCGATCTACGTCACGCACACCGCCCAAACGCTGGCAGATGTACGGGGTGAAACGCTTTCGGCCGTGGCCGAATACACCGACGCGAATACCCGGCGTTGGTTGAATCTGCTCTGATGGATCTGGCTATTCTTTATGACTGAGTTTGAACTCATCGCGCGCTACTTTTCCCGCCCGTGTACGGATGCAGCGGTGGTGTTGGGTGTGGGTGACGACTGCGCCGCATTGCGGGTGCCTGAAGGGGAGCGTTTGCTGGTCAGTACCGACCTGCTGGTAGACGGTCGGCATTTCCCCGAATCGACGGACGCCTTCGATGTGGGCTATAAGGCCATGGCGGTAAATCTTTCCGATCTGGCCGCGATGGGCGCGCGGCCTTTGGGTGTGACGCTGGGGTTGGCTTTGCCAACGATCGAACCGGAATGGCTGAAACAGTTTGCCCAGGGGTTCTATGCCTTGGCCGAGCACTATGGGATTTGCCTGGTTGGTGGCGATACGGTCAAGAGCCCGGTTCGTACACTGGCGGTTACAATCATGGGCAGCGCCCGACCGGATCGAATGCTCACGCGCTCGGGCGCACGCCCCGGTGACCTGATTGCCGTCACCGGGACGATCGGCGATGCGGGTCTGGGCTTGCGTTCAATTCAGCATCCCGAATCCATGCCCTCATCCTTGAATCCTGAGGAAATCGACTTTTTGCAGATGCGCCTGAATCGCCCCAAGCCACGTGTCGATGAGGGAAGGCGGCTTGCCGAGGTGGCCCATGCCGCCATCGATATCTCCGATGGTTTGTTGCAGGATCTGGGGCATATTTTACGCGCCAGTCATGTGGGCGCTGTTGTTGAGACCGATTGCCTGCCCATTTCACCCGCCGCCCGCGCGTGGTTTGCCGCCGACCCGACACAACGCGATCTGCCTTTGACGGCGGGAGATGACTACGAATTGCTGTTTACACTTCCGCCCGAACAATGGAGCACACTGGGTATTTCCGCCACGGTGATCGGGCGAATCACCGAAGATAAGCGCCTTCGTGTACTGGATGCCGAGCGGCATGACATGCCAGTACACGTGCATGGGTTCGATCACTTTGCGCCGGTAGATTTGGATTAAGTCATGAGTTCACATAAGAAAAATCCGCCGATTCCTCATCTTGCCCATCGCGTGTGGCGCGATCCTGTACTGTGGCTTGCCTTCGGGTTCGGCAGCGGCTTGGCGCCAAAGGCACCGGGTACGTTCGGGACATTGCCGGGTGTCGCCCTGGCATGGCTCATCGGCATGCTTGCTGCCAGTCTGGCCGTGCCAGCGGGATATCTGACGGCAGCCGTTGTCTTTCTGCTCACACCCATCGGTGTGTTTCTTTGCGGCAGAGCCAGTGAAAAGCTCGGTGTGCATGATCATGGCGGCATCGTGTTCGATGAGATTGTCGGTGTGTTGATCCCGTTCATGCTGATTCCGGTCACACCGCTCAACCTGCTTTGGGGTTTTCTCGCTTTTCGCGTGTTCGATGTACTCAAACCCTGGCCAATCAACTGGCTTGATCGCCACGTGTCCGGTGGTCTGGGCATCATGGTCGATGACCTGTTGGCCGGGGTATTTGCTCTGGCGGCTCTGTTGATTTTGTCCGGAATTTTCCCTGCTGCCTTTGTTTAACATCTCGTTTTAACTTCTCGGGCGCGAAACTTTTTGTTTGTCGTTGTGGCCTAATGTTCCCAATCTTGAAAAAGGATCGTGACTATGAACATGAATCGTTTGCATTTCTTGGTTATTGCAGGTGCTTTGATCTGCGCCCCGATGGTTTGGGCTGCGGCGCCGACTGCCTCGGAAGAACCCACAATCAAGTCGCTGACGCCAGCTGAAGTCGCATCGGGTGCTTTGACGCCGCAGGTTCAGGGTGGCGTGCATTTTGTTTCTGGCGGAATCGGTATCGAAGAGCGCGCATGGTTGGCGGCCCATGCACGTGAATTCAATACCCATTTGACCTTTGCGGTTGTGCCGGGAGGTGAATTCGTCGCCGATGTCCCTGTGCGGATCAGTGACGCAAAGGGCACGCCAATCCTTGAGGCGAAGTCAGACGGGCCGCAGATGTTTGTTCAGCTACCGGTAGGTCATTATCAGGTCGAAGCGACCCATGATGGGCAGATGATCTCGCGTTCTTTTGCCATTACAGGGAAGCGATCTGAGCGAATCACGATCGGTTTTAAGCGATAATCAAGAATGAGTGAAGGATTGCTGGATGCCTCGCCTTGCGAGCGAAGGGCAGGCATAAAAAACCGGGCAATAGGTGCCCGGCTTCCAGTTTTACCCGCAGTTATGCAGATATTTTAAGTCTGATTACGGCTGGTACGGACCTGGGTTAGGCTGACTCTTCCATTCCTTGGCTGCAATGGGTTGCAGGCTGGCAACGTAATCGGCGTACTTGATCGCGCCTTCAAAATCGCCCTTTGCCGCCAGTTCATCACCATGCTTCATGACAGGGTCTTTCGCACGGGAATTCCAGGCGGCAACGCCTTCGGCTTCAACTTTCTTGATTTCCGCCATGGCTGTTGCCTTGGCTTTTTCGTAGTCGGCCATGCTGGCAGCATTGGCGGCACTGATGCCGACTAAGAGGGCAGCTGCAGTCACTGCGGTGGCTATTTTCTGAGCTTTTTTCATTCTAGATTTCTCCTGGTGGATGCCTTTGGTGCCCTTATCGGTGCAAAGGGAATGTCTGCACAAATGCAGACATTCCCGTGCAGGGTATGGATGCCCTGCCGCTCAATGACGTGAGTCATTGAAATGCCGGAGCTCAGGCCGGACGTGAACGCGCGGCTGGCGCAAGCCCACCGGCCTGAGCGCATCTGCACGAAGCTACGGATGGATTCGTGCAGAGGTTCCATATGGGACTTTAGCTTAGAGTTACTGCTCTGGCTACTATCTCAGCGGGTTTGAGTTTACCCGCTAACCATCCATCCCTATAATTGGCAAAATTTTCATTACCGTAAGAGAACTTTATGATGCGTATAGTCGATGAAGGCCTGACCTTCGATGATGTTCTGCTCGTCCCCGCGCATTCCACTGTTTTGCCGCGAGAAGTCTCACTCAAAGCCCAACTGACACGCAATGTCTGGCTGAACGTGCCGCTTGTGTCGGCAGCCATGGATACCGTGACCGAAGCGCGTCTGGCGATTGCGCTGGCGCAGGAAGGCGGCATCGGCATTATTCACAAGAACATGCCAATCGCGATGCAGGCCGATCACGTGCGACAAGTGAAAAAGTACGAATCCGGCGTCATCAAGGATCCCATTACGGTTCCGCCGGATATGAGTATTCGTGACGTCCTTAAAATTACGCGCGATCACAGCATCAGTGGCGTACCGGTCGTGGACGGCCGGGATCTGGTTGGCATCGTCACCAGCCGCGATCTTCGTTTCGAGCGTAATCTGGATCAGCCGGTCAGCAAGATCATGACCCAGCAGGACAGCCTGGTGACGGTCAAGGAAGGTGCCAGCCGCGAGGAAGTTCAGGCCTTGCTGCACAAGTTCCGCATCGAAAAAGTGCTGGTTGTGAACGACCGCTTCGAATTGCGTGGCATGATTACCGTCAAGGACATACAGAAATCGACCGATTACCCTAATGCGTCCAAGGACTCCCAGGGGCGTCTGCTCGCAGGTGCCGCTGTCGGTAC
>NZ_DAIESY010000150.1:0-18540 GCF_027346185.1 Halothiobacillus sp.
AAATCCTGCACCGTCATGCGCGCGCGGATGGCGATGGCCGCCGTCTGGATGATCTCGCCCGCTTCCGGCGTAACAGCCTGCACACCCAGCAGGCGCAGGCTTCCCGCTTCTGCGACAAGTTTGATAAAGCCGCGTGTATCGAAGTTGGCGAGTGCGCGCGGCACGTTGTCGAGCGACAGCGTGCGGCTAATGGTCTCGATACCTTTGCCGTGCGCTTCCGCCTCGGACATCCCCACCGTCGCCACTTGGGGATCGGTGAATATCACGGTTGGCATGGCAGTAAGATCGAGGGCGGCCTCGCCGCCGGTCATGTTGATCGCCGCACGCGTTCCAGCGGCTGCCGCAACATAGACGAACTGCGGCTGATCGGTGCAATCGCCGGCGGCGTAAATGTCCTGCGCGCTGGTGCGCATGTGGTCGTCAATCAGGATATTGCCCTGAGGACTGAGTACTACACCGGCGCGGTCCAATGCCAAGTTGCCGGTGTTCGGTGAACGTCCCGTTGCAACCAGCAGTTGGTCGGCTCGCAGTTCGCCACTCTGCATCTTGAGCACAAACTCGCCATTCGCATAACTGACTTCACTCGCCTGCGCATTGGTCAGTACCGTAATGCCTTCGGCGCGGAACGCCTCTGTCACCGCCGTGCCGATGGCCGGATCCTCACTGAAGAACAATGTGTGGCGCGCCAATATCATTATTTGACTACCGAGTCGCGCGAAGGCTTGCGCCAGTTCCAGCGCGACGACAGATGAGCCGATCACGGCAAGCCGTGGTGGAATGCTGTCGCACACCAATGCTTCGGTCGAAGTCCAGTACGGCGTGTCTTTCAAGCCTGGAACCGGTGGGATCGCTGCGCGGGCACCGGTCGCGACGAGACAGCGGTCAAACGACACCTCGCGCTCGCTGCCGTCGCCCAAATGCACAATCAGCGTGTGGCCGTCCATGAAGCGGGCCTCGCCGTGCAGCAGGGTAATGTCCTGCGTGCTCTCCAGTATCCCTTCATATTTGGCGTGGCGCAGTTCATCCACGCGCGCCTGTTGCTGCGCGAGCAAGGCCGGACGGTCGATGGCGGGCGCACTGGCCGTGATGCCGCCATCGAACGGGCTGCCCGCACGCAAATGCGCGAGGTGGGCGCCACGGATGAAGATTTTGGACGGCACGCAACCGATGTTGACGCAAGTGCCACCGATGGTGCCGCGCTCGATCAGCGTCACCCGCGCGCCACGTTCGACTGCTTTCAGCGCGCACGCCATCGCCGCGCCACCACTGCCGATGACGGCGATGTGCAGCTTGGCCTTTGCTGCTTTGCCTGCTGCTGCCACCTCGTCTGAGCCAATGATCTCGGCGTTGTAACCGCTGGCTTTGACAACATGCACGAGAGCATCGATACTGATCTGGCTTCGCACCGTTACGCCGGCAACTTTGTCATGATAGGAGACAGTGGCAGAGACAACACCAGGCACGCCGGACAGAGCCTTTTCCACTGTATTTGCGCAATGTTCGCAAGTCATGCCGGTAATGCGCAGGATGATGACGTTCATGATCTATCGCCTTTCGATGTTTGGCAGTTTGCATTTATTCCGCACTGTGTCTTTGATTTTCGATTCACCGCGTAAATAATCAAACCAACAAAAAACAGCAGGGCTGGCATCAACACGTAATCGATGTAACCGATCCAGGCAGCCAAACCGACCGCACCAAAAACAAATACCAGCACGGGCGTAAAACAACACAAGGCTGAGATAATCACCCCGACGGTGCCAGTTTTCAACAATGTGGAGGTTTTCACTGACGTGTCTCCACGACCTTGGATGGATAGCCGGCGTTCTTGGTTGTTTCGGTCAGCGCTGCGGCATTTGTCTGGGCATCATCGAAGGTTGCAACGACTATTCGCTTTTCCGGGTTTACATCAATCCTGCCCACCCCTTTGACTTTGTTCAGCGCCTTCTTGACGGTGATCGGACATACTTCGCAGTCCATCGTCGGAATGGAAAGCGTGACGGTCTTGTTAGCCGCAAAGGCAGGCGACATAGTGAAAGCAATCGTGATTGCCGCGATAACTGATAGTGTTTGAGCGACTTTCATGCCATTACTCCTTCAATAAAATAACGGTGCAAGATAAGGGAAGGACAGTGCGACGAGCACCAGCATCGCAACGATCCAGAAAATGACTTTGTAGGCGCGCCTGGTCTGCGGCAACGCACAAATTTCACCTGGCTTGCATTCAGTCTCTGGCCGATAAATGCGTCGCCAGGCTAAGAACATCGCGATCAGTGCCACTCCGATGAAAATCGGGCGATACGGCTCCAGCACGGTCAGATTGCCAATCCAGGCTCCGCTAAAACCAAGAGTTATCAACACCAGCGGCCCAAGGCAGCAGGTTGAAGCAAGAATCGCCGCAAGCCCGCCAGCTATCAGCGTGCCACTGACATTTTTTGGTTCTGGCATAAATCATCCTTTCGAGGATTTGTGTGATGGTGTAACGTTACCTCTGTACTCAAGTACGGAGTCAAGCGACATGAATAATAATCTTGAAAGTTTGACTATCGGCTCCTTTGCCAAGGCTGCTGGTGTCAATGTGGAAACCATACGCTTTTACCAGCGCAAAAATCTGCTCCCCGAGCCGAACAAGGCATACGGCAATATTCGCCGGTATGGGGAGTCAGATGTCGCACGGGTGCAATTCATAAAGTCGGCTCAAATGCTCGGTTTTAGCCTGAATGAAATTGCCGAATTGCTCAAATTGGAGGATGGAACACGCTGCACAGAAGCAAGCAAACTGGCCGAGCGCAAGCTTGGCGACATACGTGCAAAGCTGGCTGTCCTGTTGCGCATGGAGACCGTACTAACGCAGCTTGTAGCTGCATGCCATACAAAGAAAGGCAACGTCTCGTGCCCTCTAATTGCCGCACTCCAAGAGCACAAAGGAGTCGCAACATAAACTGCAAGAGAGGGCTTATCCGTTTAACGGCTCAATTGTTGTCAGATGAACCGGTGAAGGAATGGGGTATTCCAGCCCACAAAATGGAGGTCGGCGACACCTGCATTTACTCGATCCTAAATGCTGTCGATATCTGCTGCGACAGAAAGCTGGATCAGGTTCACTTACATTATGAGTGATACCCAAGATGAATCACTTTCCCAAGTCGCGCTTCTTCTGTTCGAATTCCTCGCGCCCGATCTCGCCGCGCGCATAGCGTTCATTGAGCAGATCAAGTGCGGACTTTTCCCGTCCGCCCTTACCGCAATCGCCAGAACTACGAGAGCATCTCACCAGCATCACGATGCCGACAATCAGCAGTCCCCAGAACAGTAGCATACCCAGCCCCATGCCGCCCCAACCCCAGCCGTAATCACTCATATGTCCCCACATCGTTTACCCCTTTCCAAACCGCAACGCGGCTTAAAGTTTCACGCGGCGTAGCCGCAGCGCATTCGTGATGACCGATACCGAACTGAAACTCATCGCGGCCGCCGCGATGATGGGCGAGAGCAGCAGGCCGAAGAACGGATACAGCACTCCCGCTGCCACGGGGATACCGATCACGTTGTAGATGAACGCGAAGAACAGGTTTTGCCGGATGTTGCGCATGGTGGTGCGGCTCAGGCGCAAGGCACGCACGATGCCGCGCAGGTCGCCTTTGATCAGGGTGATGCCTGCGCTTTCCATCGCCACGTCGGTGCCGGAACCCATGGCGATGCCTACCTGCGCCTGAGCCAGTGCCGGGGCATCGTTGATGCCGTCGCCCGCCATCGCAACGATGCGGCCCTGCGTCTGGAGTTGTTTGACGATGGCCGATTTCTGCTCGGGCAGTACTTCCGCCTCGATACGGTCGATCCCCAGTTTTTTCGCCACCGCTTCGGCGGTGACGCGGTTGTCGCCAGTGAGCATGATGATTTGCACATTTTCCGCATGCAAAAGGCGGATGGCCTCTGCCGTGGACGCCTTGACCGGATCGGCCACGCCGATCAAGCCTGCAGCCTTGCCGTCGATGGCCAGCAGCATCACCGTCTGGCCGTCGCTGCGCAGTGTCCTGGCAAAGGAAGGCGAGTCGCCTGCATCAATGCCCAGCTCTTCGAATAACTTGAGGTTGCCCAAGGCGACTGCGCGGCCCTCGACGGTGCCCGTCACGCCTTTGCCGGTGATCGAACGGAAATCGCTGACGTTGGCGAGAGACAGTCCTGTTTCCTGTGCACCCTTCACAATGGCCGCTGCCAGCGGATGTTCGCTGTCGCGCTCCAGGCTTGCGCCCAGCCGCAACACTTCGCCCTCGTCGAAACCGGCCAGCGGAATGACGGAAGTCAGTTTCGGTTTGCCCTCGGTCAGCGTGCCGGTCTTGTCCACCACCAGCGTGTTCACTTTCTCCATCGTCTCCAGCGCTTCGGCATTCTTGATCAGTACGCCGGCCTGCGCACCGCGCCCGGTGCCGACCATGATGGACATCGGCGTGGCCAGCCCCAGCGCGCAAGGGCAGGCGATGATCAGCACCGCCACGGCGTTGACGATGGCGTGCGTCAGGCGAGGTTCGGGTCCGAACAGTCCCCATACCGCCAGCGTGGCGAGCGCGGCCAGTACGACTGCGGGTACGAAATAGCCCGCAGTGACATCGGCCAGCCGCTGGATCGGTGCGCGGCTGCGCTGTGCTTCGCTGACCATGTGGACGATCTGGGCAAGCAAAGTATCGGAGCCCACGCGTTCGGCGCGCATCAACAGGCTGCCGGTGCCGTTCACGGTGGCGCCGATCAATCGCGCACCAGTCGTCTTTTCTACCGGGATGGATTCGCCGGTCACCATCGATTCGTCCAGCGAACTGGCGCCTTCCAGCACAACGCCATCTACCGGCACTTTCTCGCCGGGACGCACGCGCAGGATGTCGCCCGGCTGCACCTGTTCCAGCGGGATATCTTCTTCGTTGCCATTGCTACGCACGATGCGTGCCGATTTGGGGGCAAGCCCCAGCAGCAGTTTGATGGCGGCACTGGTCTGGCTGCGCGCGCGCAACTCCATTACCTGGCCCAACAGTACCAAGGCCATGATGACGGCTGCCGCCTCGAAATAGACTGGCACGGTTCCGCCCATGCTGCGCATCGCTGGCGGAAAGATGCCCGGCAGCAGCATCGCCACGATGCTGTAGCTCCATGCCACGCCCACGCCGAGCGCGATCAGGCTGAACATGTTGAGGCTGCGGTTGACGACTGATGCCCAGCCGCGCTGGAAGATCGGCCAGCCAGCCCAAAGCACCACCGGGGTAGCCAGCGCGAATTCCAGCCATTGCAGCACAGCCATCGAAACAGAACCCGGTATAAGTTCAGGTGCCAGGTCGGATGTCATTGCCATCAGGAATACCGGCAAGGCAAGTGCAACGCTTGCCTTGAAGCGGCGCGTCATGTCGTTCAATTCGGTATTGTCTTCTGATGGTGCGTTGCGCGGCTCCAATGCCATGCCGCACTTCGGGCAAGTGCCGGGTTCGTTGCGCACTATTTCCGGATGCATGGGGCAGGTGTATCCGGTAGCGTTCGACGTGATTGTGGCAGGCGCTACGGGTTCCAGCGTCATGCCGCACTTGGGGCAATTGCCGGGGCCGTTTTGTCGAACTTCCGGATGCATCGGACAAGTATACAACGCAGTGGATTGCCCCTCTGCTGCGGCCCGCGGCTTCAGGTATGCGGACGGGTTTGCCTGAAATTTGTCCAGACAATGCTGCGAACAAAAGTAATAGCGTTCACTCGTGTAATCAGCGTGCAGGGTGTCATCTTCTGCAGTGACCTGCATTTTGCAGACCGGGTCGGTAGTCTTGGTCGTCATGGCGTTTACCTCTTCATCTTCAGTAAACAATGCCGTTTATGCTATACGAAAAATGCCGAATAAGCCCAATCAAGAAAATCATGGTTCCCGTTTTGGTTTAGGAATATCACACTGACATGATTTTCCTAGCCTATCTCAAGCAAGACATGGATCAAATCCAATCTTGAAGGAGCCATCAATTTCGCAAAAATTCAGTCATTTTCACATTGAGTATATTTAATCAATGAAGCATGCAGTATTCCTATCCACAAGATGAAAATCGGCAAACCCCGCATGCGCCTGCTCGCCTGTGTTGTCGGTATCGGATGCGACGGCAACCTGGATCAAACGTGCCTGGGCGGATCCAAATTCGGCAATCACATCCTGCAGCACATCATGCCTCGCCTCGACCCACTTCCCCGCGTTTGCCGCACCTGATTCAGCCACAATCATGCGCGTGCGATCGGTGTAGGCATTGGGCTTGCGTGTGCCGACCGGATAACGGTTGTCCCAGACATAGTTGAGTGCGGCATCCGGCACCGCATCACCCCAGATCTCACGCGCCAGTGCAAGCTTGCTGCGCAACATCCAGCCGATCTCGGAAGGCGGCAAGACGAACGACACATACACGCGGGCGGCGTAGTCATCGCCCGCCTTGGTCGCCATGTCGGCCTTGACCAGCGGCGCATCGATGCGCCAGCGCCAGCACAGAACAGGGGTCCGGTTGAGATCAACCTCTACAGGTCGCGCCAATAATGCCATGCTGTGTTCCGCGGTCGCCTCGATGCCCAGCACACCATCCCAGCGGGCAACCCGGTAGCGGGTAGGCGCCACTTTCTTACTGAGCTGCACGATCTGCCACGGTGCGGGAACGACTGCCGACGGTTCCTTGAAACTGTCGAGGGACGCCAAGTCACCCGCCTGTACGACGCATGAACCGGCACAAAAAGCCAAACCTGCGACACTACGCAACAACATATGATCTCCATTTTTCACCGATGTATTTCAAGTCTTGCGGCTCATCGACATCGTGCAGCATCTGACCGACGTGTACCGACCAACCGAGCTGCCCGAGGCGCGCGATCGTGGTACCTGCAACAGCATCGGTACTCCACGGCATGTTGCCAAACAGGAATGGGCTGAATTGTCTGATTCCCAGCAAGGCATAACCGCCGTCGACCGTGCAATGAATGATCGCATCACGATCATGCAAGACAAGCCACGCTTCACGTAGCAGATCAGCTGACATCTCTACGCAATCTGTCCCGACCAACAAGACGGCTTCGCCCTTATTTAGCGCTCTGGCCGCAGCGCGAGCCATCCGTGCACCTAGGTCGCCTTCACCCTGGTCTGAAATCTCGATACCTGCCGGCAATTCAATATCGCTCCAGGCAGCATCGACGGTCGGGGTGACGCACAACTCGACTACGCCGACATTTGCGGCAAGGGCCTCATTCACCGTATGCACAAGCATTCGCTGCGCGAGCTCTGCCGCTCCTTCTGCCCCAAGCGCCGGGATCAGGCGTGTCTTGGCCAATCCGGGCCTGGGTGCTTTGGCAAATATGATGATGCGAGCGGATTTCATCGATATAACCTCGCCAATGCCGCCGCATCGGCACCGCGCCAATATTCCCAGCGCAAACGCCACATCAGGAAAATCGTGCGCCAGACGCCACGCGTCTCCCAGCGCCTTCCGGAAGTGCTCGCACAATGGGTGATGCAGGCTGGACGCGAAAAACTCAACAGCCGCTTACACAGATCCACATCCTCCATCAGTGGCTGATCGGAATAACCACGCAGTCGTTCGAACACGATACGCCGCACGAATATCGCCTGATCTCCGGTGGCGATCCCGGTCAATCGCGAGCGCCAGTTCATCAGCGTTCCAACCACACGCAACATGAACGGCTTTCCCGTGATGCACACGTCGAATCTTCCCCAGCTTTTGGCACCTGCCAGCGACTGCGTGATATGTTGTATCGCACCCTCGGGCAAGCGTGTATCGGCGTGCAGGAACAACAGCACCTTGCCGTTGGCCCGCGCGGCACCGGCGTTCATCTGGCGCGCCCTGCCGCGCGCTGACTTTACCACGGTGAAACCGGCCACCTCGGCAAGCATGGCCGAACTGTCGGCACTTCCGCCATCGGCAAAGATGATCTCGCAACCGGCACGCCGAAAAGGCAGCAAGTGCGCAAACAGTTCCGGCAACTGAGTGGCTTCATTCAGTACGGGTACGATGATGGATAGTTCCATGTCAGCCCCGCTTCCACGCATGATATTTCTCCAGCCAGCGCAGCACGCTCTGCGGCGCATGCGCGCGCTTCCATTCACCGGCAGCATATTTGTTGGCTTCTGCCAGCGTTGGATAGGTATGGATGGTGCCGAGTATCTTGTTCAATCCCAGCCCGTGCTTCATCGCCAGCACGAATTCCGCCAACAGATCGCCCGCGTGTTCTCCCACGATGGTGACGCCCAGTATCTTGTCTTTGCCCGGCACCGTGAGCACTTTGACGAAGCCGTGTGCAGTCCCGTCAGCGACGGCGCGGTCGAGATCGTCGATACCGTACTGGGTAACCTCATAGGCTACTTTCTGATCGCGCGCATCCTGCTCGTTTAAGCCGACGCGCGCCACTTCCGGTTCGATGAAGGTCGCCCAGGGGATGACCGAATAGTCCACTTTGAAGCGCTTGAAGTCGCCGAACAGAGCATTGACCGCGGCATACCAGGCCTGATGCGCGGCGGTATGGGTGAATTGGTACGGCCCTGCCACATCGCCCGCCGCGTAGATGTTGGGATACAACGTTTCCAGATAATCGTTGGTGGTGACGGTACGCTGAACAGGTATACCCAGTTCTTCCAGCCCGAAGCCCTTCAGGCGCGCGCTGCGGCCCACTGCACAGATCAGTGCATCGAATTCGACGCGGCGCGACTGGCCATCGTGTTCCACCACGATGAATTTGTGCTCGCCCTCCTTCTCGCAACGCACCGCCTTGTGATCGGTCAATACTTCCACGCCGTCGGCAACCAGTGATGCCCGTGCCATTTCCGAGACTTCCACGTCCTCGCGGATCATGACGCGTGGTGCCATCTCGATCAGCGTCACGCCCGACCCCAGCCGCGCGAAACTCTGCGCCAGTTCGCAGCCGATGGGGCCGCCGCCGAGCACCACCAGACGCCTGGGGGCGGCATCCAGTTCGGCGAAGGTGGACCACAGCGTATCGCTGGTGACATAGCCCACTTCCTCCAACCCCGGCAACGGCGGCACAAAAGGACGCGCACCTGTCGCGATGACGATGCTGCGTGTAGTGAGCTTCTGCGTCGTACCATCGTCGAAACTGATTTCGACCGTCCACGGGTTGGTGATGCGCGCATAGCCCTGCAGGACTTCCACTCCCAGTCCGGTGTAGCGCTCCACACTGTCATGCGGAGCGACTGTGTGAATCACCTCATGCACACGCGCCATCACTTTACGGAAACTGAATTCGGGTGCGCCCGCGTTCAAGCCGTAGTGTTCCCCGTGCCGGATCTGGTTGGCGAGTTTGGCGCTTTTGATCAGCGCCTTGCTCGGCACGCAGCCGTAGTTCAAGCAATCGCCGCCCATCTTGTGCGTTTCGATCAAGGTGACTTTGGCTTTGACCGCTGCCCCAATATAGGCAGACACCAGCCCCGCCGCACCGCCTCCGATGACGATCAGGTTTCGGTCGAAGTTGGCGGGGCGTTGCCATTTGGCATACATGCGGCGGCGTTGCAGCCAAGCGGTGATTCTTTTGGCGACCATGGGGAACACTCCTAGCAAAGCAAAAGACAACAACAGGCCGGGCGAAAGAATGCCGGACAGGCTTTGCAAAGCGGCCAGCTGCGTGCCCGCATTCACAAACACCAGCGTCCCGGCCAACATGCCGACCTGACTCACCCAATAGAAAGTGCGGGTGCGCATCGGCGTCAGACCCATCAGCAGGTTGATGAGGAAGAACGGGAAAATCGGCACCATGCGCAGTGTGAACAGGTACAACGCGCCATCTCGGGAAACCCCTTCGTTGATGGCTTTGAGCTTGTCGCCGAAACGCTGTTGCACCGCATCGCGGAGCACGAAGCGCGAGGCAAGAAAGGCCAGCGTCGCACCAAGGCTGGAGGCGAATGACACCAGCAACGTGCCCATGCCTAGGCCGAACAGCGCACCCATAGCCAGGGTCATCACCAGTGCACCCGGCAGGGACAGGGCGGCTGCAATGACATACAGGGCGAAACCGGCGCTCGCGACCAACCAGGGCGATTGCATCTTGAGCGCAATGAAATCGCTCTGGCTTTGTTTTAACGATTCCAGCGACAGGTAACGATCCAACCCCAAAGCAAAGAAACCCAGTACCAGCAAGATGATCGCGACAACAATCGCAAGCTTCTTCATATCTTGCTTTCGAGCTTGGACGCCAAACCGCGTGCCGCGAACAACTCGATACGCTCCATCGGGATGTGGTCTCCGGCATCCACACCGTAATAGGTTTCGACGACTGTACCCGTTTCGTCAATCAAGAAGTCCGCTGGCATCAGATTGCCGGTCGCCATGCCGCGCATGCCCACCATGCCCATACCCTTCATCATGGCGAACGGATGCAGCAGCATGGCCTTGATCTTGCTCCACATAGATGTGTTCACCGCAAACGCTTCATGCGCAATCCCTTCAGGATCGGCGATCATGAGAAAAGGACGCGGGCGCTTGGCGATGAATTTGAGCACGTCCTCACGGTCCGACTTGAACACCACCGCGATATCCAGCCCCATATTCGACAGGCCGGGATAGTTGTTGGTCAGGTCGTACACCCTGAAATTGCAGAACGGGCAGGTCGCTTCGCGGAACAGCGACAGCAACAGCCTGCGTCCTTTGCCGATTTGAACGGGCTGCCCGTAAATATCGACCAGTGAAATCTGCGGCGTCTTTACCGGAGCGAGAAGCTTCATTTTGCGACCTCCATCTGCAGTTGTGATTCCTCCCTGATGACCGCTTTACTGGCGCCGCTGCAACTGCTGCCCTGCCCAGCCGTGCAGCCGTAGCAGTGGTCGGCGACGCAGATGGCGTGACCTTGCAGTTCTTGATGTAATAAGTCGCGAAGATGGGGGCGGCCCATACCGGGCAAGGGCAAGCCCAGTTGCTGATTGAAATCACAGTCGTACAGAAAACCCTGCCAGTCAACGCTGACCAAGTTGCGGCACATCACGGTGTCGAGATTGGCGGCGGCGAAGTTCTCGTGCAGCAGGCGCATGTAGTCGTTGAACTGGCCTTTGGAGATCAGCATCGAACCGAAGCGCTGGATAGGCATGTTGGCGATGGCCAGCAATTGGTTGAACACAATACCGAAGTGATCGAACAGTTCGCGCTGGTAATCGGCCTGCAGCGCGGACTGGTCCGGCGGCAGCGAGGCGCCCTGCGGATTGAATACCAGATTCAGTACCAGCCCGCTACCGGGAATTCCGTACCCCAGCGCGTTGAGTTTTTGCAGCGCGAGGATGCTCTTGTCGTACGTGCCCTTGCCGCGCTGCTTGTCCACGTTGTCCAGCGAATAGCACGGCAGCGAAGCCACGATCTCGACCCGCTGCTCTGCCAGGAACTCCGCCAGATCCTCCTGCCCCGGCTCAAACAGGATGGTCAGGTTGCAGCGGTTGATGACCTTGCGCCCCTGAGCCCGTGCCGCACGCACCAGATCGCGGAACCCAGCGTGCAGTTCCGGCGCGCCGCCGGTCAGATCCAGCGTATGCAGATCGCGTGCTGCCAGCACCTGCGGTATCAGCGCCAACGTCTCCGCATCCATCATTTCGGTGCGATTGGGACCGGCATTCACATGGCAATGCTGGCAGCTCATGTTGCACTTGTAACCGACGTTGACCTGCAGGATCTCCAGCGCGTGGCGACGCAACGCGGGGAATTCTGTGGCTTGCAGCAAAGGCAGAGTGGCATGCATGTTATTTACGTCCGGTTGTTCCGCACTGCGTGTCCGCAATGCGCTCATGCCCGTTAGTCGCGGCGGTCGCCGATTCCTTACACTCGCCCTGGCGAATGCCCGCACAAGGCTGCGATGTAAGAAAAACAAGGCGACCACGACTAATTACCCAACGGACATTGCGTCTGCAACGCCCCAACCGAAACAGGAGAAATGCGATGAACACCGTCACCATGTACAGCACCGTCACCTGCCCGTATTGCATCCGCGCCGAGCAGTTGTTGCAGCGCAAGGGCGTTACGGCCCTAATCAAGATCAGGATCGACCAGGATCCGTCAGCGCTGGAAAAGATGATAGAGCGCACGCGCCGCCGCACCGTCCCGCAGATGTATATCGGCGATACCCATGTGGGCGGCTACGACGACATGGCCGCGCTGGAAAATGCAGGCAAGCTCGATCCCCTGCTGAACAGCTAGTGAAGCGAGCATGGGAACCGCCCTCTCCCTGCTCGGCAGAAAACTGGCGGCCACGCTGACGCGACCGCAACACATACACAGCGCGGAACCTGTCAGCACGCCCACCCGCCTGCTGGCGTGTCTGCAGCCCGGCGATGTGTTGTTGGTGGAGGGGAACAGCAGGGTCAGTGCGGCCATCAAGTTTCTGACGCAATCGACCTGGTCGCATGCCGCCATCTATGTCGGCGATTATCTCGCTCAGGCAGGCGGCAACCCCGCGCATTGCTTTATCGAAGCGGATATGGTGGAAGGCGTGCGCAGCGTGGGCATAGAGGGATTCGCCAATCTGAACACCCGCGTCTGTCGTCCCTTCGGGCTGAGCGCAGCCGATTGCAGACAGGTGGCCGAATTCGCCATCCGCCGTATCGGCGACCAATACGATCTGCGCAACGTGCTGGATCTTGCCCGCTATTTCCTGCCGAACCCACCGGTACCCGCACGGTTCAGGCGCCGCATGCTGTCGCTCGGCAGCGGCGACCCGACCAGGGCGATCTGTTCAACACTGATCGCGCAAACATTCCAGTCAGTGCGCTATCCCATTCTGCCTATCGTTTCCACCCGCAGTGCGGATAGTCCGGATTGCCCGGGGTGCATCGAGGAGATCTACAAGATACGCCACCACAGCCTGTTCACGCCCAAGGATTTTGACGTGTCGCCCTACTTCCAGATCATCAAACCTGCGCAGGTGAGTGGATTCAACTTCAGGGATTTTAAGTGGGAAGATATTGCTAGCTGAGAGAGAACCATCGCGGACATGCGGGATATATTTTCATTGCCAGAAACCGGAACAAGCTGAAGGGCAGGCGCCGAGATGCAGCAGAACATGGAAAGGCAATAGGGTTGATAAACTGAACAGAAGACTCTCTTTACATGTGCTCAATCAGGGCTACGCAAGTGCGTAACCCAGTTTTATATGAATTGGTTTAAATGCGTGTAACCTTCCCTGTAGTTTGCCACTGCTGCACAACAGCTATCACAATACCACCAGTCATTACCGCCAAAGAATCGATGAGGCCAGACAGAAACATCGGTAATTCTGGAATCTTCGACCAACCAGCTGTGACTAAGTGATCTCCCAAAAAAACCGCAGCTCCTAGTGCAAGACCTACCACTGCACCATGTAACCAACCAGAGCACCCGCTTCTTACTCGCGGCACTAGCCAAACTAATACAACGGTAATTACCAAATAGCCTGCAAGCAACGGCACAAAAGCTAAACCGTCTGCGTCTGTTCTAATGAATGACCCAAACATTCCAGACACGAATGGTTGCAGGATTCCAATTGCAAGCGTTGTCGCTATCATATTTGTGACCACGTAGCCAGTGATCAGAGGAAGAAACCACTTCAGCATGATTTTCTCCATTCAGACACTACACATGGTTTGAGTTTTGCAAATATATACATCTGAAAAGTTATCACTTTAATTCCCCCAACTGTGTCAATCGAGTTGTCACTATAAAATGCCTTGCCAATAGTGTCAACCTTATTTACACTATATATTATGAAAAAACTTGCAATTACCCCGATGGGACAATTGTTGTTGCAATCTTTCGATTGGTTTGATGAAAGCCTCTTGGCGTCATTAAAAGAACAGGGCTGGCCTAAATTAAGCCGCTCACAGTCGATGTTAATGGCTTACTTAGGTGAGGGAGGTATTCGTATTTCGGAGTTGGCTCGACGATTGGGAATCTCAAGACAGGCCACACAGAAAAGTGTTAAAGAGTTGGAACGCTTGAAATTGTTGAAAACTGACATTGATCCAACTAATGCTAGCGCTAGAACTGTCGTTCTGACTAATCAAGGTAAAGAAATTGTTGCTGTCGCTTTGAGGTCATTTTCTGAAATTGAAAAACAGCTATCGATACGCATTGGTAACGGCAATGTGGCCAGCATGAGGAGAATACTTGAAAAAGATTGGGGCGTACCAATAGTTGTGAAGAAAAAATAGAAGATAATTTCAATTCGGATACCAGTCGTCTGATTGATGCTCTACGGTGCCTGGCTATCAATCTCCATTCAACCCGAAACGGCTACTTTTTTCCTGCCCGTTCTTACCCTTGGCAAAAGTACGCGTCATCAACCTGATCGAGCCCATCTGCTCCTTGAAGTTGCTGCAACCTGTGCACATCATCAAATGCAGTTTCAGCGACATGCGTTCGATCATCGATAAGGGGCGTTCTTGCGACTCGGACATCAGGCGCGTAGCGTCATGACAATTTAACATTCTTTTCTCCTTCCAAATACCATTTATTCTCGATACATTCACGCAAGCGAAGGCGCGAACGGTGAAGCAGGACATGCAAATTGCTCGTGGACAAATTCACCTCGGCACAGATTTCGTCGGCATCCAGTTCGATGAATTCCCGCATCATGAATACCCGCGCTTGCTTCGGCGGCAGTCCTTCCAGGCACGCTTCAAACACAACCCAGAATTGGCCTTCACGCAAAGACGCTTCCGGATTACCCCAGGCAACAGGGCGTTCTTCAGGTTGCCAGAAGCCTTTGCTATCGAATAATTCGGAGAAATCCTCATCCTCGTCTTCCTCGCGCTGCAGGCTACTGACATTCACCGAGCGCTGTTTTTGGCGCAAGGTATCGGCAATTTTGTTTTTAAGGATCGCGAAAATCCAGGTCTTAAGCGCGGCACGCCCTCCAAACGAAGCGGCGTTTTTCAATGCCCCGATCAATGCTTCCTGTACTGCATCTTCGGCCTGGAAACTGTCGCCCAGCTGCAGGGTGGCGAACTTGAGCATTTGTCTGCGAATGTCTTCAAGGAATACGCCGTCGGTCAATATGTCATATTGGCTGCCTGTTTCATTCTGCAGATTCTGATCGTTCGCCATCAATTCCTCTTCTTCCAATTTCGTTCATCGCCGCACTGTAGCTTGCCACGCAATACGGTACCAGATAATTCAACAGAAAATGGAACCAGGAAATTTTATCGCTATGCAGCAGACTTTCGCCCTGATTGATCAAATTAAGGAGCGTACCCACTACCAGGGCGATCTTGAGCGAATTCTTGACGATGCACCATGACAGGGATGCCTGCATCAGTTTAAGCATGCCGAGCGTCCCCGCTGCCATGTTTATTCATAAATCTGCGGTCTATCCGGTTCTTCCACCACCACACCCAGTTGCCCGCCGCACTCAATGGCCCCCACGATGCAATTGCATGCTTGGGGCCGGTTGCCATCAAATACAGGGAACGTTTACGTGGGCGATAACGGATGAACTTGCCGCCAGTGATACTGGCGATCAGGTTATGCGCCACGACCGGCCCTGCAAACACAGCATGCACTCCGGAGCGAGCCATGATGATATCGGTTCGGGCACACACGTCGCCAGCGGCAAACACATTGGGGTGCGAGATGCTTTGATGACCTGCATCAACGCTGATGTAACCATGCTCATCCAGTGCCAGATGAGACGTCTGCAACCAGCGCGGAGGGTATGCGTCCGGCCGATCCACCTGTTTTGAGGTAAAGGAGTCTGGCACGCTGTGATTTTACACAGTGGAGCCAAGGCATGGAAAGGAAGACGCGACGGGAAGAATGGGAAGAGCGGTTGAGGGGGTGGAAGGATAGTGGGTTGAGCCAGAAGGCTTACTGCGAACGAGAGGGAATTTCCTTTGCCAGTTTTAGGTACTGGTCAGTTCGGGTCTTTCGGGAGAAGAAAGCGGAATTAACCCTGGTGTCGGTGCGCATGCCGGAGGGTGCGGGAGATCTGGTGATTCGTGGTCCACGGGGATGGCAATGCATTTTTCCGGCGGGGACACCAGCATCCTGGGTGGCTGAAGTATTGCGCGCCCTGTGATGGATATTCATCAGGTCTGGTTGGTGTGGGAGCCGGTGGACATGAGGGCGGGAATCGACCGTTTGTCGGGGTTGGTTCAGGAGGCTCTGGGCCGTTCCCCCTGTGATGGAACGGCCTATGCCTTCCGCAATCGGCGCAGTAGTCGGCTCAAATTGCTGGTCTGGGATGGCAACGGGGTGTGGTTATGCCAGCGCCGTTTGCATCGGGGTTTGTTTGTCTGGCCACGGGAAGGAGAGGCCGTCCTCGTATTGACGAGAGATCAATGGCGGTGGTTAATTACGGGAGTTGACTGGACGCGAGTGGGGGCGGCTCCACACCCGGAATGGCGGGTGTAACAAGAGAAAATCCCACCGAAATCCCTATAAAAACAGCCCATTTCAGGGCGCGTCATGGTACAATAACGCCATGAATTTGAACGAAGAAATCGAGTTTCTCAATGCCTCTCCCGAGGTGTCTGGGCAGGTTAAAACCCTGCTGGGTCGGCTCACTCAGGAAATCAAGTACAAGGAAGCGCATATCCAGCGTCTATCCCATGAGTTGGCTCGGCTCAAGCGTTTCCGCTTCGGTCAACGAAGCGAAGAACTCAAGGCATCCGTGCAGATGGATTTGTTCGACGAAACCCTCACTGCCGATATCGAGGCGGTCGAGGCTGAACTCGAACAGTTGGGGGCCAAACCCGCTCCCACCTCGAAGAAGAACCACAAGGGACGCAACCCACTACCTCCGGAACTTCCTCGCGTAGAAATTCGCCATGAACCCGAATCCTGTACCTGTGGATCCTGCGGCACTGCTCTGGTCAAGATTGGAGAAGACGTCACCGAACAACTGGATGTGGAGCCTGCCAAGTTCTTTGTGCAGAGACATATTCGCCCCCAATATGCTTGTCGTCATTGCGAAACGGTGGAAGCAGCGCCGGTTCCTGCGGCAATCATCGATGGGGGGATGGCGACTCCGGGGGTGTTGACCTGGTTACTCATCGGTAAATATGTGGACCACCTCCCCTTGTATCGCATGGAACAAATTGCTGCCCGTTCTGGTGTTCCGCTGGCTCGCTCCACTCTGGCGGAGTGGGTAGGAAGAACCGGGGTGGCCTTACGCCCCTTGGTGGATCGATTGCGGGAATTGCTCCTGGAACGGGAAGTCCTGCATGCCGACGAGACCCCGGTGGCACAACTGGACCCCGGACGAGGGAAGACCAAGCGCGCCTATTTATGGGCATACTGTAGCAGTTCATGGGATACCGGCCCTCCGATACTGGTATTTGATTACCGGGGCGGAAGAAGCGGGGTTTATGCCCAGGAATTCCTGGAGGGCTGGAAGGGACACCTCATGGTGGATAACTACGCAGGGTATAACGCCTTGTTCAAGACCGGGGTGGTGGAGTTGGGGTGTATGGCTCATGCACGGCGCAAGTTCTTTGACTTGCACACGGATCACCCGACAGCCCTGTCAACCCAAGCCATGGCGTGGTTCGCGAAACTGTACGGCGTCGAGCGCGAGGCCGAGGACTTGAGCATGGAGGAACGGCGCATTCTGCGCCAGGAGAAGGCGCAACCCATGCTTGAGAGTTTCCGTGAGTGGCTCATAGCCCAACGGCGTACCGTGGCGGACGGATCGGGGATGGCACGGGCCATGGACTACAGCCTGAAACGATGGGAAGCCTTGGCGCGCTATGCCACAGCAGGACATCTGCCCATCGACAATAACCGCATCGAGAATGGGATTCGTCCCATCGCCATTGGCAAGAAAAACTGGTTGTACGCCGGTTCCGAGTTGGCAGGTCAGAGAGCAGCGGCTATCCAAAGTCTCCTGGCCACGGCCAAACTTAACGGACTGGATCCTTACGCCTGGCTGAAAGATACCCTGGAGAAACTTCCGGCATGGCCCAACAGCCGCATTGACGAATTGCTGCCGTTTGCCGCCTGCAAGGAAGTGGCATCATGAACTTTACTGAAGTACTTGAGGCGTTGAAACGGGCTTCGGGATTTGAACTGTATCGTCTGAGCGCGGCTATTGACCGGATGCTGTGCGATCCCAAATGGATCATTGCCATTCGCAGGGTGCTTCATGTCGGGCAACAGGTTGAATACTTCGATGAAAAGGACAATCGTCTATGCACAGGTCGGGTGCTGGAATTGAGGCAGAAGACGGTTCTGCTCCAGCGTCTGGACACTTCGCAACGGTGGCTCATGCCCTATACCTCGATCAACCTGGGGGGCATTGATGCAGCGATTCGTGATAACCCAGATCGGGGCCTCAGTCGCCAGGAAGTGGCGGTGGGCGATATCGTCGGATTCCTTGACCGCGAACAGCGCCTGCGAAGCGGTAAGATCATTCGCATCAACGATAAAACCGTGACGATCGTCTCTCAAAATCAACGGTGGCGCGTTCCCTATGCCCTACTGCACAGAATCGTCGATGGGGATTCAACCACCATTCACGGCGAAATCATCTCCCGCTGAAATCAGCAAGGTGGTCTGGTCGGACGCTTAC
>NZ_DAIESY010000003.1:0-16456 GCF_027346185.1 Halothiobacillus sp.
TGAGTTTTTCAGGGTGGGGAGGATGTCGTCGCGTTCGTCCATGACGGGAACCTTGGGAATCTTCGGTGTTTCAGACTTTCCTGCCTAGCGACAACGGCAAAAGGTCGCTGTCGAGACGGGATGTGATGAGTGGCTCAGGCCTTGGGTGCAGGAATCTTATTGGCCGCACGAGTGGCTTTGAGAATTTGTTCCGCATCGGCGGCTTCAGTTTCAAGGCCGAGCTTCTTGTACGCAGAAATCAGGATTTCCAGAGCGGGTATGGTCGAAGTTGAGCCGTTGTACTTGCTGAGCGCACTTTGAGCACGATTGGCTGCGGCCAACCAGGCGCCGCGTTTCATGTAGTAGTTGGCGACATAGATTTCATGCTCGGCTAGATCGTTGCGGATCTTGATCAGGCGGACACTGGCATCATCAACATATTTGCTGTTCGGGAAACGAGTGACGAGTTCGGCAAAAGCTGCGTAGGCGTTACGCAGAATGCTTTGATCGCGATAGGCTAGGTTGGGTTTGGTTACCTTGTTGATCAGGGAGTCGCCGCGATCCATGTTGGACAATCCTTTCAGGTATAGCGCGTAATCGACGTTCTTGCCCTGCGGGTGAATCTGAATGTAGCGATCGGCTGCCGCAATGGCCGAATCCGGTTCGTCGTACTTGTAATAGGCATAGGCAACTTCGAGTTGCGCCTGTTCGGTGTAGGCGCCAAACGGATAGCGGCCCTCCAAGGTTTCGAATTTCTTGATGGCCGTGCCATAGTCATCCCTGCGCATGGCACTGGAAGCCTCATCGTAAAGCTGCGCTGCAGAAACCGTCGGGTCGGCGAGTTCGGCCTTATCCTGATCGGAATTCTTGGAGAACCACGAGCAACCGCTCGTCAGGCCGATGGCAGTGGCCAGAAGAATGCCGCTGTAGAGTTTTTGATTGAGGAATACTTGATACCAAGGGGCTTGGGCAGACATACTGGAGAGAATCCTGATCTATAGACTGTGACGGGTATATGTAAGCGCACCATATTCGCAGATTAGCGCGCATAAACCAAGCCGCCTTGACCAAGTCGACAGGGTGCGTTATCGCACCACTGATTTTCTGTATCGGTTCGATCCTCCATCGACACCGTTGGCGTATTATTTTTGGAACCGACATGCATCTTGAAGAAACCCTGCTGATCCCCCCTGAGTGTGCCGGCCAACGGCTGGATCAGGCCCTTGCCAAATGCTGGCCAGATTATTCCCGCAGCCGGATTCAGGAGTGGATCAAGTCCGGCGAGATTCTGCTGGATGGTGCGGTGGCACGTCCGCGTGCCACGGTTCTGGGGGGCGAATCGGTTGAACTGCTGGCCGAAATCGAGGAGGCAGTAGCGGCCGTGCCGCAGGATATTCCCCTCGATATCATTTACGAAGACGATGCGATCATCGTGTTGAACAAATCGCCGGACATGGTGGTGCACCCGGCGGCGGGCAATCCGGATGGCACTCTGGTCAATGCGCTGCTGTTTCACGATCCGAGTCTGGTTTCTGTGCCCCGCGCGGGCGTGGTGCATCGGCTGGATAAACAAACCTCTGGCGTGATGGTGGTTGCCAAGACACTGGCGGCGCATAAAACGCTGGTCGAGAACCTGGCAGCGCGCAAGATTCGGCGTGAATACGACACGGTTGTGATGGGGCATGTCGTCGCGGGCGGCACGGTGGACGCGCCGATCGGGCGGCATCCGCGGGACCGTCAGCGTCAGGCGGTTACGGCGACCGGCAAGCGCGCCGTTACCCACTATCGGGTCTTGCAGCATTATGGCGAACAGACCTGGTTGCGGGTTCAGTTGGAAACCGGCCGTACCCACCAGATTCGCGTCCACATGGCGCATATTCGTCATCCGGTGATCGGCGATCCGGTCTATGGAGGGCGCCCTCGAATACCGCCGCGCGCTTCGACCGCCCTGATCGACGCATTGCGGCATTTCGAGCGTCAGGCCTTGCATGCCCGATATTTAACGCTGGCTCATCCGGTCTCAGGCAAGGAGATGCGTTTCGAGGCACCGATGCCGGACGATATGCGCGAACTGATTGCCCTGTTGACGGAATACCGGGATAACCTGCATCGTCGCGTGACCGATGAAGACGATGATGGCGACGAGGCACAAGTATTTTACGTACGGGATGATGGCTGATCGGCATGGGGCGTTTGGCGGAAATCATTGATGCTGACTGGATGCCCCCACCCGGCGTTCATGCCTGTGTCACCACCCGTTGTGGTGGTGTGAGTCATCCGCCGTTCGATCATCTCAATCTGGCAACGCATGTGGGGGATGATCCCGTGGCGGTCGCCGAGAATCGTGCCCGGTTGCGAGCGTCGCTCGCCTTGCCTTCCGAACCATTGTGGTTAAATCAGGTGCACGGCGTGACCGTGACGGATGAGCGCAGCGCAACGTCCTGTTCTGGCGAGTGTGCTACGGCCGATGCGGCTTATACGGATCAGCCCGGCGTGGTGTTGGCCGTGCTGACCGCCGATTGTCTGTCGGTTGTGTTTGCCAGCGCAGACGGGCGCGAGCTGGCCGCGGCTCATGCCGGTTGGCGTGGATTGGCCGCCGGTGTGCTGGAATCGACCTTGGCGCGATTCAAGGCGCCGCATGAGTCGATTCAGGCTTGGATGGGGCCATCCATCGGGCCGGAACAGTTTGAGGTGGGCGAGGAGGTTCGATCGGCATTCATGGCTGTTTCACCGGAAGCGCAAACCGCATTTGCACCTACGGGCGAAGCCGGAAAGTATTTGGCCGATTTGCCCGCATTGGCTCGGCAACGGCTGATGCGCGCGGGCATGAAGCGGATCAGCGGCGGTGATTTGTGTACCGTGCGTTCGCCGGATCTGTTTTATTCTTACCGGCGTGATGGCGGCCGGACGGGGCGCATGGCAACGTTGATTTGGCGTGATGTCCATTGAGCGTCAATAGATGATGAGGAACGGATAATGGAACAGGTAATGCAAAATAAATGGTTGATTTTGACCCTAGTGGGCGAAGATCGTCCCGGGATCGTGGCGAATGTGACCCGTGTTCTCTTTGGGGCCGGCGCCCAACTTGGCGAAGCCTCGATGATGCGTCTGGGTAATCAGTTTGCCATCATGATGATGGTGCGCGGAGCGGGCTCGCCCGAAGACGTGATCGGTTTGCTTGAATCCGTGCGGGTTGAGTTTCACCTCAAGCTGCATGTGGACGAGACCGATGCGGCGCTGCATCAGGTGATTGAACCAGATGTTCTGGTGACCGTGCACGGGGCAGACCGTGCCGGGATCGTGGCCGAGGTGACGGCCGCATTGGCTGAGGCGGGCTTGAATATTCTTGATTTGCGCTCCGATGTGGGGGGTACGGCCACAGCGCCGATCTACATTATGCAGATCGAAGGCGAAGCCCGTCAGGGCATCGAGGCGATCGAGCAGGCTGTCGCCGGGTTGGGCTTGCAGGAGCTTTCTGTGCGCGTCACACCTTTGGATACGGTTCGGGGGTAACGGTGGCGAGCCTCGAAATTCTGACCTACCCCGACGAGCGATTGAAAACGGGTTGCGAACCGGTCGACACATTTAACCCCGAGCTGCAATCGTTCATCGATCACCTGATCGAAACCTGTTCCGGCGGCCCGGGTGCCGTTGGCATCGCCGCGCCGCAGGTGGGCGTGTTGCAACGCATTTGCATCGTCGATGCGACCCGAGCGCGCCGCCCGGTCGATAACCATGGCCATCTGGTTTTGATCAATCCGGAAATTACCGCCTGGGATGGCTTTGCCGTTGGGCGCGAGGGTTGTCTATCGGTGCCGGATTACACCGGCAAGGTCATCCGTGCCGAGAAAATCGAACTCAAGGCGCAAGATCGTAACGGTAAGCCTTGCAGCTTTACCATGTCCGGCTTTGAAGCGCGCATCGCCCAGCATGAGGTCGATCATCTGGACGGGATTTTGTTTCTCGATCGATTGGTCAGCCGCCACGCCGATCTCAAACGTCGCACCCCGACCTGATTGTTCGCCTTATCTGATGTCCTGAGTATTCACCTGCTTGGCGAAAATTCGCGGTGTAATCAGGGCATAACCTTCTTGCTGTAAACCGGCCAGATCGGCAAAGGCCGAAGGTACGATTTTCACGAAGTCTTGCATGTCTTTCGGTTGGTAATCGAAATCGTGCAAGGCGAGCCCGCAGATATGAAATTGCACACCGAGCTGGTGGTAATAGTTCATTCGATCAACGGCAACCTTGTATTTCTGATAGTTCTTCTTCGCCAAGGTCACGATCTCGGTGCCGTGAATCACGACAACGATGTTCATCATCTCCGGCGCTTCGTTATAGGGAGAATCCATCAGCGGCTGGATGAGTGAGCGAATCCAGTACAGGCCGGAGTTGATCTTGTCGGGGTGGTCGAAATAAAAGTCATATACGACCTTCGCGGAGGGATATTGCGGATATACGACTTGCGCGCCTGTACTATGAGGTTCCGCCTGCGCGAGCGGCAGGGTGCTTATTGCGGATAGCAGAAAAAGTGAGGCGAACATCACAATGGCATGACGCCAAAGACGGAGGGCGGTATTCATGGCGGATCTCCTGTTTTCTACTGATTTTTATTGGTTTATATCCCTGAATCGTTTTTGAATCCTTTGTTTTGAGTCTAGGCCCAACCAGATTGCGCGGAAATGAAATGTTTCTGCCTGATTCAAATTTTTCTGATTGCGCCACAAAATAGCGATTGCAAGAAAACTGAAATCAAAATCACATCGTTATGTCACCTGCCTGCGGCTAAATAATCGTATTTTCCAACGGTTGGGGTGATTCTCATGTCGCAGAATGCTGGCCTTCTGTCCTACCGCAGTGTTTTTATCTCGGATGTCCATCTCGGCACCAAGGATGCACGGGCGGAATATCTGCTCGACTTCCTGTCACATATCCGTTGCGAATATCTCTTTCTGAACGGGGATATCTTCGATATCTGGAAGATGAAAACCAGCCGCTGGCACTGGCCTTTGCTCAATACCCAGTTGTTACAGCGTGTGATGGAATTGGCTGCCCAAGGCACGCAAGTGGTTTATGTGCCGGGTAATCACGACGAGTTTTTCCGGGATTATCTGGGTTCCGAACTCGGCGGTGTACAGATACACCGTGAATACCGACATACCCTGGCCGATGGGCGTCAGGCCTTGATTCTGCATGGAGATGAGTTTGATGGCGTGGTGCGGCATAGCCGGGTGCTCAAATGGATCGGCAATGCCGGTTACGAGTTGTTGATGGGCTTGAACCGTATCAGTACACGTATCCGACGCTTGTTGGGTAAAGGCTATTGGTCCTTGTCTCTGGCGATCAAGACTCAGGTGCCCAATGCCAGGACCTACATCGAAAAATTCGAAACTGCGGCGATTCGCCACGCGCGCGAACAGGACGTGGATGTCGTGGTGTGTGGGCATATCCATCATGCCAATCTGCGTCAGGATGGCTCCGTCGTTTATGCCAACTCAGGAGACTGGGTCGAGCATTGCACGGCCATCATCGAGCAGGAGAACGGGTCTCTGGAGCTGGTGAACTGGGCGAAAGAGAGCACGGATCGGCTGGATGTGCGGTCGTTGATTCAATCATTGCCTGTTTCCGCCGTGGCGCGAGGAAAAGATCGGCGACCCGTAGGTTCCGGTGCTGCGCATTCTTGATGCTTCTGTTTGCGTAACGAAAAACCGGCGACGTGATGCCCGCCGGTTTTTTTTGGGTGCTCGAGACACCCGGCAAAAGACTAGTGGGATTTAGGGAAGCTCTGAATAATTCCATCCTGGAATTCTCAGAGCACACAAAGCAAAAGATGTGACTTTTGCTTTGCTTCATGTTCAATCACATATGTGATTGAACCTGGCGGCACGTCCTTGTGCCGCGCGGAACCTCTGAATTATTCAGAGGTTCCTTAGCGATCACGCAGTGCCTTGACCCATGCTTCCATCGCATTGGTTGCTACTGGCATCGGCGGTTCCATGAAGTTCACCACAAAATGATCGGCAAATTCAGTCACGGCGATGGAGCGCGGTCGTACGGCCATCACGCGCGCGCCGGGCAGTTTCACGCCAAAGCAGAAAATGATGTGCTGGGCGGCAATGATGCCTTCGGCAATTTCGCCCTCCGGCAGGTTTTTGGTGTGCGCAAAATGATCGAACAACCCGATGAACGCCGCGATGGGGTGACTGTCCACATTAGCCTTTAGTCGTGAAATGATTTCACTGGCGCTCGCGGCGGTCGTCTCGCTTTTTTGGAGCGTAAGTTCATAGACCGGATATTTTTCGTCAAAGTGTGTTTGTTGCATGTTGCTCGCCTTGCTTGTTGGTAAATTTATCATCCATAAATAATGATAATAAATACGGCAGCAAAATACCAGAGCATCCTGCTTGGTTGTTGCAAACCTATCTCTGGCGCATCTTCACCATGATCTGTCCTGATTTATTCTTGGCCAAAGCGGGCGCTGCTCGGCCACAACGCCAGCAGCCTGTCGATGGGTTGAAATGAACGTTCCTTGGGAAAAAATGAAGCGGGTGACGCTTGAATTTGCGCAAAAAGCGGCCATATCAGCGACATTAAACATGATTTCAGAGGGTTGACGCATGCGAATGGATAAATTGACCGCCAAATTTCAAATGGCACTGGCAGACGCCCAGTCACTTGCCGTGGGACGGGATCATCAGTTCATCGAACCGGCACACCTTTTCCTGTCGATGCTCGATCAGGAGGGCGGTACGGTGCGGCACCTTCTGACGCAGTCCGACGTCAATATCGGGATGTTGCGTTCTCAACTGGGTGAGCTACTCAACCATATGCCGTCGATTTCCGGCGCTGCGGCAGGCGAGGTCCATATTTCCAATGACTTGTCCCGCCTGCTCAACGTCACCGACAAGCTGGCCCAGCAACGCAAGGATCAGTTCATTTCCAGCGAGTTGTTCGTGCTGGCTGCGGTTGAAGACAAGGGTGCTCTGGGGGAATTGCTGCGCAAGGCTGGGGTCAGCAAAGGCGCCATAAGTAAGGCGATTGATTCCCTGCGGGGTGGCGAATCCGTGAACGATGCCAATGCGGAAGAATCCCGTCAGGCGCTCGAAAAGTACAGTATCGATCTGACTGCCCGGGCAGAGGCAGGCAAGCTCGACCCGGTGATCGGCCGTGATGAGGAAATCCGCCGTGCGGTTCAGGTTCTGCAACGCCGCACCAAGAACAATCCGGTGTTGATCGGGGAGCCGGGCGTCGGAAAAACGGCCATTGTCGAAGGTTTGGCGCAGCGTATTGTCAACGGCGAAGTGCCGGAAAACCTAAAGAACAAGCGCGTGCTGTCGCTTGATATGGGCTCGTTGCTGGCTGGTGCCAAATTCCGCGGAGATTTCGAGGAACGGCTCAAAGGCGTGTTGAATGATGTCGCCAAGCAGGAAGGTCGCGTGATTCTGTTCATCGATGAAATTCACACCATGGTCGGTGCGGGCAAGGCCGATGGCGCGATGGATGCGGGCAACATGCTCAAACCCGCCCTGGCGCGCGGCGAGTTGCACTGCATCGGCGCGACCACCCTGGATGAATATCGTCAGTACATCGAGAAAGATGCGGCACTTGAACGCCGTTTCCAGAAAGTGCTGGTCGACGAACCGAGTGTGGAAGACACTATCGCGATCCTGCGCGGCCTCAAGGAGCGTTATGAAGTCCACCATGGTGTGGAAATCACCGATCCGGCCATTGTTGCCGCTGCTACGCTTTCTCATCGTTATGTCACCGACCGGCAGTTGCCGGACAAGGCCATCGATCTGATCGACGAAGCCGCCTCGCGTCTGCGGATGGAGATCGACTCCAAGCCGGAGGAAATGGATCGACTGGAGCGGCGCTTGATCCAGCTCAAGATCGAGCAGGTTGCGCTCAAGAAAGAAAAAGACGAAGCCAGCCGCAAGCGCTTGGCGGATCTGGAAGAACAGATCGAACGCCTGAGCCGCGAATACAGCGAGCTGGAAGAAATCTGGAAAGCCGAAAAGCTGATGGTCGAAGGCAGTGCGAAGGTCAAGGAACAGCTCGACCAGGCGCGGATCGATTTTGAAACAGCGCGCCGTGCCGGTGATCTGGCAAGAATGTCTGAGTTGCAGTATGGCCGTATTCCTGAACTGGAGCGCCAGTTGCAGCAGGCGCAATCGGCAGAAAAAAACGAGGCCGTGCCGCGGCTGTTGCGCAACAAGGTCGGTGAAGAAGAAATTGCCGAAGTCGTGGCACGGGCCACCGGGATTCCGGTTGCCAAAATGCTCGAAGGCGAGAAGGACAAACTTCTGCGCATGGAGGAGGCTTTGGGCGCGCGCGTTGTGGGGCAGGAAGAGGCCGTCAAAGCGGTGGCCGATGCGATTCGCCGTTCACGTGCGGGCTTGTCCGATCCGAATCGGCCCAATGGCTCTTTCCTCTTCCTTGGCCCGACCGGTGTGGGCAAGACCGAGCTGACCAAAGCCTTGGCGAGTTTTCTCTTCGATACCGAAGAATCCATGGTGCGGATCGACATGAGCGAGTTCATGGAGAAGCATTCCGTCGCTCGCTTGATCGGAGCGCCACCGGGCTACGTGGGGTACGAGGAAGGCGGTTACCTCACCGAGGCCGTCCGCCGTAAGCCGTACAGCGTGATCCTGCTTGATGAAGTCGAAAAGGCGCACCCGGACGTGTTCAACGTGCTGTTGCAGGTGCTGGATGATGGTCGGCTGACCGATGGCCAGGGGCGCACGGTCGATTTCCGCAACACCGTAATCGTGATGACCTCCAACCTGGGCTCTCATCTCATCCAGGAAATGGCGGGGACGAATGATTACGATGCGATGAAAACTGCCGTGTTGGAGGTCGTAGGCGGACACTTCCGGCCCGAGTTCATCAACCGTATCGATGAAGTAGTGGTATTCCATCCGCTGGGTCGTGAACAGATTCGCCAGATCGTGGACATCCAGATCGACTTTTTGCGTAAACGACTGGCGGAGCGCGATTTGCGTCTTGAACTCACCAACCCGGCGCTTGATCTGTTGGGTGAAGCCGGTTTTGACCCGGTGTACGGCGCGCGGCCACTCAAGCGCGCCATCCAGCAGAAGCTTGAGAACGCCCTCGCGCAAGCGATTCTCAAAGGTGAATTCATACCGGGCGATTCGATCGTGGTCGATGCGGCAGAAGGCAATCTGGTGCTGACTCGCTAAATCGTCTGCCTGAAGCGTTGCCTGAAGCGAAACCTGAAAACGCCCGTTCTATGTGACGGGCGTTTTTCTGTGCGCCATCTCCATTGCCGGGTGTATTTCTGGCAAAATCCCCGTAGATTTTTTGTTTCTACTTCAAGGATTCGCCGTGTCCGATTACCGTCAGCAATTCATTCAATTCGCGCTCGATCACGATGCGCTGAAATTTGGTCAGTTCACACTCAAATCCGGACGGGTCAGCCCGTACTTTTTCAATGCGGGCGCTTTTTCAACCGGGGCGGCCTTGGGTGCCATCGGCCAGTTTTACGCTGAAGCGATTTTGGCCTCTGGGATTGAGTTCGATGTGATCTTCGGGCCTGCTTACAAAGGCATCCCGCTGGCGGCGGCGACCAGTATCGCGCTGGCAGAAAAAACAGGTCGCGCCATTCCTTGGGTGTTCAATCGCAAGGAAGCCAAGGATCACGGCGAAGGCGGCAGCCTCGTCGGTGCGCCGCTGGCGGGCCGTGTGCTGATTATCGACGATGTGATTACCGCCGGCACGGCGATTCGAGAATCATTGGCGCTGATCAAGGCGGCCGGGGCGACAGCGGTGGCTGTGAGCGTGATGATGGACCGTCAGGAACGTGGACAAACCGCGCTTTCGGCAATTGGTGAACTCAAGCGTGATTATGGGCTGGATGTCATCACCATCGCCTGTCTTGATGACTTGATCGCATTTTGTGCCGATCACGCTACTTTAGCCGATGCCAGCGAAGTCATGAGTGCCTATCGAAAGGAATATGGCGCAATCAATTGAGATCCATGGGCGCGGAGCTGATGTGTTCCGCCCGTAATCGACCTGAGTTTTGAGCCCCGTGCTTAATTCGCAGGTAAATAAAAAACCCCGCACAGAGCGGGGCTTTTTTTGAGCGCTGAAAAATCAGGCAGCAGCAGACATCGACTTGATGCGTGCGACCAGTGTGGATTTACGGCGCGCAGCAGTGTTTTTCGCCAGAATGCCTTTGTTGACCATGCTGTCGATGACAGGCTGGGCACCTTGGTACGCGGTTTTGGCCTGTTCAGCATTGCCGGCAGCAATGGCTTTCAGAACTTTTTTGTATTCGGTACGAACACGGGAACGTAACGCCATGTTGCGTTGACGGGCTTGTTCCGCCTGACGAACGCGCTTCTTGGCTTGTGCGGTATTTGCCACGGATCAAACTCCTCGAGCAAGTCGGTTAATTAGTAAATCAGTTATATTTTTCAAGGCGCGTGATTCTGCCACAGACCAGATAAATGTCAAGTGCCAATAGGTTTCGTGCCGGGAGGTTTTGTGGCAAGGGGCTCCGGTTGGCAAATGAGGCAGAAATAGGTGGCGCGCTGCGCCAGCACATTTCTAATGATGGGGGTGCTGCAAATCCGGCAGGGTTGATCCGCCCGATCATACACATTTAGTGTCTGCTTGAAGTAGCCCGGTTGCCCGTCTTCTCGGACAAAATCCCTGAGCGTGGTGCCACCCTGTTCAATGGCACGGGCCAGAACATTCTTGATGGCTGTAACGAGGCGCGTGATCTGGTTGTGATCGAGCGTGTTGGCCGGTGTCGCCGGGTGGATTCCGGACAGAAACAGCGCTTCGTTCGCGTAGATGTTGCCCACGCCAACAACGATGGCCGCATTCATCAGGCAGGGCTTGATGGCTTGGCGGCGTGCGTGCAGTTGTGCGGATAGGTAATGAGCATCGAATGCGTCGGAAAGCGGTTCTGGGCCCAGATTTTGCAACCGGATATGGGGGGCTTGTTCATGATCGGTCAGCAGGGCGCCGAATCGCCGCGGATCGTGAAAACGCAGGATCTTCCCGTTCGTGAGGCTCACTTCGAAATGATCGTGTTTCTTGCGAGAGGTATCGGCCGTCACGATGCGCAGGCTGCCGGACATGCCCAGGTGAATCAGCAGGCGTTCGTCGTTCTCAAAATGCAGTAAAAGGTATTTGGAGCGACGCGAGACGAGAGTGATCAGGCGGCCTTCCAGCCAAGAGGCGAGATCGTCGCGCACACGCCAGCGCAGTCGCGGATCGAACACGGTGGCACTCGTAATCCGCTGCTCCAGCAAATGAGGCTCGATGCCTCGGCGGGTGGTTTCGACTTCGGGTAATTCCGGCATGACGTTGTTATTTGATATTGCAAGGCAAAGAACCCGCCACAACGAGGTTGGGCGGGTTCTGATTTGCCTGTAGTATCATCGACTTGCTCAGGGTGCCCCTTGGGGCCTGAAGTGCCGGGCAGATTACTTGATTTTGGCTTCTTTGTAGATCACGTGCTGACGAACAACTGGATCGTATTTCTTCAGTTCCAGTTTTTCGGGCATGGTGCGCTTGTTCTTGGTCGTGGTGTAGAAGTGACCAGTGCCTGCGCTTGATACGAGTTTGATTTTATCACGCATGAGTTTTCTTCCTTTCAATCCACCGGGTTAAGGGTGGATCGGGTGTGCTTGGTTATACTTTTTCGCCGCGGGCGCGCAGGTCGGCCAGAACGCTTTCGATGCCCACTTTATCAATGGTGCGGATGGCGTTGGTCGATACGCGCAGGGTCACGAAACGGCCTTCGCTTTCGACCCAGAACCGCTTGTGGTGCAGGTTGGGCAGGAAACGACGACGGGTTTTGTTGTTCGCGTGCGATACGTTGTTGCCAACGGCAGGACGTTTGCCGGTGACTTGGCAGACTCGGGCCATGGGATTCTCCTAAAAGCGAATAGGGGCGGACGCTAAATTACCGCTTAATGTGCATTGATCAATAGCATTAAAGGCGCGAGATACTAGCGGAATTCCTGATGGGTGACAAGCCTGTGTTGCGCATATTTTGTGTGTGTCTGCTAATTGCTCTGGCTGCGGATGCGGATTTGTTATGATTGGCGCCCTTTTAGATGAATTTCGATCGAGTGACCCATGACTTCTGCCGCCAAACGACCCATCGTCCTTTCCGGGATTCAACCTTCCGGCCAATTATTGATCAGTCATTATGTGGGGGCGATGCGCAACTGGGTAGCGATGCAGGATACGCACGACTCCTTATTCATGCTGGTGGATTTGCACGCCATTACCGTTCGGCAGGATCCTGCGGTCTTTCGTGCGCGCTGTTACGACTTCGTGGCGCTTTATCTGGCTTGCGGGCTCGATCCCGAGAAGAATACGATTTTCGTTCAGTCTCATGTATCTGCCCACGCGGAACTCGGTTGGCTGCTCAACTGCTA
Source organism: Halothiobacillus sp. (assembly GCF_027346185.1). Lineage (GTDB taxonomy): Bacteria > Pseudomonadota > Gammaproteobacteria > Halothiobacillales > Halothiobacillaceae > Halothiobacillus. Next base: position 12,402 of record NZ_DAIESY010000003.1, read on the forward strand.
CACGAATATGGGCGAGCTGGAACGGATGACCCAGTTCAAGGACAAATCCACCCGCGCGGGGGCGGTGATCAATGTGGGTTTGTTCGATTATCCCGTGTTGATGGCGGCCGATATTCTGCTTTATCAGGCCACACACGTGCCTGTCGGTGCTGATCAAAAGCAACATCTGGAGCTTACCCGTGATCTGGCCATTCGCTTCAACCACATTTATGGGGATGTTTTCACGGTGCCTGAACCGTTCATTCCCGAGACGGGCGCACGCATCATGTCGTTGCAGGAGCCAACCAAAAAGATGTCCAAGTCGGACCCGAGCGAATTGAGTTATATCGGCCTGTTGGATGACCCCAAAACGATTCTGAAAAAATTCAAACGCGCGGTGACCGATTCGGACACGGACATTCGTTTTGATGTGGAAAACAAGCCAGGTGTTTCTAACCTGCTGGCCTTGTTGTCTATTTTCTCCGGCGAATCCATGCCTGATCTGGAGGCCCGGTTGGCCGGGCAGGGCTATGGCACGTTGAAGGTTCAGACAGCCGAGGCGGTGATCGCCTTTTTGGAGCCGATTCAGGCTCGTTTCCATGAATTGCGTGCCGATGAAGCGGCACTCGATCGCATCCTCGCCGACGGGGCTGCCCGTGCGCGCGCCCGAGCCGAACCGACCTTGCAGCGGGCCTTTGACGTGCACGGTTTTCTGCCGCGCCGCTGATGCTTGATGATGAAGATACAGCCGCCTTTGCCACTTTATACGTCTGAACAGATCCGCGCGCTGGAGCAGGCGGTATTTGATGGCGGCGAAACGGCTGAACAGTTGATGGCACGTGCGGGTGCGGTGTTGTTTTCGGTGTTGCAAACCAAATGGCCGGATGCCCGTACGGTCGGCGTGCTGCTGGGCTCCGGTCAAAATGCGGGCGATGGCCTGGTGCTGGCCCGGTTGGCTCGAGCTGAAGGGTTCCAGGTCTCCCTGTTTGGATGGTGTCGGCCGGAGCAGCTGCACGGTGCGGCACATCGAGCCTGGATGGCGTTGAAGACGGTTTGCCCCGATGTCGTCGTGATGCAGGAGATGGTCGAGATGCCCGCTCTGAGTCACCTTGATGTGATTGTTGATGCCGGTTTTGGGATTGGTTTATCGCGGCAACGCCCGCTGAGTGCCGAGGCGGTGCATTGGATCGAGTACGTCAATCGTGCCCGTCATGATGGCGCAGCGGTGCTGTCTGCCGATCTGCCCTCGGGCTTGATTGCCGATACGGGTGCGGGTGACCTGGTGGTTCAAGCCGATGTTACCGTTTGTTTTCTTGCGATGAAGATCGGCTTGGTGACGGGTCGTGGTCCAGCAGTGAGTGGCCACATCGTTTTGGCCGATCTGGGTATTGCACCCGGGAAGGAAACGCCGGATGTCCAGCTGGTGCTGTTGGCCGAACCGTTGCCGCCCAAGCCACGCGATGGTCACAAGGGGCGCTTCGGTACCGTGCTGGTCGTCGCGGGTAATCGCGGCATGATGGGCGCCGCGCGCATGGCGGCCGAGGCGGCCCTCCGGGTCGGGGCGGGCAAAGTGATTGTGGCGACGCACCCCGAGCACGCAGCCACATTGGCGATTGGTCGTCCTGAATTGATCGTGCATGGCCTCGCTGCGGCAACCTCGCTGGATGCGCTTCTGGCAAAAGCCGATGCCATTGTGCTTGGACCGGGGTTGGGATGCGATGACTGGGCTGCGCAGATGGCTGCTCGGGTTCTGGCAACCGAATTGCCATTGGTAACCGATGCCGATGGATTGGGTTTTTTGCCACCAAGCGCGGTCATGAATTCATTGAGAATAATGACACCGCATCCCGCCGAAGCCGCTCGTTTGCTCGGCTGTACGGTGGCCGAGATCGAGCAGGATCGGCTCGCGGCGGCGCGAGCGCTGCGCGAGCGTTTCGGTATGCTGGGTGTGCTCAAAGGTGCAGGCAGCGTGATCTTCCTGCCCGATGAACTGCGCGTGTGCGGGCGGGGCAGTCCCGCCCTGGCAACGGCGGGAAGCGGCGACGTACTCGCCGGAGTGATCGGTGGTTTGCTGGCTTTGGGAATTGTTCCGGCACAAGCACTGCCACGTGCCGTGTGTTGGCATTCCCTGGCGGGCGAGGTTCTGGCCGAGCAATCCGGTGCCTGGGGTGCCGTGGCGACTGATCTGTTCGAGCCGATTCGCGCTATTGCAAATGGTCGGATGAACCTGCCACCTGCAAACGTGTCGTTGTGGCCATGAGTGACATCAAGCCTGATTCGCAAAACGAGTCTGCTGTAGATTATTACGGCGTGAATCTGGACGAATCGGCCGTGACGCTGCTTGCTGCGGCGTTGGCGGACACGGCGCCCTTGACGGGGCTTGTTTTCTTGCAGGGCAGTCTTGGCGCGGGCAAGACCACCTTTTCCCGCGCTTTTTTGCGGCAGATGGGCGTGAACGGCCCTGTGCGAAGCCCGACCTATACCTTGATCGAGCCCTACGATATTGCGATGGGTGATCTTCCCGCGCGGCGTGTCCTGCATCTGGATCTGTATCGACTGGCTGTGCCGGAGGAGTTGGACGATCTGGGGCTGCGGGATGAATTCGACCAGGCCTTGCTGTTGATCGAATGGCCGGAGCGGGGGGCGGGTGAACTGCCAGCTGCAGATCTGCTCATCCAGCTCGAACCGGTTGAGCAATTCCCCATGCGGCGAACGGTTCGATTGCATGCGAATACACACGAAGGAATCCATTGGCTTTCTGCTTGTCGAAGTCGAATTCGGTGACCCAAGGCCGGCAATGATGGGATTTCAACGGAGGTGTTCATGAATCAAGCCTTGTTGCTCTGGGGGTTGTTGTTCGGTTCGATCGGCATCGGTTTTCTGGTGTATGCCAAGCAGCAACGGGCGGTGGTTCCGCTGGTCGTGGGGCTGGCTCTATCCATCTATCCTTTCTTTGTCACCAATGTTTATGCGCTTGTTTTGATCGGCCTCGCCCTGACGGCCGTGCCTTATTTCATCCGATTATGACGGTGAGATAAAAGAATCCGGCGATGTTCGTCAACCGTTGTCTTTTTGCAAAAGCACAATATATGGTGCTTTCTTGTTTTTCCTCCCCGATATGCTGCACTGATTTTTTCTATATTCCGCTTTAGGATGATGTTCTATCTAATTAGAAAGCTTGAATTTTTTTTCATCAGGCGCAGAATGCGCTTGAGAACTGTTGAGCGATTTGCTCAGTGAGTTCATGTGTTGAAGATGCTGATGAGGGGCAAATCATGTTTGATAATTCCTCGAATCCCTGGGATCGGCGGAAGTTTCTGGGGGCCGTATTGGGTTCCAGTTCCGCTGTCTTTGGCTTGGTCGCGCCGGACAAGGTGCTTGCCGCCCGGTTGATCAATACCGCGACAAATTATCGCCACGCGGATTACACGCGTTATGTCTTCGGTGTGAATGGGCCGCTGGACTACAAATCGTTCACGCTTGATAACCCGTCGCGTCTTGTTGTGGATTTGACGCAGACCGAGATGAATCGAGTCAATATCCCTCCCGCGCCCGCAGGCTCTGTTGTCAGCGATGTGCGCGTCGGAATTCGTGACGGGTACAATCTGCGCATCGTCTTCGATCTCAAGGCGCCGGTAAATCCCCGTCTGATTCTGCTTCCACCGGGGGATGGTCAGGGGTATCGGCTGGTCGTCGATCTGCCGCATGACAAGGCAACCACGCTCGTCGCCCGAGATGCGGCCGATCCCGACAGCAAGCCGAAAATCCAGACACAAGGCACCTTCCGAGACCTCGTGATTGCCATTGATCCGGGGCATGGCGGCAAGGATCCGGGGGCGATCGGCCATCGGGGTACCAAGGAAAAGCATATAGCGCTGGATATCGGCCGCCGCCTGCGGGATTTGGTGGCCGCTACACCCGGTTTGAAGCCGGTAATGACGCGCGATTCTGATAAATTCATCCATCTGCGGGGACGGACTGCCATCGCGCGCAATTCCAAGGCCGATCTGTTTATTTCCGTTCATTCGGATGCGTTCAGGGTCACCTCGGCGCGGGGCGCATCGGTATTCTGTCTG